>NZ_JARJDD010000010.1:0-208539 GCF_029269935.1 Gordonia sp. N1V
CAGCACCGGCGCAAGCGGTCTCGAGGCTCGCCGCACGCGGCTCGCACCTCGACCACCGGGGAAGGGCTGACCACCGGATCGAAGGCCGGCTATCAGACCGCGGCGTCGAGCCTCGCGCGTTGCTCGGCGGTGAGGGTCAGCTCGGCGGCGTCGAGGGCTGCGTCGAGTTGGGCCAACGTGCTGACGCCGACGATCGGCCGGATCACCGGGGAACCACCAAGTAGCCAGGCAAGGACCACCTGCCCGGGCGTGGCGTCCAGCTCGGCTGCGACGCTGCGCAATTCGGCCAGGCGTCGGGTTGTTCCCGGGTGGTCGTAGGCCTCGGGGAACGGTCGATCGGCGCGGTCGAAACTGCCCTGGATCAGCGGGCTGTACGCCCACAGTTCGATCTCGGGATGGGTGGTGAGGTAGTCAATGGTCTCGTCGGTGACGAACCCGAAGCGGTGATCCTTGCCCGGCACCACGGTGTCCGGGCGTGGCCGGACGTACGACGTCGACAGTTGCAATGCGGTGAACGGTTCGGTGCCGGCGACCGACGCCAGGGCGCGCGCCTGCTCCACGCGCCACGTCGGATGGTTCGAGATACCGATCCGTCCGACCACGCCGTCGTCGACGAGTCGGCCGAACGTCGAGACCACTTCGGCCATCGGCGTCCGTCGGTCCTCCAGATGCGCCCAGTACAGATCGATGTGATCGACCTGGAGCCGCGCGAGGCTGGCCTCGATCGAACGCATGACGACCTCGTGACCGAGACCGACGACCTCACCCGGCCGTCCGGGAACGGGCTCCGGCCCAACCTTCGTCGCCAGCGTCACTCGCTCCCGGACACCCGGGTTGTCGGCGAACCACCGGCCGAGCATCTCCTCGCTCTGTCCGCCCGATCCCGTCCCCGACGCCCAGAACGCATAGCAGTCCGCGGTGTCAAGCGTTGTTCCGCCACGTTCCAGGAATCGTTCGACCAGCGCGCGGGAAGTGGCGTCGTCGGTGCGCGTGCCGAAGTACATACATCCGAGGACCAGGGAATCAGTGGACATGCAGACAGGCTAGTCGCCGGGTTTCGCGATAACGAGGTGACGATTCGCGATACAGGACATTGCGCTTGCAGAAGTTAGCGGAGGTCACAGAAATCTCGGCTTGTCGACCCTGCGAACGAGTTGTATCCTGGGGTTACCGGCGAGTAACTTAGCGGTCGTTCGGTCGTGTTCCCTTCAGAGCATCCACCGGGCGTTTGCACGAGTTCACCTGCCGACACATCCAGCGACCACCCGCGAGGGATTCAGCCCGCGTCAGATAGGAATCCAAATGGGCCACTACAAGAGCAACATGCGCGACCTGCAGTTCAACCTCTTCGAGGTCTTCGAACTGGACAAGGTGCTCGAGTCGGGGGAGTTCGGCGATCTGGATCATGAGACCGCCGTGGACATGCTCCGCGAGGTCCGGACTCTGGCCGAGGGCCCGATCGCGGAATCCTTCGCCGAGGCCGACCGCAACCCGCCGGTCTTCGACCCGGAGACCCACAGCGTCACCATCCCGGAAAGCTTCAAGAAGTCCTACAACGCCCTCGTCGAGGGTGGCTGGGACAAGGTCGGCGTCAACGAGGAGCTCGGCGGCATGCCGGCGCCCCGATCGCTGTACTGGGCAATCGGTGAGATGATCCTCGGCGCCAACCCGCCGGTGTTCATGTACGCAGCAGGCTCGGGCTTCGCGAACATCTTCTACGACAACGGAACCGACGAGCAGAAGAAGTGGGCCGCCATCTGCTCCGAGCGCGGCTGGGGCGCCACGATGGTGCTCACCGAGCCCGACGCCGGCTCCGATGTGGGCGCCGGACGTACCAAGGCTGTTCAGCAGGAGGACGGCTCCTGGCACATCGACGGTGTGAAGCGCTTCATCACCTCTGCCGACCAGGACATGACCGAGAACATCTTCCACCTGGTGCTCGCCCGCCCCGAGGGCGCAGGCCCGGGCACCAAGGGGCTGTCGCTGTTCTTCGTACCGAAGTTCCATTTCGACTTCGAGACAGGTGAACTCGGCGAGCGCAACGGCGTTTTCGTCACCAACGTCGAGCACAAGATGGGCATCAAGGCGTCGGCCACCTGTGAGGTCACCTTCGGCCAGCACGGCGTCCCGGCCAAGGGCTGGCTCGTCGGCGAGGTTCACAAGGGCATCGCGCAGATGTTCCAGGTGATCGAGCATGCGCGAATGATGGTGGGCACCAAGGCGATTTCGACGCTGTCGACCGGTTACCTCAACGCTCTCGACTACGCCAAGGAGCGTGTGCAGGGCGCCGACATGGTGCAGATGACCGACAAGGCCGCACCGCGGGTCACCATCACCCATCACCCCGACGTCCGGCGTTCGCTGATGACCCAGAAGGCATATGCCGAGGGTCTGCGCGCGATCTACCTCTACACCGCATCGCACCAGGATTCCGTTGCCGCACAGATCGTCTCCGGCGCCGATCCCGAGATGGCGCACCGAGTCAACGACCTGCTGCTGCCGATCGTCAAGGGTGTCGGCTCCGAGCGTGCCTACGCCAACCTCGGCCACGAGTCGCTGCAGACCTTCGGTGGCTCGGGCTTCCTGCAGGACTACCCGATCGAGCAGTACATCCGTGACTCGAAGATCGACTCGCTCTACGAGGGCACGACCGCCATCCAGGCGCAGGACTTCTTCTTCCGCAAGATCATTCGCGACAAGGGGCAGGCCCTCGCGCATGTTGCCGGACAGATCCAGTCGTTCATCGACACCGAGGCCGGCAACGGTCGCCTCAAGGCCGAACGCGCGTTGCTCAAGACCGCTCTCGAGGACGTCCAGGCCATGGCCGCCTCCCTGACGGGCGATCTGATGGGCGCGCAGGAGAACCCGAAGGACCTCTACAAGGTGGGGCTGGGCTCGGTGCGCTTCCTGATGTCGGTCGGCGATCTGCTCATCGGCTGGTTGCTCCTGCGTCAGTCCGAGATCGCGCTGGCCAAGCTCGATGAGGGCGTGACCGGCGACGACAAGTCTTTCTACGAGGGCAAGGTCGCCGTCGCGAGCTTCTTCGCCAAGAACATGCTCCCGCTGCTCACCTCGATCCGCACCACCGTCGAGAACATCGACGGCGAGATCATGGAGCTCGACGAAGCCGCCTTCTGACACACAGAACACCGCACGAGCCGAGGGGCCGGGATCTCCGTCGAGATCCCGGCCCCTCGGCGATCCGGCGCATACTGGACGACGTGAGCGCACGGACCTTCCGGATGCACTCCGTCTGGCACCTGCCCTTCGACCACCACATCGTGCTGGCCGCGCTCGCCGACGCCGACTCCTACCCCACCTGGTGGCCGCAGGTCCGCGAGGCGACAAGGGTCGACGACACCTCCGGCGATGCGGTGCTGCGGTCATTGCTGCCGATATCGCTTCGGGTGCACGTGCGTGAGGACATCGTCGACCCCGCGGCCGGCGTCCTGCAGGCGCGCGTGGACGGCGACCTGACGGGGTGGACGCGGTGGACCATTCACCCAGGTACTCCCGCCGACGGCTGTCGGGCCGAGTTCCGTCAGGTCGTCGACCTCACCACACCGCTGCCGCTCCCCCTCATCCGCGTCGGCCGTCCGATCTTGCACGCGAACCACCGGTTCATGATGTGGTCGGGTAGGCGCGGTCTGATCCGGCATCTGAACTGCGCGCGGATCAGGGGCGAATTCTCATATTGACACGCATCGCAGGCACCGATCGGCACCCATGGCCGGGCGCGCATACGTAGCGTGAATTGCGGGGGCGTGAGACACGGGGGACCCGACCACGTGAGGTGACACCAGATGAAGGCACTCGTTTTCCACGGTCCCGGCCAGAAGGCCTGGGAGGACGTCCCCGACCCGAAGCTCAGCGAACCCACCGACGTCATCGTCAAGATGGATACGACGACGATCTGCGGCACCGACCTGCACATCCTCAAGGGTGACGTTCCCGCGGTCACTCCCGGCCGCATTCTCGGACACGAGGGCGTCGGTACGATCACCGAGGTCGGCGACGCCGTGACCACGCTGGCCGTCGGCGACCAGGTGATCCTGTCCTGCATCTCCTCATGCGGGAAATGCTCGTTCTGCAAACAGGGCGTCTACTCGCACTGCCTCGGTAGCGAGGGCACGTCGGGCATCGGCTGGATCTTCGGCCATCTCATCGACGGCACCCAGGCCGAGTACGTTCGGGTGCCCTACGCCGAGAACTCGGTCCACAAACTGCCGTCGGCGGTCAGCCCCGAGCAGGGCACGTTACTCTCCGACATCCTGCCCACCGGCCACGAGATCGGCGTCCGCCACGGGGCGGTGAAACCCGGTGATGTGGTCGCGGTGATCGGGACCGGCCCGGTCGGGCTCGCCGCCATCGCCACCGCCGGCCTCTACGGGCCCAGCCGGGTCATCGCCGTCGACATCGACGCCAACCGGGTCGAGCAGGCCCGCCGGTTCGGGGCGACCGACGGGGTCGTGTCGACCTCGTCGGGTTGGCGCGAAGAGATCCTGGCGATGACCGACGGACTCGGCGTCGATGTCGCGATCGAGGCCGTCGGCATTCCCGACACGTTCCAGATGTGCCTCGACATCGTCCGCCCCGCAGGCCATGTCGCCAATGTCGGTGTGCACGGCAAACCCGTCGAGTTGCCCATCCAGGACCTCTGGATCTCCAACATCGTGATGTCGATGGGCCTGGTGAACACCAATACCCTTGGCACACTTCTGAAGTTGGTGGCACAGCGCCGTATCGACCCGGAGCCGTTCATCAGCCACCGATTCGGGCTCGGCGAGATCATCGACGCCTACGACGTGTTCTCCCGTGCGGCAGAAACCAAGGCGCTCAAGGTGATCATGAGCGCCTGAGATTCCCCGAGAAACCACCACGGCCGCGTCGGACCCGAGGGTCTGACGCGGCCGTGACCGTGAGAGGACTTGTGCCAGAACTACTTCGGTGGCATCCGGATGCCGCCGTCGACGCGGACGACCTCGGCGTTCATGTAGGAGTTGGTGACGAGCTCGACGACCATCGACGCGAGTTCGTCGGGCACGCCGAGACGACGCGGAAACAGCACCGACTCGCCGAGCTTGGCCTTGAATGCCTCGGCGGCCTCGCCCTCACCGTAGATCGGGGTGTCGATCAGGCCGGGGGCGACGGTGTTGACGCGCACGCCCACGGCCGCGAGGTCACGCGCGACCGGCAGGGTCATGCCAACGACGCCGCCCTTGGACGACGAGTACGACGCCTGGCCGATCTGGCCGTCGAATGCCGCGACGCTCGCCATGTTGACGATCGCGCCCCGCTCGTTCGATTCCAGCGGCTCGTTGCGGCTCATCGCGGTGGCGGCCAGCCGGATGGCATCGAAGGTGCCGATCAGGTTGATCGCGATGACCTTCTTGTACGCGTCGAGGTTGTGCGCGGAAGCGAAGTCACCGTCCTTGCCGATGGTGCGCTGCGCCCAGCCGATACCGGCCGAGTTCACCAGCACCCGCAGCGGGCCCAGCTCGGTCGCCTGGTTGACCGCGTTCTCGAGATCCTCGGTCTTGGTCACGTCCACAGCGACGAACTTGCCGTCGATCTCCTTGGCGAGCTCACCACCCTTTTCTGCGTTGAGGTCGGCGATGATGACCTTCGCCCCCTTGGCCGCCAGCTGGCGAACCACCGCGGCGCCGATGCCCGACGCCCCACCCGTCACGATTGCACTTGCTCCGTTGATATCCACGTCGACAGACTACGACGCCGTGTGACTGGTCTAACAACCCGGGGCCGAGCGATCAGTCGGTAAGTGACCGGCCTTCGAACACTGCGACGAGCTCAGCCCGCCTCGCAGACTCCATCGAGGGGTCCAGCCGCCCGCACCTGCGCAACTCACACACCCCGTGCAGCGCGCTCCACAGCAGTTCCGCGCGCGCCTGAACACCGACGTCCTCACCGAGGGCATCCCCGCCACCGAGCGCCTCGACGAAGATCGAGAATGCGCGACGCATGATCTCAGGAGTCTCGTCGTGAGCGAACCGCGCGGCGATCGGCATGGCGAACATCGCCTCGTACGTAGCCGGATTGCGTTGCGCGAAAGCAAGATACGCATCGATGAGGCCGCCGACCCCGCCTTCGGTCTCCGTGTCGCCGGACACCGACGCGACGAACTCCGCGAATCCGAGCAACGCCACCGCCGTCACGATCTCGTCGCGCCCGCCGGGAAAATGCTGATAGAGGACTGGCGGCGTGTATTCGATCTCGTCGGCCAGCCGGCGGGTGGTCACCGCGGACCATCCGTCACGCTCCGCCAAATCGCGCGCCGCCTCGACCACCCGATCCCGGCGTTCGGCGCGCTCTCGCGCGCGCCGATCCTGTGTGCCCATGGTCGAAACCTACCATTGATAGATCTTTTTATCGGTGTTAGATTTCTTTCCATCGATAACAACAGGAAGGTGCGGACGATGACAACGAGCTTCACCCGCCCTGAGGACCAACCGTGACCAGCATCCTGTGGTGGACCGGGGTGTCGATCGGTGTGGTGATCGCGCTGGGCATCATCGTGATCGGCGCCGCCTACCTGGCCCGCAACGCCACCAACGCCGCCGGTTTCGGCCTGCCGACGTCGCTGTCGCCCCACGACCGTGGATGGTGGCAGGTCAAGGGCATCCGTGATGTGACGACCGGTGTTCTGGTACTCGCATTCCTCGTTGCCGGCACCGATCGACTGCCCCTGCTCCTCGGCGTGCTGGCGCTGATCCCGCTCGGCGACATGCTGATCGTGCTCGGGCAACAAGGCAGCCGATCCCGCGCACTCGGAATCCACGGGGTCACGGCGGTGGTTCTGCTCGGCGCCTGTGTACTCACCGCGGTCGGGCAGGCGCCGTGGTGACCGTTTCGAGGTCGAGGTCGAGGAGAACGCGTACCGCCGCGAGGTCCTGGGCACCGAGGCCCACGGAGACGAACATCGTGATCTCGTCGTCCCCGGTACGGCCGATCGCGTCTCCGCTGATGACCGCCCCCAGGTCGGTGCCAACATCGTCGAGGTCGACGACGCCGTGCCGCAATGCCGCGACGACAGCACCGGAAGTTGTCCTGGCGGTCGCCACATCGTCGACGATCACCCGCGACCGACGGAGCGCCTCGGCGTCGACCTCTCGATGATCCGGCCGGGGCGGCGCCCCGACGACATTCAGATGCGTTCCGGCGCGCAGCCATTCGCCGCGCAGGATCGGCGTCGGTGACGGCGTCAGTGTGCAGACGATGTCGGCACGACGACAGAGTTCCGCAAGATCGTCGACCACCTGGACGTCGCAACCGAAGTCACCAACAGCACCGGCAAACTCCCGTGCCCGCTGCGCGGATCGGGTCCAAACGACGACGGTGTCGAGGCTCTCGATCCGCGCGGTCAAAAATCGGACGTGCTCGAAGGCCAGCCGGCCCGCACCGATCACCCCGAGAACACGGGCGCCCGCGGACGCGAGATGACTCGATGCCACCGCGCTCGCCGCCGCGGTACGTGCGGCCGTCACACGGCCACCGGCCAGTATCGCCCGCACCCGACCCGAGTCGAGGTCGGTGACCAGGATCGTCGAGAGTTGGCGTGGTGCACCGCGGTTGGCCCGCTCCGGTGAGTCCGTCATGATCTTGGCGACGCACACACCGTCGATCGCCGACACCGCAAGCATCGGATGCACTGCCGCCTGCGTTCCCGGCACCGCGATGTCGGCGGCCACCGGGTTGACGACGATGCCACGATGCAGATCGACGTGTACCTGCTCCACCGCAACCATCAGACGCAGTGGGTCGAGGAGGCGGTCGATCGTCTCGTCGTCGACGGCCACCCCCTCGACACACTGACCGGTCATCACGCCCGGTGGGCGGCTGAGACGATCAGCGCCGACTCGTCGACGAGATCGCCATAAGCCAACGGCGTGCGGATCATCCTCTCGTCAAGAAGGACTCGGAGCCACCGATCGGTGCCGGCCGGGTCGATGCGCGGGGTCTCCCAGGTCCTCGACGCCTGCAGCCGGACGCAGGACAGCGCCAGGTGGGCCGGGTCGGCAGTGGGCCAGTGCTCGGCCATCAGCGGCGCCAGATCCTCGACCCGCGCGGTCGCCAACAGATCCATCGCCTCGCCGATGGCGTCGACGAAGCCGGCGAGCGCCGGCACGAGCTCGTCGAAACGGTCACGGCGACAGTAGAAGACGCTGTTGGGCCCGAGTCCCCCCGAGACCGTGTAGTCGATCGCGATGTGTCCGTCGCCCCGGCGTTGTGTCGCCAGCGCGTTGGGCAGATCGAGCACGATCGCATCCCCCAGTCCGCTGCGGAACAGGTCGAGGAACATCGGCGTCGACAGATCGCGCAGGAAGGTGACCGATCGCGGGTCGGCTCCGGCCTCTCGCATCAGTCCGGCGGTGAACGCATACGGTGCGCTGCCGCCGATGCCGGGCGCGAGGATCGTGGTCCCCTCCATGTCGGTCCAGGCGAACTCGCCGACAAGGGCCTCCGTGCGCACGACCAGGGCCTTGGGGAACTGGTGATTGAGCTGGGCGAAGGTGGTGAATTCCGTTGCGGTACCGGCGTACATCGCCGGTACCCACAGTCCACCCAGGGCGACCTCGGCGGTGCCGACTGCGAGATCATCGAGGACCCCGGTCCACGGGTCGCGCGCGATGAACTCGACGTCGAAGCCGCGCTGTGCGAAGAGCCCATCGGACTCGGCGAGGTAGGCGGGCAGATAGTTCAGTGCATGGGAGGTCGCACTGATGGTCAGGCATTGCATTGCGAAACCTTTCGGTGGGTGGATGGATCATCAACGCGCGGGAGGGTTTGACCTAGGACTCGGCGTGAATCTCTTCCAGGGACCGCCCGAAGGTCTCGGGCCCGAATCGGGCAGCGACAACGAGGAGTGCGTACATCGCGGCAATCATCAGGAAGACACCGGCGACGCCTGCGAGGCCGAAGAAATACAACGCGGCGAACGGCATGACCGCACCGGCCACGTTGCCGATGCCGTTGACCACCGACGCACCCATCGCCCGCACCGACGTCGGGAAGAGCTCCGGCGACCACACCGAGAGCATGGTGTTGAGCAGCATCGTGAAGAACTGGAACACCGCGCCGAGGATGAGGATGGTGGCCACCGAATTGGCGAAGGCGGCAAAACAGATCGCCGAGGCACAGCCTAGCGTGGCCGCCGACATGACGGTGATCCTCCGCGGCACGCGACCTGCGAGAACTGCTGCAGCGCAAGCACCGACAAGGCTGCCGATGTTCATGATCATGGTGAACACGAGCGAGTCGGTCAGCGAGTATCCGCGCGACACCAACAGGATCGGCATCAGGAACAGCAGCGTGACCTGCGCTCCGAACGACATCCATGACGCCGTCCCGACGGCCGCGGTGCGGCGGAGGTTGTTGCCACGGAAGACCTCTACGATCGACACCCGTTGCGCCACCACCGGGATGTCGGTGGTGGCCACGAACGACGTCGGTGAACCCTTACGGCGGAGATCCGAAAGGCGTTTTCCACCAAGACGGTTCAGGCTCTCGTTGGCTTCCTCGACACGCCCCTTGTCCACCAGGAAGCGGGGCGACTCCGGAAGGTAGCGGCGGAACGCGACGACCAGCAACGCGGGCACCGCGAGAATGACGTAGGTCCAACGCCAGGAGTGCGCGTCGCCGCCCAGGAGGCCGCCGAGCGGTCCGAGGACCAGCGCGAAGAAACCGAAGGAGGCGATGTTGCCGATCCCCCCGGAAGAGATGTTCAGACTCGCCAGTACCGACCCGCGATAGCGGGTGGCCACGACTTCCGCGAGCAACGCGAGACCGACGGTGAACTCACCACCCAGCCCGACACCGACGATGAACCGGCTGCAGAGCAGCATCTCGTAGTTGACGGCCACTGCACTGATCAGCCCGCCGAGGGTGTAGATCAGCAAGTTGAAGCTGAGTGCGAACCGCCGGCCCCACCGGTCGGCGGCATAGCCGCCGATCAGTCGTCCGACGAGCCCGCCGATGACGGTCGCTGTGTTGATCGCGGTGAGTTGGGCGTTGCCGATCCCCAGTGAGTCCTTGATCAGTGGACCCATGGAACCGGTGGAGTTCTGTTCGAGGCTGTCGAAGAACAGCCCGGCCATCAGCAGAACGATCACCCAGCCCTGGGCGCGGGTGAATCCGATGCGGTCCAGGGCTGCGGCGAGCGATCCCGTCGCCGCGGCATCGCGACCCTTCTGAGGGGAATCGCCTGCCGACGGGGTGGGCTCGGGTGTGGAGGAGTGGTCTTTCGGCGCGGCCGACGGTGAGGTGGTGGACATGGGCGCGTGCTCCAGATGAGAGGTGGAAGTGGATTGCCGCAGCACCGCGACCTCTAAAGTTGTATACAAACAGTGTTGCCAACCGATGAACTACCGCGTCATTTGCGTAAAATCGCCAAGCCTATGCGAGTTTTGTATACGAATTCTTCACTCTTGCTCTGCGAACCGTTCCTCGTCCTTGCGAAGGTGCTCCTCCATCAAGAAGCCGGCCTGCACCACGGCGCCACTGACGATCGCGTGTGCGATGGCCATGTGATCGAGGGTCGCTCCGTGTCGATCATCGCCGAGCGCCCACGCCACGCGGCGATTGACGTCGGCGAGCATCGTCGCGAGCTGCGAGTTGCCGGCACCGGTCACGACCAGTTCGTGGAACGAGGGTCCGTCACTTGCGCGTACGGGTCGTTCCGAGCGTGCGACCGCAGCCAATTCGTCGACGCTCGCGCCGCCACGCCGCTCGGCAGCCAACTGCGCGGCGAGCACCTCGAGGCCTCGGCGCACCTGAAGCAGCCCGAGACCGTCAGTGCGGGGCGCCTGGGCCACCGTGGCCCCGCGATACCGAACCGTGAGAACAAATCCCTCGGACTCCAACTGCGCCAGCGCTTCTCGAACCGGGACCCGCGAGACTCCGAACCGCCGGGCGATGGATTCTTCGATCAGACGCTGCCCGGCAGGAAGGCCCCCGCCGAGAATTTCCTCGCGCAGCGTCTCGGCGATCAGGTCTTTGGGGGAACGATCGTCGGTTCTCTGGGCCACATCCACGCACTGCAGTTTAGGGCGCCGATATGTGGGGCGCTGTCGGCGAACTGCAGAGCGCAGTCGGCGTCAGATGCACCGCACGATCGGCTCCGGCGCGTAGCGCACGGTTCGGGTGTGCCTGCTGATCAGTGCGCCGGAGCGGGCGTCGGTGATGACCCGGGTGTCGCTGGTGGTGAATCCGCGGCTGCCACGGCTCGCGATGCAGTCGGGCCCGCGGGGCACCCGGCGCACCTCTGGCATGGTGTAGGCGTGTCGCTCCCCGGTGATCGACTGGACCTCGACACTTGTCGTGCCCCACAGCCGAACCGTCACCGACGACGGACTCCACAGGGTCTCGATCAGGACGCCGTGGCGCGAGGTGTTGCCGATGACGAGGTCGATGGCGCCCTCGAACACCGTCGCCTCCCGCGCCTCGGGATACCGCGAGATGTAGTAGGCGTGTTCGGTGTGGTCGACGTCGGCGAGGCCGGCGAAGTACGCGGCGTTGTAGAGCGTGGTGGCGAATTGGGAGATGCCGCCGCCCACCGCGTTCGACGCACGGCCGTGATCGATGATCGTCGAGCTGACGTAGCCCTGCGCGGAGCCCCGCGGCCCGGTGTGGGTGTTGAGGGAGAAGTTCTTGCCCGGCAGGATCAGCGCCCCGTCGACCTCGGCCGCGACCAGCCGGATGTTCTCACCGGACGCCGACGAGAAACCGCCGGTGGTGAACTCGCCGATCACCTCGGTGACCCCGAGCGAGCGGGCCTTCTCGGTGGACAACGCGGGCGGCACCGTCCGGTAGGCGGCTGCGACGGTGCGCGGCCCGGTGCCGACGACGGCGCGTTCGAGTGCGGCGAAGGTCTTGTCCCAGTCGACGCGTGCGCCGTCGCGGGCGGGCACGACCCGCGGGCGTCCCGTCGCCAGCGAGAATCTCGCATCGGCGGGCGGGGTCTCGGAGTCGCGCAGCGCGGCCAGCGCCGTACGACCGCGTTGGCGGTCGACGTGTGCGACGAGCCCTCCCCGACCGTCGGGGACGAAAGTGAGGATCGCGCCGATCTGCCTGGGAGACAGGCTGACCCGAACGCCACCTCGGCCGGAGATCTCGACGTCGTCGGACACCGCCCGCGTCGCCGGACCCGCGACGGTCGCGCGCACCACCTCGGCACTCACGCTCGGCGCGAACGGTTCCATCGGCAGGTCCACGACGTCTCCGTCGAGCCATTCGCGGGCCAGTACCGCGCGCGCCGCATCCCGGTCGACGCGGCGACCGGCGGCGGGCAGATCGGCGACCGGGGTGACCCCGTCGTAGTGCACCCCACCGTCCACCGCCGACCGTTCGAGATCGCGGTGATGACCGGCGATCGCCTCGTCGAAGCGTGCGGCGTCGACCCGGACCACCGGCGCGACGTCGTGTGTGCGGCCGAAGAGGGCCAGCAACCGGGTGAGCGGACTACGCGGCTGACGTTGCAGGGCCGCCGCGGTCGCGTCGGCGTCGAACATCACGCCCAACGCCGCGGGGTCGACGGTCGCCGAGCCGGATTCGGTGCGCAGTCGCACCGGTTCGCCCGCCTGTTGCATCAGCTCGTCGAGCCGATGGTCCAGGCGCACCGGGGACAGGTTGCCGACGTCGCGGCCGGCGGTGACCGCACCGCGGGCGGTGTGCCCCGAGGTGACCAGAAGATCCATGGACAACGTCAGGAGTATGACGGAGATCACACCTGTGGTGATTCGTGCGCCCACCCGCCATCGACGTCGCCGCACTGAACTCACGCTGTCACTCATACCGAACAAATCCGGCCAATGCGACCCCGGCGGCTTCTCCCCACAACGCAATCGAGGGCCTGACCGGCGAATACACGCTGGCCAGGCCCTCTGTGAGAGGCGCTCCGGTTGAGCTGTCGGGTCGGGGGTCTGACAGCTCAACCGAAGCTACCCCGTATATCTACGGGACTTTCGTCTTCGTTACAACACGGGGTGTCCATTCATCGGAGGAATCCTGCGCCGGAGGAATCCCGCTCAGCCTTCGATGATCGCGGTGACACCCTGGCCGCCCGCGGCGCAGATCGAGATCAGCGCGCGCCCGCCGCCGTTCTCCTTGATCTGCTTGGCCGCCTGGGCCACGATACGTCCACCGGTGGCGGCGAACGGGTGTCCCGCGGCCAGCGACGATCCGTTGACGTTGAGCTTGCTGCGGTCGATCGCGCCGAGCGCCTTGTCCAGGCCCAGCCGCTCCTTGCAGTACTCCTCGGACTCCCATGCCTGCAGGGTCGCGAGCACCACCGAGGCGAACGCCTCGTGGATCTCGTAGAAGTCGAAGTCCTGCAAGGTGAGGCCGTTGCGCTCGAGCAGACGCGGGACGGCGTAGGTGGGTGCCATCAGCAGGCCGTCGGGGCCGTTGACGTAATCGACCGCCGCGGACTCGGAGTCGACGAAGTACGCCAGGACCGGGATGCCCTTGTCCTGTGCCCACTCGTCGCTGGCGAGCAGGACCGTCGACGCACCGTCGGTCAGCGGCGTCGAATTGCCCGCGGTCATGGTGGCGTCGCCCAGCGACACCCCGAAGACCGGCTTGAGCTTGGCGAGCTTCTCGACGCTGGAGTCGCCGCGCAGGTTCTGATCGCGGGTCAGGCCGAGGAACGGGGTAACCAGATCGTCGAAGAAGCCGGCGTCGTAGGCGGCGGCCATCTTCTGGTGGCTGGCCGCGGCGAGCGCGTCCTGGTCGGCACGCTTGATACCGAACTCCTTGGCGGTGATCGCGGCGTGCTCACCCATCGACATCCCGGTGCGGGGCTCGCCGTTGCGCGGGATCTCGATGCCGAGCTTGGGCAGCGCCTTGAGGAGTCCGAGGACCTGGTCCTGGGTGCTGCGGGCCCGGTTCACCTCGAGCAGGCCGCGACGGAAACCCTCGGAGACGCCGATCGGCGCGTCGGAGGTGGTGTCGACGCCACCTCCGACGGCGACGTCGTAGCGTCCGCGCGCGATGCCGTCGGCGACGGCGGTGATCGCCTGCAGACCGGTGCCGCACGCCTGCTGGATGTCGAAGGCCGGGGTGTAGGGCGACAGGGCCGATCCCAGCACGGATTCGCGGATGAGATTGAAATCACGCGACAGTTTCAGGACGGCGCCACCGGCCACCATGCCGAGTCGTTCGCCCTGGAGGCTGTAGCGACTGACGAGGCCGTCGAGGGCCGCGGTGAACATGTCTTGGTTGCTGACCTTGGCATATGCCTTGTCCTGCCGCGCGAACGGAATGCGGTTGCCGCCGAGGATCGCGACCGGGCGCTCGGTGCGGGTCTTGGGTGTGTTGGCCACGAGAGATCTCCCAGGTGTCGATTGGTACCTTTAACGTATTCTTACTCCAGAGTAAGTTAGATGTCGAACGGCGCTCCACCCAGCAGCGTCCTCGATCACACCGAGCGTGAGAACAATTCAGAGGAGATTCACGTGGCTGCCAACTCCACGACCGCAGGCCTGTACTCGAGTTTCGTGCACTCCGGGCCGGGTGCGTTCATCGCCAAGCAGGCCGGACTGCCCGTCCCACCGCCTCTGCGGCGCTACAAGGCCTCCGAGCCGCCGCTGCCGGGACCGGTGCTGCTCGGCGGGTCCGGCCGTCTCGTCGAGCCGCTGCGTGAGCTGCTCTCGGGTCCCGACTACACGCTGATCGAGAACGCCACCACCGGTCGCAGCGCCGACAAGTACGGCGGTCTGGTCTTCGACGCCACCGGGATCACCTCCCCCGCCGAGCTCGAGCAGCTCTTCGAGTTCTTCCAGCCGGTCATGCGCTCGACGGCGGCCTGTGCGCGCTTCGTCGTGCTCGGCACCACCCCCGAACTCGTCATCGATCCTGATGAGCATGTCGCCCAGCGCGCCCTCGAGGGATTCACCCGCTCGCTCGGCAAGGAACTCCTCAAGGGGTCGACCGTGCAGCTCGTCTACGTCTCCCCCGACGCCAAGACCGGGCTCACCGGCCTGGAGTCGACGCTGCGCTTCGTGCTGTCGGCCAAGTCGGCCTTCGTCGACGCCCAGGTGATCCGCGTCGGCGCCGACGACGCCACCGCGCCCGCGAGTTGGGACAAGCCGCTCGAGGGCAAGGTGGCCGTGGTGACCGGTGCCGCCCGCGGTATCGGCGCGACGATCGCCGAGGTGCTGGCCCGCGATGGCGCCCACGTCATCTGCGCCGACATCCCGGCTGCCGGCGAGGCCCTGGCCGAGACCGCCAACAAGGTCGGCGGCACCTCGTTGCCGCTCGACGTCAGCGCACCCGACGCCGGCGAGAAGCTCGCCGAGCATGCGCTCGCGCGCCATGGCGGCATCGACATCATCGTCAACAACGCCGGCATCACCCGCGACAAGCTGCTCGCCAACATGGATGCGGCGCGCTGGAATTCGGTGATCTCGGTCAATCTGATCGCGCCACAGCAGTTGGTCAACGCCCTCGTCGAGAAGGACGCGTTGAAGCCCGGCGGCGCGGTGATCGACGTGTCGTCGATCGCGGGTATCGCGGGCAACCGCGGCCAGACCAACTACGGCGCCTCCAAGGCCGGCGTGATCGGTCTCGTCGACACCTACGCCCCGCTGCTCGCCGAGAAGGGCATCACGATCAACGCCGTCGCCCCCGGTTTCATCGAGACCAAGATGACCGCCGCGATCCCGCTGGCCACCCGCGAGGCCGGCCGCCTGATGAGTTCGCTGCAGCAGGGCGGTCAGACCATCGACGTCGCCGAAACCGTTGCCTACTTTGCCAATCCGGCCTCCAACGCCATCACCGGCAACGTGGTCCGGGTCTGCGGCCAGGGATTCCTGGGGGCGTGATGAGCAAGACCATCACCCTCTCGTCGCCGCCGAGCACCGCCGACGTCTACTCCAAGGCGGTCACCGCGATGCTTCCGGTGATCGGCAAGCCCGCCCGGATTCGCGCCGACGCGACAATCCCGGACCGGCGCTACCGGCTCGAGAACATCCGCATCGATCCGGACCGGCTGCTGGCCTACACCCGCGCGACGGGTCAACAGTTCGGCCCGACGCTGCCGATCACCTACCCGTTCGTGTTGCAGTTCCCGCTGGCCATGAAGATCATGACCGACGGCGACTTCCCTTTCGGCGCAGTCGGTTCGGTGCATCTGGAGAACACCATCACGCGACTGCGACCGATCGGGATCGACGAGCCGCTGACCATCGAGAATCACGCCGAGAACCTGCGGGAACACCGCAAGGGCATGCTCGTCGACATGGTCTCGGAGATCAGCGTCGGCACCGAGCTGGTGACCCGGCAGGTGGCGACGTTCCTCAAGCAGCAACGCACCAGCCTCTCCGACGAACCGCGCGGGCCGGCTCCGCGGGATCAGGCGCCGCCACCACCGGATGCGGTGCTCGCAGTGGATCTGGCGAAGATCCGCGAGTACGCGGCGGCGTCGGGGGATCGCAATCCGATCCACATGGGCGATCTGACCGCCAAGGCGTTCGGCTTCCCGAAGGCCATCGCGCACGGAATGTGGAGTGCGGCAGCCGCTGTCGCCAACGTCGAGGCGCAACTGCCCGACGCGGTCACCTACACGGTGCGGTGGGGTAAGCCGATCCTGTTGCCGGCCAAGGTGAACGTCTACACCCATAAACTCGACGGCGCCGGGAGCGCAGCGAGCGGGCCGAACAATTTCGGCGCCGGGAGTTTCGACATCTCGATTCTGAACCGGCGCAAGGGGTATCCGCACCTGACGGCGACCACTCGTACCAACTGAGGCGACCACCAGGTCCCCGAACTCCCGTCCGGCAATGCCGGGCGGGAGTTCTGCGTTTGGCTGCTGCCCGCAACACGAGGCCGCTCGAAGTCCGGGACGATCTCGGGGTCATCCCCGATGTCGCCACCACCGGCGAGTCGTAGCGTCGGCAGCATGAGAAAGCTCGCCCGGATCTGGGGTCTGACGCTCGTGGTTGTGCTGTGTGTGTTCTTCATCGGCCGTGCGGCGGCCGAACCGTTCGCCGTCGGCAACGATTACCAGAACGACTGGGGCGGGCCGAGTCTCGTCGGTGTGCTCGCCGTCCACATGATGCCGGGGCTACTCGCGGTGGCGGTGCTGGTGTGGCTGGGTTCGGTGACGTTGCGTCGGCACCGGTGAATCCGCGTCAGGACGGCGTGTGGATACCGACGCCCTTCAGGCCGCGCCAGGTGATGCCGACCAGGAGATCGGTGGCGGTCTCGAGGTCGACGTCGCCCTCGCTCATCCGGTCGGCAACGGCCTCACCGGCCCCGACGAGCGCGATAGCGGTGAGCTCGAAATCGATGTCGAGCGCGCCCTCGACGGTGGTACCGCGGCGGATCAGGTCGGAGACCATGTCGACGATGTGGCGACGGCTGGTGCTGACGGTGTCGGCGAAGGCCGCCGATCCGACGGCAACCCGGTAGAGCACCCGCCAGGACTCGCGGTTCTCGTCGACATAGCGGAGGAATTCCCGCACCACCGTGCGGGCCTGTTCGCTCTGGCGCAGCTTGGGGTCGAAGCCGACCGACATCGCGTCGATGAACCGACCGCCCTCTCGGGCGATACACGCACTGAACAGCTCTTCTTTGGACCCGTAGTACAGATACAGCATCGGTTTGCTAATCTTCGCCTGGGCTGCGATCGAATCCATGGACGTGTCCCGGAAGCCGTTCTCGGCGAACACCGAGACCGCGGCGTCGAGCATCTGCTGCTCGCGCACCGCGCGGGGCAGTCGTTTGGTCCCGCCGACCATGATGGCTCCTCACACTCGCCACACCCCCACCGCGCGGCAGGGATCAGATCATCTTACCGTTCAGTAAGATTCAGCGGTAACCGGCTGCGCGCAACGCGGCGAGGATCTCCGACCGTGACCCGCCCCCGAAGCGCCGGCGAATACGGGCGACGTGGTGCTCGACGGTCTTCGCCGAGATGAACAACCGGGCGCCGATCTCGGCATACGTGCAGCCGGCGAGAAGCTCGTGGGCCACCTGCGCCTCACGTTCGGTCAACGGTCCCGATGGTGGGCTGACCTGCGGGGATGACACTTCGGCGCGTGTCGGACGCGGGCTCGGCAGGTCGGGTGCGGCGGTGTCGGCGCACAGACGGGCGGCGTCTGTCGGTGCGCCGATGGCGACCAGTCCGGCCCGGGCCTGCACCACCCGCCGATCGTCGACCGGCGTTGCGGCGAAGGCCAGATCGTGCACGACACGCGCGGCCGCCACCAGAGTTGCGGTGCGCTCGTCCCCGGGATGTGCCGACAGCGCCGTCTCGAGGCGGGCGAGCCGGTTCCCGGCACCCGTCCGGTCGCCGACGGCGGCGCACGCGCGGACCGCATACCAGTTCCACGTCACCGCCCAGCCGCTTGCGAGACCGACCCCGGCGACGATCTCGTCGAATGCGGCGACCTGACCGCGCACACGCACCTGTTCGCCGGCCGCGGCGAGTGATAGCCATAGCTCGCCGAGGGTGAGCGCGTCGACGAGCCCGAACTCGATGGCGGCCGCAGCCCGCAGAGCCTGTCCACGACCGGCGTTGGGAGTCGGAACCCGCCCGAGCGCGGCGACCTCCGCACGCACCCGATCGGCGGGCGTACGCGCGACCGGCACGGGCGTCGGCACGCCGGGTGCGGGGTGTGGATCGAGAAGCAGCGCGATCCACTGCAGTGCGAGATCACGGCGGTCGGCGTCGAAGACCTCGTCGGCCACCATCCGGGCGGCGAGGATGTCTCCGGACTGCACGGCAAGCATCAGTGCCGGCCAGGCGATGTCGTCGTGATCGACCAGCATCGGCAGCGCCCGCAACAGACCGTCGAGCGTCGGTCCGCCGATCGGCTCGCCGAACAGGGCTCGCAGGACGTCACGCTGTGCTGTGCGCACGGCCGTCGGCGCCGCACCGGTGTCGGTCAGATATCGGGCGGCGGCGTCGCGATCGCCAACGTCGAGCAGCGCGCGGACCGCCGTGATCGGTTGCGTCGCAGCATACTCCGGACCCAGCCAGCGAATGAGGTCGGCGGCGTGGGACGGTCGGCCGGCAGCGAGCGCGATCCGCGCCGACAGCATGGTCGGGGCCACGATCTCGGCTGCGGGACTCGTTGCGGCCCCGATGATCTCGTCGACGATTTGCGATGCGCGGTGGACGTCACCGGCGGCCAGCGCCACATGCGCTCGGCGCAGCGCGATTTCGAAGGCATCACCCCCGGCACCGGCGGCTGCGGTCAGGAGCACCTCCGCCTCCGACGCCGACGCCTGGGCGGCCGCCTCGAGCAGCGCCGCACTCACCCGGGGCTCGCGAATACCCAGTTCTGCGGCGGCCATCGCATCACGCGGCGAGATCGAGCCGGTTCCCATGCGGCGCACCACACTCGCACGCCTGACCTGCGTGACCCGACCCGAACCCAGCGTTTCCACCAGCGGCCCCCGCGCAGCCGACACCAGGGTGTCGGCGCTCAGGAGCAGACCGCTGCCCCGCGCTCGGTCGATCGCGGTGATCGCGCTCTGCTCGTCGATGTCGAGGACCTCGGCGACCATCGAGGTGTCGAGCCCGTTGCCCTCGTCGGCGATCGCGAGAACGGCGAGGGTGGCGTCGTCGAGATGCTCCACACGACGCCGGTACGCCGTCCGCGCGAGCAGAGCAGCATGCTCGACGGCGTCCGTTGGTCGCGAATCATGTTGTGCTGCAACCATATCAGACGTCAGCGTCACCAGGATTTCGTCGATGAGGCCCGGTGCACCCGCACACGCGCGTCGGATGTGGGAGGCCTGTGTCGGATCGAGGTCGACGCGCCGCAGCAAGGCCCGATCGAGTACCCACGCGGTCGACACCGGGGCGCACACCCGGACTCCGCCGCCGGGACGGGACCGTTGGACGAGGCCGGTGATCATGGTGTCGCGCACCCTGTTCTCGGTCGCGGCGAGAACCGCGACGTGGCCGTCGTCGAGTGCCGAGCGCAATCGGACGATGCTCGCGACCGGCCAGGCATGGACGTCGTCGGCGATCACGACGGGCCGGCGACCGTGGGCGTCGGGCCACTGGGCGTCCCGCGGGATGCCGACGACGACCCGTGCACCGCCCCCGCGTAAGCGGTCGGCGAGGGTCGACAGCGCCCGCGACCGACCGCTGCCGGGCGGGCCGACCAGAACGGCGAGATCGAGACCGCAATTGGGTTGTCCGAGTTCGTCGATGACGCGGATCGCCCAGGGATCGGACTCGTCGCCGGGCAACGGTGCCACGGCGGCGGGAGCCGCGAGGCCCTCGCTCACGGGCACGCCGGCAGTCCGACGAGGCCGCAGGTGATCTGACCCACGCCGCCGAGGACGTCGCCCGGCAACTGGCGCACCGCGCCACCGATTCCACCGCCCGAACCCGAACCGCTGTTGCCCGAGCCGCCGGACGGCGCGCCACCGCCCGAGCCGTCGTCGGTGCCGCCGGCGTCGGTGTTCCCGCTGCCGCCGTCACTCCCGCTGCCGGTGCCCCCGCCCGTCGTACCGCCGTTCGTCGCACCCCCGTTGGTCGCACCGCCGTTGGAGGCCGACGGTTGTGGTGCCGCGGTGGACCCGGCCGGTTGCCCGGCCTGCGGGGCGGTGGAGGCCGCCGGTACGCCGGCGGCCGCCGAGGAGGGCGCACCGGTGGTGGCGTTGCGCCCGGCCGTCCCCGCCGGTACGCCGCGACCCGACCCCGACGGCGCCGAACCACCGGCCTGCGCGGAGGCCGGCGTCGACCGCGCGGCAGTGGATGCCCCGTGCGATCCGCTGGGCACCGCCCCTTCGGCCGGCGCGGGTGTCGTCGGCTTGGTCGAGCCGACGAGCCCGGTGCCCACCGACAATCCGGCGGCGGTGAACACCGCGATGACCGCCACGCCGAGCGCGACCAGAACACCGCGTTTGCGATTCGAGAGGCTTTGCGCGGGAGCACTTTCGGAGACCGGGGCCGGTT
This sequence comes from Gordonia sp. N1V, assembly GCF_029269935.1. Lineage (NCBI taxonomy): Bacteria > Bacillati > Actinomycetota > Actinomycetes > Mycobacteriales > Gordoniaceae > Gordonia > Gordonia sp. N1V. The sequence continues at coordinate 20,933 of NZ_JARJDD010000010.1, forward strand.
CGACGGCGTGGACCGGGGCAGGTGCGGGCAGGGGCGCGGCCGCGGCTGCGGCGAGCAGCGCGGTGGCGTCGTCGGCGGCACCGGCGCCGGCAAGACGGTCGGCGGAGATCAACGCCGCCCCGACCGCGGCGGCGCCCGCCGGATCGGGGTCGAGGATCACCGGGATGTGCAGGGCGGATTCCAGCAGTTCGGAGACGATCGGGACCGTCGAGCCGCCACCGACGGCGACGATCGCCGCCACCCGACGCGGATCGATGGCTGCGGCGGCGAGCGCGTCGCGGACGAGGCTCACCGATTCCAGCACCGGCCCACGCACCAGCTCATCGACGTCCTCACGCACGAGACGGGCCTCGGTGCGATGCGGTCCGACCGAGATATCCACGGCGGTACCGGTATCCGTCGACAGGGTCTCCTTGGCGGTACGGCAACGCCTGCGTAGTTCGGTCAGGTCGGCGAGGATCGAGGGATCGTCGATCCGGGCGCCCAACGCCTGGCCCAGCCCGGTGGCCTCGAGGGTGTGATCGAGCAGCAGCCGGTCGATGTCACGCCCACTCACCAACGTCGAGGTCAGTGGTCGCGTCAACGGGGTCGGATCGGCGCCGGCGGCGAGCACCGTCACCGTGGTGGCGGACGCACCGAAGTCGTAGACGACAACGGGATCGCCGTCGGCGAAGGCGCCGGTGGCGTGTTCGACGGCGGTCACCGCGGTGACCGCTGCGCTCGTCCAGGCGCACCGGTCCGCGGTGAGCCCGGTGGCCGCCTGCACCGCGCGGGCGACGTCGGCGATCACCGCCGGCGACCACCCGTCCGGGACGGCGAACGTCACCTGGACGGCCCGAGGGTCTGCGCCGGTCGCCTCCAGTGTCTCGGTGAGCAGCCGATGGACGGCCTGCGCGTAAAGCGCCTCGGCGAACACCGGATCACCTGCGGCGTCGACGAGACCGACCGGATCGCCGATGCGAGGTAGGAAGTCGTCGCGTCCGGCGAGTTCGAGCGTCGGGCGGGTGACCGTACCCGCCCAGCCGTCGGCGTGCGCACCGACGGCGATGGAGACGTCGGTGCCGATCTTGATGCCGATCGCCAACGCGGGAGCCGCCTCATGGTCGCCCACACCCCCGGCCGGCTCGGGTGTCGCGTCATGCCGGATGTCGACGGTCATCGTCTCTCCTCGTCTCCTCTAACCGGCGTGGACGCGCCGGGTGACCCGCAGGTCACGCTGCTCATCATGTCGCGACTCCCGGGCGTGTCGTTAGCCGACGGAGCAAAGATGGGGGAATTTCCCCGTAACCCGCGCCCGGCTCACGGCCCGCAGGGGGAAATGCCCCCTCGGGGAACGTGACGGGGCACGGCGGCGAAGGGGGGATTTTTCCCCGATGTGCCGGCCCGGCGGCCCCCATAGCGTGGTCATCATCCACCGCATGTCATTTGAGGAGACTTCCCATGAGCAGCAACAATGCCGTTCTCGACTTCATCCTGGGGCTGTTGCGCGACGACGAAGCCCTTGAGGGGTATTGCCGATCGCCGCAGACCGTGCTCGCCGCGGCCGGATTGAGCGGGGTCACCCCGGCCGAGGTCGCCGCTGCGGCGCCGCTGGTTGCCGGCGGCGGCGCCGGTGGAGCACTCGGCGCGATCGCCGGTGCCGGCGGCGCGGTCGGCGCCGGCGGTGTTGTGGGCGGCGGGGCGCTCGGCGGACTGGGTATCGGCGGCGGGGCACTCGGGGGCCTGGGCCTCGGCGGCGGGGCGCTCGCCGGACTGGGCCTCGGCGGCGCAGCACTGGGCGGTATCGGGCTGGGCGGTGTCGGGCTGGGCGGTGTCGGGCTGGGCGGTGTCGGACTGGGCGGTGTGAACGTCGGCGGGTTCTCGCTCGGCTCCATCGACTTCGGCAGCGTCCTCGGCGGCATCGGGATCGTCGGTGCCGATCTGTCCGGATTCGCCTTGACCGCAGTCGATCTCGGTGGCATCGCGTTCGCCGAGCTCGACCTTGCCGGACAACTCGCGGTCGGGCTCGCGGCGACGCTGGCCGCAGGGGTCGGAGCGGGCGGCGCGGTGGCCGGACAACTGGGTGCCGCACTCGGCGGCGCATTCGATCTCCTGCTCGGCGGTGATGCACTGGTCGGGGGCGCACTCGGCGGCGGGGCCGAGATCGGCGGCCAACTGGCCGCGGCGCTGATCGGTTCGCTGGGCTTCGGCGGCGAGCTCGCCGCCCAATTGTCGTCCTCGCTCTCGGCGGTGCTGTCCGTCGGTGCCGGACTCGCGGGCGCCGGCGGGGCCGAACTCGGCGCCGTGCTGTCGGCCGGCCTCTCCGCGGGCGGCCAGGTCGCCGGAGCGTTCGCCGCCTCACTGGGTGCCACCCTCGGTGCCGCACTCGGCGCGGGCGGAGCCCTCGGAGCCGACTTCGCGGCCGGACTGACCGCAGGCCTGGACGCCGCCACCGCACTCGGTGCGAGTCTCTCGGGCGTCCTGGACCTCGGTGCAGGCGCGTCGGCCGCCCTGAGCACCGCACTGACCGGCACATTCGCCGCAGCGGGCGGGGTCGGTGCCGAACTGACCGGACTTCTCGACGCCGGCGCCGTCGCCTCCCTCGCCGGCGAGCTGACCACCACGCTGTCTGGTGCGCTCGCGACCGGCCTGGCCGCCGGCGGCTCGGTGGCCGCCGGGCTCGGCGGTGCGCTGGGCGCCGCGCTGGCCGGCAGTGCGGCCGCCGCCGGTGGCATCGCGTTGACCGCGGGCGCCGGGGCAGGCACCGCGATATCGGCAGCACTGACCGCGGCACTCGGGATCGGTGGCGCGGGCGGCGCCGGACTGACGGCCGCACTCGACTCCGCCCTTTCCGGCGGCATCTCCACGGCCCTCTCCGGTGGACTCGCGACAGCTCTCGAGGCTCACACCGACCTGGGCGCCGCTCTCGGAGCGAGCCTGGCCTCGACCCTGGGCACAGGCGGTGCCGTCGCCGGTGACCTCGGTGCCGCGTTGGGAGCCGCGCTCGCCGGTGGAATCGACGCCGACGGAACCTTGAGCGGTCTCCTCGCCACCGGCGCGGGCCTCGACACCGCTCTCGGTGCCACCCTGAACTCGACTCTCGGCGCCACGATCGGCTCGGCGCTCGGCGCGTCCACCGCTCTCGATCTCGGCGGCGCTCTGGCCGGCGTGCTCGACACTGCCGGGCTGGGCGGCGCGCAGCTGTCGGCGTTGCTCGACGGCGGACTTGCCGGGGGGCTGGCCGGTGGGCTGGCGACCGAACTCGGCGCGGTCGGCGGACTCGGCGGCGACCTCGCCGCCGCGCTCGGCGGGTCACTCGGCGGGATGCTCGCCGCGGCCACCGGCATCGACGGAAGCCTCAGTGGTGCAGCACAAGCCACGCTGGGGCAGGTCCTCGCGGCCGACCTGGGCACCGCTCTCGGCGTCGACGGCGCACTGATCGGGCAACTCGGGGGCGCCCTCGACGCCGCTCTCGGTGGGCAACTCGCCGGGGGCGGAGCGATCGGGGGTGGACTGATCGGGGGCCTCGACTCCGCGGCGCTCACCGCGACGACCGGCGAGCTGTCCGGCGCGCTGTCCTCCGCACTCGGCGGTGGCGGCGAGATCGGCTCGGCACTCGGCGGATCGTTCGGCGCCGTCCTCGGTTCGGCCCTCGGTGGTGACCTCGGCGGCGCCGTCGCCGGCTCGCTCGTCGACGGCGCCGATCTCGGTACCTCGCTGACCTCCGCGCTCGGCGGTGCCCTGAACCTCGACACCGGCCAGGCCGGGTCGATCACCGCGGGCCTCACCTCGACGCTCGAGGCCGGCGGCGGTATCGATCGGATTGTCGACGCCGACCTCGTCACCGTCGCCCAACCCGCCCTGGCACTCGGCCAGAACGGCATCGTCGGCAGCGGCGCGATCACTGCCGGCGGCAGCGCTGCCCTGCAGACCGCGGCGATCGCCGACGGCCTTGCCGGCGCCGGCTCGGATCTAACCGGCGGTCTGGGGCTCTCGACCGACCTGACCCACACGCCCGACCTCGGACTGGGCCTGACGACCGCACCCGACGCGGGTCACCACCTCGGAACCGAACTCACCCACGTCGGCAATGACCTGACCGGTGGACTGGGCCTCGGCGGAGGCGGCGCGGCCGCAGGCGGGCTCGGTGGCGAGATCGACTCCCACCTCGGCGACCTGACCGGCGGGGACGCCGGCGGTTCGATCGGCGGCCACGGTCTCGTCGGTACCGCACTCTCCGGCCTGCAGAACACGACGACCACCGAGGGCACCGTCACCGAGAGCGGCCATGGCGCACTCGGATCGATCGCCCAGGTCGGCGCCAACGGTCTGGGCGTGGGAACGGGCGCCGATCCGGGCACCACCGAACCGGGCTCGACGGGCCTGGCGGCCGGTGGCTTGGGCACCGGTGCAACCGATTCCGGCGCAACGGGTTCCGCAGGCGCGGGCAACTCGCTCGGCCACACCCTCGACGCCACCACCCACGCCACCGGCGATCTCACCTCGGGCCTGACGGGAGGCCTCGAGAGCGGCCTCGGCGGTGGCCTGACCGGCGCGGACCCCGGCACCGACTCCACGACCCCGCATCCCGATGCCGGTCACGGCATCGGGGGCCACGAAGGACTTCTCGGCGGCTGACGACGACGTCCACCGTCGCGCGTGGCCTCACGGCTCGCGCCGCCGAGGAGATGGTGGTCGGTGATTCCCTCGGGGATCGCCGACCACATCCCCCCTGCCCTTTCCCTGCCCGCGTGACCGGAGCCGCGGGCAGGGAAAGGGTCTTCGCTTTCTCACCGCGATGCCGCGACCCAGCGGCACCGGTCGGGCTACCGTGGGAGCACCATGTCGCACACATCCGCCGAGCAACAGGCCATGTATCCGGCCGCGCCACAAGACAACACGCCGAAAGCACCCACGCCGCAGAGCGCCGCGCCCGCTTCCTCCGATCTTCGCCCCACCGGATCGACGATCTCCGATCTCATCGCTCGGGCCGCGACCCTGGCGGCACAGACACAGCGCGACGACCTGACCGCCCGCCTCCAGGGCGCCCACGCCCGACTCTCCGATCCCCGATTGCGCATCGTCGTCGTGGGCAACCTCAAACAGGGCAAGAGCCAGTTCGTCAACGCGCTGCTGAACCTGGGCGTCTGCGCGGTGGGCGACGACGAGAGCACCGCCGTGCCCACGCTGATCTCCCACGCCGAGCAGCCCGCCGCCCACCTGGTGGTCGCCGGCACCGACCAGCCGATCCCGATTCCCTTCGACGAGGTCACCTCCGTCACCCCCACCAGCGCCCACACCCAGGGACGCGAGGTGATGCGGCTGGAGATCACCGCGCCCGGACCACTGCTGGCCGACGGACTCGTCGTGATCGATACCCCGGGCGTCGGGGGTCATGGACACCCGTACGCGGCAACGACTCTCGGCATGGTCGCGGCCGCCGACGCGGTGTTCATGGTGACCGACGCCAGCCAGGAGTTCACCGCACCCGAGATGGCCTTTCTGCGTCAGGTGGTCGATCTGTGCCCGACCGTGGCCTGTCTGCTCACCAAGACCGACCTCTACCCGCATTGGCGTCGGATCGCCGACGCCGACCGCGCCCACCTGCGGGCCGCCGACATCGACATCCCACTTCTTCCCGTCTCGTCGACGATGCGCGCCCATGCCCTGCGTCTCGGCGACGAACAACTCAACGCCGAGGCGGGTTTCGCCGACCTCTATCGGTATCTCCGGGAAACCGTGGTGCCCTCGGCGCGCCGATCTGCACGCGCCGCCGCCGGCACCGACCTGCGGACCGTCTCCGAGCACCTGGCGCTCACCTTGGGCAGTGAGCTTGCGGCACTGAAGAATCCGGAGACCGCCGACCGCGCGGTGCGAGGCCTGCGGGAGGCCCGGGCCAAGGCCGAGGGACTGCGCCGGTCGTCCTCGCACTGGCAGCAGACCCTCACCGACGGGATCTCCGACCTGGCCGCCGACATCGATCACGATCTGCGGGACCGGCTGCGCGCGGTGACCCGGGAGGCCGAGCGCGCCATCGACGACGGCGATCCGGAGAAGGACTGGGACCGGTTGTCGGAGTGGCTGATCGACCAGACCGCGACCGCGGTCGGCGACAATTTCGTGTGGGCACACGAACGCTCGGTGTGGCTGGCCGAGCGGCTCGCCGAGCACTTCGCCGAGGCCGGGTACGCCGATCTGCCGGCCATCGACATCGCCGGCGTCGACGGCATCCTCGATTCCGTCACCGAGCTCAGCGCACCCAACACGTCGTCGATGTCGATCACCCAGAAGCTGATCGTCGGGATGCGTGGCTCCTACGGCGGTGTGCTGATGTTCGGACTGATCTCCACCATGATGGGGATGGCGCTGATCAATCCCGTGTCGGTGGGTGCGGGACTGTTGTTGGGCAGCAAGGCCTATCGTGACGACAAGCAGGCGCGACTCGCCGATCGCCGCAACAAGGCCAAGGTGGTGGTGCGCTCGTTCACCGACGACGTCAGCTTCCAGGTCGGCAAGGAGTCCCGTGATCGGCTGCGCACGATGCAGCGCATCCTGCGCGATCACTTCGCCGAGATCGCCGAACAGGCGGCCCGCTCGATCAACGAGTCGCTGAGCGCCGCGCAATCGGCGGCGGCACTGGAGGATTCCGAGCGCGCCGCCCGGGTGGCGACGCTGGAGAGCGAGTTGTCGGCGGTGGCGGCGCTGCGGCGCGCGGCCGAGGAGATCATCGGAAACCAGATCACCGGACCGGCCGCCTGATGAGTCCCGTACCCGGCCGCACTCCGGCGGCCCCCGACCTCATCGCGGCCGCACGCACGACCGTGGCCGGCGATCGACGCGCCCTCGATCGGATCGAGGAGTGTGAACGACAACTCCACGCGCCCTTGCGGATCGCACTCACCGGATCACTGAAGGCGGGCAAGTCCACGCTGCTCAATGCGCTGGTCGGGCAGGACATCGCACCGACCGACGCCACCGAGTGCACGCGAGTGGTCACCTGGTATCGCCGGGGCCGTACGGCGTCGGTCACCGCGTGCGTCGATGACGGTGCCGCCGTTGCGGTTCCGGTGACCCGCATCGACGGCCGGCTCGGCTTCGACCTCGGGACGTTGACCGCCGATCGCATCGATCGCATCGAGGTCACCTGGCCGACCCGGGCGCTGGAGCATCGCGCCCTGGTCGACACCCCGGGGCTGGCGTCGTTGTCGTCGGACCTGTCGGCGTCCACCGAACGTCTTCTCGCGCCCGAGGACGGGCGACCTCGGGTGGATGCGGTCATCTATCTGCTGCGCACCCTCACCGCCGCCGACTCCGCCATGCTGCGGCGGATCACCGCGGCCATGGGCTCCTCGGCCGGCCCGCTCGGGGTCGTCGGGGTGGTGTCCCGTGCCGACGAGCTCGGCGCCGGGCGGGTGGATGCGATGCTGTCGGCGCAGGAGATCGCCGCACGGCTGACCGGCGAACTCACCCGCACCGGCCTGTGCCACTCGGTCCTGCCGGTGTCCGGGCTGCTGGCGCTGGGGGCACAGACGTTGCGGGAGAGGGAGTTCCGGGCGCTGCTCGCACTGGCCTCGGTGTCCGCCGACGATCTGGAGTCAGCACTACTGAGCATGGACCGATTCACCCGCCCGGACATCCTGCCCACCATCGACCCGCAGGCGCGGCAGGCCCTGGCCGACCGGCTGGGGGTCTTCGGTATCCGGCTGGCGGTGACCTTGATCCGGTTCGGGACGACGACGTCGTCGGCGCTGTCGGCGGAGTTGCTCGCGCGCAGCGGTCTCTCGGACCTCAGTTCCCTGATCACCGTGCAATTCGGTCAGCGGGCCTGGCAGCTCAAGTCGCATTCGGCGCTGCGCACCCTCGACGGAATCCTCGCAGGCACCCCGGGACCGGTAGCGGCCCAACTGCGTTCGTCGGTGCGCCGGGCACTCGCCGACACCCACGGCTTCCGCGAATTGCGGTTGATCGGGGCCGTGCGGGCCGGACAGATCGGTCTGCCCCCCGAGACACTCGACGAGTTGAGCCGACTCGTCGGCGACCGCGGCGTGTATCCGACTGTGCGCCTGGGACTTGCGCACGACGCCACCCCGAATGAGGTGCGCGAGGCGGCAATTGCCGCGGCCGCCCGGTGGCGGACACGGGCGGCACATCCGCTGGCCGACCCGCAGGTCGTCGACGCGGCCACGGTGGCAGTGCGCAGCGCCGAGGGCATCCTGGCCGACCTCGGACGGCCGGACCCGTCGATCGGCCCGCCCATCAGCCGGGCCACCGGCGCGACGCTCAACGCAGGGTCGCACCGCCGTCCGGAATGAGGGCCAGCACACCGGCCAGAACTCCGGCGAGCGCCGCCGCCGACGGCAGATAGCGCGACACCCACGCCATCGGCAGAACCGTATCGGTATCGGCGGGCAGCGAATTCGTCGTCACGATCCACGCGACCGCCAGCACCGTCACGAGGACCGCCGAACCGAGTAGCAGGGGCCGAGCTGCTTTGCCGCCCTGGCGCAGCAGCAGTACACCGAGGACCGCCGCGATGACGGCCAGCGCCGCCACACCCGCGGCGACCAGCAGCGCAACGGACACCGTGGTGGAGATGTCGGCGGCACTGGCCCCCTGATTGTCGGCCGCGAGATCGGCGCGCAGGGCAGCGGTCAGCGCGTCACGCGACATCATCACCACCACCGCCGTGGCGACCAGCAAGACCACCTCGAGCACGGCGAGCCCGACGACCAGATGCGTGCGACGCGTGCGTGCGACCGGAGGCTGCGCCAACGGGGTGACGGCAACGCGCGGACGTGGTGGCGGTGGCCGATGCGGCGGGTGGGGATCAGTCATGCGGATTCACCCCGCTCTCCTCCGACGGGTCATCAGCACCGTAGCTGCCCCTTGGCCTTGAGGATGCGGACGACCGACTCGTCGACGCGCGACTGGCTCAGTTGTCCGGACCGGACGGCGGACTCGAGGCTGTTGAGGACGGCGGTCACCTTGTCGGTGGTGATCCACAGGGCGATGTCGCCGCCGGCGACGAGGAAGCGTTGCACCGCCTGCGGCAGCGGGTAGCGCTGGGTGATGGCGCCCATCCCGGACAGGTCGTCGGAGAAGACGACGCCGTCGAAGGCCGGACCGCCGTACGGTTGTCCGGTCCGCAGCATGCGCATGGCGTTGACGCTCAGGCTCGCCGGCGTGTCACCGACGGTCAGTCCGGGCACGATCAGATGCCCGACCATCACCGCCGCATTCCCCGGATTCGCCAGCAGCGTCTTGTAGGGGACGAGGTCGCTGCGCTCGAGTTGCGTGAGCGGCGGTGTGCGCACGACACCGAGGTGGGAGTCACCCGAACCGTGCCCGTGCCCCGGGAAGTGTTTGAACACCGGCATGACTCCGGCGGATTGAAGTCCCTCGGCGAACGCCTGGGCGTATCGGGCCACCGTGGCCGGGTCGTCGGAGAACGAGCGGTCACCGATGACCGCGTCGTCGGGTTCGTCGCTGACGTCGGCGTCGGGGGCGAAGTCCACGGTGATACCCAACGCCCGCATCTTCTTGCCCTCACTCGCCGCGAGGGCACGGACCTGCTCGGGTGTCTTGGTGCGCGCGAGTTCACGCGCCGACGGGCTGTCGATACCGAGCGAGGACAACCGGGAGACGCGACCGCCTTCCTGGTCGACGCTGACCATCAGCGGGATCGACGAGGCTGCGGTGACCTTCTCGAGGGCGCCCTGGTCGGTGAGGAGCGATTTGTCGGTCCAACTGCCGATGAAGATGCCGCCCACCGGCTCCCGTTTGACCAACGACAGCGCGTCGTCGGTTCCGGTCACGCCGACGACGATCGACTGTCCCAACTTCTGTCGCAGCGACATCTTCGCCAGCGTCGCCGCACCGCAGCCGATGGGCGCCGCGGCACTCGTCGACGCCGGCGGGGACGAGCGGGTCGACGCCGACGAGGGCGCGCTCGACGATGTCTGCGCGGCCGACGAGGAGGAATCGGTGCCGCAGCCGACCACGGCGATACTGGTCACCGCCACCAGCGCGATCAGGTCACGAACCTGGCGAAAACGGCGTCGTCGAGTTGGGCCCATGGCACGAGTGTTGCATGTACTCTTGGGCAATGGACTCTCGACACCGGGAGCAGGGTGCGCGGATCGACTCCGCCCCCGCTGAATCCGTGTCCCCGTCCTCTTCGGTGTCCCAGTCCCATTCCGGTCCGGTCCCCCAGTCGGTGATGATCGCGTTCGACGGCGGCGCCAACTCCGAGCGGGCCATCACCTACGCCGCCCACTTCCTGCGGGCGACGACCGCGCACGTGGTCACGGCCTGGCAGCCGGGCACGCTCAATCCGGCCCGGCTGTCGAGTCTCTCGGCCGGCATCCAGCCCTTCGTCGACACCTCGCCCCTCGAACTCGACGTCGACGACGCCCTGCGCGCGGAAGCCGCCGAGATCAACACGCGGGGCGTCGAGATGGCGCGGGACGCGGGCCTCGATGCGACCGGGACCCTGGTGGAGGTGGAGTCGACGGTGTGGGGTGCGCTGGTCGCCGCCGCCGATGCCCTCGACGTCGACCTGTTGGTGACGGGTACCCGCGGCGACTCCGGACTCAAGGCACTACTGCGATCCAGCGTGGCCGGCCGCGTGCTGAAGCACTGCCACCGACCGGTGTTCATCGTTCCGGCCAAGTGCGACAAGCAACCTCCGGTGTCGCCGTGACCCGACGTACGCCTTGCGCTCGCGCGCCGATGGTGCCATCCTTGATGGTCATGACTACCGGAAAGGCGGCCACCGCCTCCCTCGCGTGAGCCCCGTGCCGGTCGACCCCGTCGGCGTCGACCACCGAACGATACTGTCCAGCAATCGTTTTCCACCGCCACCACCTGACGGCTCGGATTCGTCGGCGATCGCCGGCTACCTGACCGATACCCGCGAGGCCTGGCTCGAGCACGGACTCGACAGCCGGCGGGCCGATCGCACCACTACCGAAGCCGCGATCTCGGAACTGTACCGGATCGCCAAACACCCTCCCCCTCAATTCATCTGGATGGCCTCGCCACACGCGGCGGTGCGGTGTATCCAGATCGAGAAGTTCGACACCACGACCGCACCCGGACGTGACGACGCCCCCAATCGGATCGCCGCGATGCTGGCACGCTCACGCGACGCCGTCGAGAAGCGTCTCGACCGGCTGTCACCCGTCTTTCCGAATCGGCGCGTGACCCCCGGACGCGCACAGGCCGGACGCACACAGACCCTGAGCCCGGCGGAGGCACTCGAGGGCGGGGCCGAGGTGCCCGACGTCGTCCGGGCAGCCATCCGGGACTCGTTGCGCACCAGCCTCTTCGACAACATCGGCCGTCCCATCAAGTCGACGCTGCCGGTGATGCCCGGCGTCGGCACGTGGTTCGGTCAGCATGAGGCGCATCGCAGCGCGTTCGGGCTCGTCGCCTATCGATTGGGGTTGGCGCGGCTGCCGCCGGACGAGGTCGAACTCCTCGAGATCACCACGGCGCTGGCGGTTTCCGCCGGATGGTGGTGGGCATTCGACGACGTCTGCGTCCTGGCCGAACGGCCGATCTCCGTCGACACCGAACCCATCCCGCACAGCCCGCACGGCACACGGCGCCTCCATCGCGACGACGGTCCCGCCGTCGCCTACGCCGACGGCTGTGCTGTGCATGCCGTTCACGGAACGATCGTGCCGCACTGGGTGATCGACGATCCGACACCCGAACGCATCGCCGCCGAACGCAACATCGAGATCCGCCGCACCGCGATCGAACGCATCGGCTGGGATCGATGGATCGACGATGCCGGGATGCGACTGATCGACGAATCCGACGATCCCGGTAACGAGGCGGCCACCCTCGCGCTGTACGCCAGCCCCCGCCAATGGCGGACCAATCAACGAATCCTGTTGGTGACCAATGGTTCCCGGGAACGCGATGGCCGGCGCCGACGCTACGGCATCCACGTGCCCGGCTGGGTGCCCACCGCTCTGACCGCCGCGGCCTGGACCTACGGCCTCGACGCCGACGACTACGCCCAACTCGTCCGCCGAACCTGAGGCGCATCCCGCATACCACCGCACCGGAACACACCACCGCACCAGAACACATGGGAGACACACACATGACTTCGACAGCATCGGCCACCACCACCCTCGCCGAACTCACCGAGCAGAGTGGTCTCGGCGTCCTCGATCACCTCGACACCGCACTCACCATCCCGGTCACCGCCGGGCTGCAGGCGCAGGGTGACCTCCTCGTGGTCCCGTGGCGCATGGTCGCCGCCGCCGAGACGCGGTCGGGGGCGCCGACGACGCCCACACCAGTGCCGCCGACAGGCATCGAGATCCTCCGTGGCGCCGGCGGCGGCAACCCGCACACCCTGCTCGCCGACGGAGAGTTCACCTGGACCGGGCGATGGTTCATCGATGGCGACGGCTTGACCCTCGGCGTCGTCGACGCGTCGTCGGTCGCCTACCTGCTGCATCCCGAGCACGGCGCGAGCGGGATCGCCCCCGGCCGGTACGTCATCCGCCGCCAACGCGAGGCGGCCGACGAGCTCTACGGACTGGCCCGGCGGTTCGGCCGATTCAGTCGCTTGGACGGGTCCCGGCTGGTTGCCGACTGAACGCGGGCACGGCGAGGCGTCCCGCGCGCTCACGCGAGCGCTCTGCGCGCCGATGGTAGTTTGGCCACCATGCGCAACAACCGCCTGATTGCCGGAGCCGTCGCCGGAGTTGCCGGCATCCTGGTCGGACTCGGCGCGGTGCTCCTCGGCGGGGTCCTGTCGGCGCAGACGAGCCCGTCGACGGACCTGAACAACATCAATCCGAACAGCGGCTTCGTGCAGGGCTCGGTGGACTACGGATCACGGGGTGGCTCCGGCGACAGCCAGTGACCTCGAGCGACCCGGCCGCAGTGAGCTCGAGCGACCCGGCCGCAGTGAGCTCGAGCGACCCGGCCGCGCAGCGCACGCTCGACCGCCGCGGTGTGGCGGTCGCCGCGCTCGTCGCGCTGGTCGTCTCGTTCCTGCAGTCGCCAGGCCTGACCGCCGCCGACACCAAGCTCGACCTCACCGCCAACCCGCTCGGCTTCCTCGCGCGGGCCGCGCACCTGTGGACGCCACAGGCCCCGCTGGGGCAGGTGCAGAACCAGGCCTACGGCTATTTCTTCCCGCACGGTGCGTTCTACGCCGCTGGTGAGCTGATCGGTCTTGCGCCGTGGGTGACCCAGCGGCTCTGGTGGGCGGTGCTCCTGTTCGTGGGCTTCGTCGGTCTCGTCCGTCTCGCCGAGGCGCTGGCCGTGGGATCGATGGGCTCACGGCTGCTGGCCGGGGCGATCTTCGTGTTGTCGCCGCGGGTGTTGACGACGATCGGCTCCATCTCGTCGGAAACACTGCCGATGATGCTGGCCCCCTGGGTGCTGCTGCCGGTGGTGCGTGCGCTGGATCGCCGCGACGACGCGCCCGTGTGGCGGCACGCGATGCGCTCGGCGGTGGCCGTCGCGCTGATGGGAGCGGTCAACGCGGTCGCCACGCTCGCGGCATTGGGCGTCGCGGTCGTGTGGTTTCTGCTGTGCGTACGCACCGACGTGCGCCGGTGGTGGCGCTTCGGGGTTGCCTGGGCGGCCGGGCTGGCACTGGGGTGCGCGTGGTGGATCGTGCCACTGCTCATCCTGTCGCGGGTGTCGCCACCGTTCCTGGATTTCATCGAATCCTCCAGGGTGACCACCGAGTGGACGTCGCTGACCGAGGTCCTGCGCGGCACGAGCTCGTGGACACCGTTCGTCTCCACCGAACGCGTGGCGGGCGCCGTGCTGGTGACCCAACCCGCCGCGGTTCTGGCTACCGGCACCCTGGCCGCCGCCGGATTGGCCGGATTGTGCATGCGGCACATGCCGTATCGGCGACGATGGATCGCGATCCTGACGATCGGGCTGCTGCTCATGTGCACCGGTTACGCGGGCGGGCTCGGGTCACCGATCGCCGAGCCGGTCCGGGTCTTCCTCGACGGCCCGGGCGCATTCCTGCGCAACGTCCACAAGTTCGAGCCGTTCGTCCGGCTGCCGTTGGTGCTCGGTGTCGCGCACCTGTTGGCGCGCGTGCCCCTTCCGGGGTCGGCGCCGACCCGAAAGTGGTTGCGGGCGTTCGCACATCCGCAACGATCACGGCCGGTGGCCGCGGCGCTGGTCGTCCTCGTCGCCTCGGCCGGCGCCGGCTCGCTGATGTGGACCGGTCAACTCGCCCCCGACGGCGCGTATCGCGCCATCCCGGACTATTGGACACAGACGGCGTCGTGGCTCGGTGCGCACGCCCACGAGGGTGTATCCCAGGGCGGTGTCTCCCAGAACGGCGTCGAACAACGGGCGCTTGTCGTTCCGGGCGCACCATCGGCCGATCAGTTGTGGGGACTGACGCGTGACGAGCCGCTGCAACCCCTTGCCGACTCCCCGTGGGCCATCCGTGACGCGATCCCGCTGACGCCGCCGGGAGCGATCCGGGCTCTCGACTCGGTCCAGCGCGATCTGGCCGACGGGCGGGCGTCACCGGGGCTCGCTGCGACACTGGCCGATCAGGGGATCGGCTTCGTCGTGTTACGCGCCGATCTCGACCCCGACACCTCGCGGTCGGCGCGTCCGTTGCTGGCCCAGCAGGCCCTCGACGGGTCACCCGGCCTGACCCGCGCCGCGTCGTTCGGTCCGCTGGTGAGCCAACCCAGCGCCAAGGGTGTCTTGCGCGACAACGGTTTACGCCCACCGATGCGCGCGATTCAGATCTACCGGGTCGACGCGGCGGGCGGCACGGGTCCGTCACTGACCGATACCGCGTCGATGCCGCGTGTCGCCGGAGGACCCGAAGCGATTGCCGCACTGGCGGATCTGCGCGCACGGTTGGGAGAACCCCCCGCCGGCCCCACACTGATGCAGGCCGACGCGCAACGCGCAGACCTGCCGTCGGCGCCGGTGATCCTCACCGACACCCCGGCCGACCGCGAGACCGATTTCGGCCGCGTCGACGACCATAGCTCGGCCATCCGTGCGCCCGGGGATCCGCGCCGGACGCAGAACGCGGCTCCGGATTATCCCGTTGCCGGACAACCACTCACCGAAGGGCAGTGGCTTCTCGACAACCAGCCGAACGGGGTGCGGGTCTCGACATCGGGGTCGGCGTCCGATGCCATCCAGCCCGGACAGACCTCACCGGCGAACTCCGCGGCCGCCGCCTTCGACGGCGACCCGGCCACGGCATGGGTGTCGGCGGGTCTCACCTCGGCGGTCGGGCAGTGGATGCGTCTGGACTTCGATCGTCCGCGAAGCGATCTCGCCCTGCGGCTGACAACAGCGAAGGCACTCGGCCCGGACGTCTCGTCGATCGTGGTGACCACCGAGGCCGGGTCGACGGTGGCCTCCGGACTCGAACCCGGCAAGCCCGTGACGGTCACCGCACCCAGCGGACCGACCCGGTGGGTGCAGATCCGCGCCTCGGCCACCGACGACGGCAGCGCCGGAAACCAGTTCGCGCTCGGCGAGGTCGGGGTGATCGATCTGGCGTCCGGGCTGCCGCTGACCATCCGCCACCGCGTCGTCCTACCCCGGGTCGCGCCGGGCACGCCGGTGGCGGGATGGCTTCTCACCCAAGAACTCTCCGGGCGCTCCACATGTGTGACCCAACCCGGTGGCGCCGACGACGGCTCACCCGCGGCGCGGGTGCTGTGCGCGTCGGGTCTGGGGTTGAGTCCCGAAACACCGGGGGTGATGACGCGCGCACTCTCGGTCCCCGACGGCGTCGACGTCACGCCCGCGGTGGTGCTGCGACCCAAACCCGGGGACGGACTCGACGCGTTGCTGCGCACGCCGACGACGGTGCGGGCGACCGGGGCGTCGGAGGTCAACGATCCGCGCGGGTCGAGCCAGGCCGCCGTCGATGGCGACCCCGGAACCGTATGGACCGCAGCCGAACCCACCAAGAAGGGTGACAAACCCACGCTGACCCTGACCCTGCCGGCACCGCAGGAGGTGCAGAGTCTGCGGATCGTCGCGCCCGCCGGCGGCTATCCGGCCGCGCCGACCGAGGTGGCGGTGGATCTCGGCACCGGTCCTCAACGGGTCCACGTCGGCGCCGACGGCGTCATCCGTCTGCGGCCCGCCGTCACCGATCGCATCACGCTCACGATACTCGACCGCACCGACCTCCTCGACGTCAACAGTCTCGGATTCGCCAGTCGCGCACCGGTCGGCATCGCCGACATCACGATCTCCCCCGCCCCGCCCGCCGCGCCACCACTGAGCAGGCCCATCGACATCGGCTGCGATGCAGGCATCGGGATCACGGTGTCGGGCCAGGTGATCGGCCTGTCGGTACACACCACCGCCGCCGCGTTGCGGGACGGGGAGCCGGTGGTGGCCCGCCCGTGCTCGTCGGCCCCGATCCGTCTGCCCGCGGGTGAGCAGGAGTTGTCGGTGAATCCGGGGCAGGCGTTCACCGTCGACACCACCTGGTTGGGCAACACCGCGATGCCCGGTGCGCCGGCCGCCGGTGCCGTGACCCGTCCGAGGGTCGAGCAGTGGCAGTCGACCGCACGGAGCGTGCGCGTCGATGCCGCGCCGACCGCCCGGATTCTGTCGGTGCCGGAGAGCACCAATCCCGGGTGGGTGGCCGAATTGGGCGGTCGCACACTCGATCCCGTCGTCGTGGACGGCTGGCAGCAGGGGTGGCAGGTGCCGGCCGGCGCATCCGGCGCGGTGACGTTGAGGTTCCGGTGGGACAGCGTCTACCGATGGTCGCTGATCGTCGGATTCGTCTTGCTCGCACTGCTTTTCGCGGCAGCGTTCGTTCCGTGGCGACGGCGGGCGCATCCGGCCCCGGCTCCGGTTCTCGTTGCGCCGGTGGGCGGTACGGTGGTGGGCTGTGCGGGCGCGCTCGGTTGGCTGGCCGCGTCGTGGCTGCTCGCCGGATGGTGGGCGGTGCTGATCAGCGTGCTCGCCGGGGCGGCGGTCGTACTCGCCCGGTCGCGGGTGATCGTGGTCGCCTGCTTCGTCGCGATGATGCTCGCCACGGTGGGATTGGCGTCGGGGCCCTGGCATGCGACGACCGGGTACCACGGCTTCTCGTGGTGGGTTCAGTTGCCGGCGTTCGTCGCGGTGTCGCTGCTGATCTCCTCGGCGATGCCGGCCTCGGTGCGGCGCTGGGTGTCGCGACTGCGTGCACGCCGCGCACTTTCGCGGCGGCGCAACCAGTCCCGGGTCGGTTCCTCCACGAAGGCGTAGCTCGCCGCCGAGATCCCGATCGAGAGCACCGCGGTGAGGCACCACACCAGGATCGTGTTGCCGGAGAACGGCACGATCCCGAAGAGCGGGAACACCACGGCGAGCACCGCGACGTGCCAGATGAAGATGCCGTAGGACCAGCGGCCCAACGCGGCCATGACCGGTGAGGTGAGGAATCGGAACCGCGCCCGCACCCGCGGCGAGTTCCCGAATGGCTTCTCGCACACCAGGGGTGCGAGCAGGGCGAATGCGCACAGCGCGCCGAGTGCCATCTTCACGGCGAACTGCCACGGCGCGAGGACGCCGAGCCCGGTGGGTCCGGCGATCGGCGTGCATGCCAGACCGTAGGAGACGACGAACAGCGCCAGCATCGGCCATCGGCGGGCACCGATGCGCTCGATGACGCGAGTAATCCTCGAGTGCTCACCGAAGTCGGCGGCTCCGGCCACCTCGGCGATGACCAGGCCTGCGACGAACCACGGCAGGTGGCCGAACACCCAGTTCGTCGGCTCGGTTCCGTCGGGAAGCGGCAGTGCCTGGGCCACCCAGGCCCAGCCGAGGCTGATCACGCCGAGACCCAGCAGTGCCGGTACCCGGGCGCTCACCCGCGCTCCGCGCAACCACGTCAACGCGGCCCCGAGGATCGGCAGCAGCAGGTAGAAGGCCACCTCGACCGACAGGCTCCACATTTGGGTCAGTCCGGCGGTCAGCGACAGCGGCACGAACACCTGGGTGAGCGTCAGATTGGCGAGCCAGACGGTGAGGTCGGCGCCGCGCGCCTCGGGCAGCAGCGTCAGCACCACGACGACGACCACCACGTATGCCGGCCAGATGCGTACCACACGGTGCCGCAGATATCGCCGCACCGACGGCGGGCGAGCCTGCCGATGCGCCGCGGCCACCCAGTTGCGCCACAGCAGAAACCCTGACAACGCGAAGAACAGGGCGACGGCGAGATCGAGCCGGCCCAGGATCGGGCCGATCACCGGCGTGCTCACCACACCGGTCTGGAAGGCGACGTGGGTGGTCAACACGCCCAACGCCGCCACCGCGCGCATGCCCTCGAGTTGCGGGAAGAATCGCCGGTATTCGGGGATGCGGGTGGTGACTGTGGTGGCATCGGGCGTGGGCTGGGTGGACATTCTGGAGAACACCGTAGCCGTCCTGAGGCGGGTGTGGTGACCGCGTAC
The DNA here is from genome assembly GCF_029269935.1 of Gordonia sp. N1V. Taxonomy (NCBI): domain Bacteria; kingdom Bacillati; phylum Actinomycetota; class Actinomycetes; order Mycobacteriales; family Gordoniaceae; genus Gordonia; species Gordonia sp. N1V. Next base: position 39,361 of record NZ_JARJDD010000010.1, read on the forward strand.
TCTCGCCGTTATGCCCGAGCCCGGCGCCGACGACCGCCCCCGCCCGAGCCGCTGGTCGACGCGCGACCTGCTCGGGCCGACCATCATCTTCCTCGGCGGATTCCTCCTGGCGGCCGCGCTGGCGCTGCCGACGCTGCTGGTGGGCCAGCTCGAGCTCATCCCGCTCTCGACCGACGTGACCACTGTCGCCACCAGCGTCCCGACCGGTGACGAGAGCGAATCGGGGTCGCCCGCTCCGACTGCCACCGTCCTGGATCGCTGCTCGCTGAACACCCCGGCCGCCCGTACGCTGCCGGCCACGCTGGTCCGGCAGCAACGCGTGGTCGCGGTCCGCCCGGCCGACAAACGGGTGATCACCCTGCAGGCGGGCACGTCGGTGCAGGGCGACCGCATCTGGCTCGACGGCCGCATCGCCGACGCCGATGCCGCCCGCCCCGGATCCGAGGTGCCGCCCGCGTCGGGTGAGTCGGCGTGCACCGATCCGACGTTGTCGGCGTTCAAGGATCGCGTGACCCTCTCGCGCCGCTCAGCGACACCCGATCTGGGCGCCAACAGCACCGGGGCGCAGGGCAATTCGGAGATCCAGTACGACAGCAACGCGGTGCCGGTCGCGGCGCCGGATCGCACCGGCTACACCTACGTCCTACCGTTCGGGGTGAGCGTCGCCGAGCACACCTTCTTCGATCCGACGACCCGGCGGTCGGTGCCGCTGACACCGCAGGGCGACGCGCAGGTCGACGGCCGCAGCGCGCAACGCTTCGTCGCCGAGGTCCCCGACACCGACCTCGACGCCACCCGTTCCGGGGTGCCCGACGGCGTGCCGCCGACCCGGATCACGCGTCCGGCGTCGTGGTTCGGTGTCGGCGGCGATCCGGCGCGGCGACTCACCGCGACCCTGCATCAGAGCTCCCGGTGGGAACTGTCGGTCGACACCTCGACCGGCACGATCCTCGACGAACGGGTCACCATCGATCAGGCCTATCGTCTCCCCGACCCGGCGTTCGCCGACTTCCGCCTGACGAATCTGCAGGCGACCTTCGCCTACGACGACGCCACCCGGAACCGGTTGTCCGATCTGGCCGGGAGTCTGTCGACGCCGCTGGTGATCTGGGGTCGGGTCGTACCGATCGTCGCCGCGGTCCTCGGCGTCGTCGCGGTGGTCGGCGGGCTGGTGCTGACGATCGGGTCGCGTCGGGCGGGCGAGTAACCCGCTAACCCGAAGCAGCCCAACGATCGTCACGCCGGCCGGCGCACCTCGTCCGCTTGCATGGGCGTGCGGCTCATTGCCCGCATGCAGTCGATGCCGGTCGCCACGGCGGCCGCGGTCACGGCCACGGCGGCCGTGACCGCGAGCGCAACGACGGAATCGACGACGCAGACGATCACGATCACCTCGATCCCGACGACCAGCCAGGTCACCGCGGAGGCGCGGGTGCGATCGGCCGCGATTGCCGACAACAGCAGGACCTGCAGCACGGCCATCGCCGAGCCGGTGTAGGCGAACAACCACAGCAGTCCCACCAGCGGGCGGTAGGCGTCGCCGACGACGAGCGGCACCAGCGGCCCGAGCGCGGCCGCTGCCACCGTGAGGATCGCCCCGATCGACGCGACCACCGTCACCGCCTGACGCAGGGCGGTCCGCGAGCGCGCCGGATCGGCGAGCCGCGGATAGAAGACGACGCCGATGGCCTGCGGCAGCCAGAAGGCGGCCTTGGTCGCGACCGCGCCGAGGGCGTACACCCCGGCGTCGTCGGCGTGCAGCACGGTTCCCGACAGCAGCAGGTCGATCGAGACCGCCACGATCAACACCAACTGCACTTGCGAGGCGCGCAGCACCCCCGCGGCACTCCCCCCGGCGGTGGTGTCCGGGTTGGCTCCGCTTGCTCCGGGGAGTCGCCGGGTGCGGCCGGCATCGGCGCGGCGCACCACCCCGACCGCAGACCACACGACGGCCGCGGCGACGGCCGTGCCGAGGGTGCCGACGGCGAGCCCCCACGTCGGGCCCGCGCCGAGCGCGAACGCCACCAGCATCGGCACCGACCGCGCGATGCCGACCGCCCCGAGTACCCACGCCAGCGCGCGGAACTCACCGAGCCCCTGAAGGACGCCCTGACCGGCGGCGATCACCACGAGCAGCGGCGCAGCGGCGAGGGCAGCAGAAGTGGCGGGCGCACCGGTCCGGGCCACCGCGACAACCACCGGGACGGCAACGAGCGCGAGCACGACCACGGCCGCAACCGTCGTCGCGGTGACCCGGCCGAGCCCGGAGCCGCGTCCGCGGACGACCTCGCGGGCGATCACCGACTGCAACGCCAAAGCAGGGACACCGAGGATGAGCATCGCCGACAGCAGCCGCGCGAACTGCCCGTAATCACCGGGCGCGAGCCACCGCCCGGCCCCGACATAGACGACATATGCCGCGAGATTCGCCGCCATCGACCCGGCGGCCACCGATCCCAGCGCGCCCACCATGCCGCGCATCCGGATCGCTGTCGCCATGCGACCAAGTGTGCCGCACCGGCTCGTGCCGAGTGTTCGCGCTGCAGGGTCGTCGGTCTGCGGGGTCGTCGGCGCCGGCGAACACCAGGGCAGGGTGTGAAACGATGGAACGGATTCATCGTCGATCACCACTCGAGAAGGCCAGGATGTACGACCAGCAGAACACCACCGTCGACCCCGACACGAGCGACATCGGTTCGCGGATCGACCCGGTACTCGCGCGCAGCTGGCTGCTCGTCAACGGTGCTCAGTACGAGCGGTTCGCCCCGGCCGCCCGTTCGCGCGCCGACATCGTCGTTCTCGACATCGAGGACGCCGTCGCACCCAAGGACAAGGTCGCCGCCCGCGAGAACGTGCTGCGGTGGCTGGCCACCGAGTCCGACGACCATCCGGGCGGACCGGGAGACTGGGTGCGCGTCAACGGTTTCGGCACTCCGTGGTGGGCCGACGATCTCGACGCGCTGGCCACGACGTCGGTCGGCGGGGTGATGCTGGCGATGGTGGAGTCGGTCGACCACGTCACCGAGACCGCGAAGCGTCTGCCCGACGTGCCGATCGTCGCGCTGGTGGAGACCGCCCGCGGACTGGAGCGGATCAGCGAGATCGCCACGGCGAAAGGCACTTTCCGTCTCGCATTCGGCATCGGCGATTTTCGTCGGGACACCGGCTTCGGCGACAACCCGGCCACCCTGGCCTACGCGCGTTCGCGATTCACCATCGCCGCCAAGGCCGCCCACCTGCCCAGCGCCATCGACGGCCCGACGGTGGGGTCGGGGGCGCTGAAGTTGTCGGAGGCGACCGCGGTGAGTGTGGAGTTCGGTATGACCGGCAAGATCTGCCTGACCCCCGACCAGTGTGCCCCGGTCAACGAGGGGTTGTCGCCGTCGCCCGATGACATCAGTTGGGCGCGTGAGTTCTTCGCCGATTTCGAGCGAGACGGCGGCGAGATCCGCAACGGTTCGGATCTGCCGCGCATCGCCCGCGCCACCAAGATCCTCGATCTCGCGCGCGCCTACGCCGTCACCGAATCGGACTACGACGTCGATCCCGGACACGCGTCGGCTCCCTCCGACACCTACCACTACTGAGCCGCGGGCGAGGGAAGACGTTGCGCCCGTGACCAACCCGCGGCTGCTACCGATCCTCTACGGGGTCGGTGCGGTGCTGTCGGCGGTGATCGTCGGGCCCCTGTTCGGCGGCGGGTATCTGCTCTACCGGGACGCGGTGTCGACGCCGCGGTCCTTCGTCACCGATGCCGCGCTCGGGATCGGTCCGCTCGCACCCCGTGCGGTTCCCCAGGATTGGTTCGTGGCGGTGGCCGGCTCGGTCGTCGGCGGCGGCGTGGTGGTTCTGGGGGCCCTCGCCGCCGCAATCCTGTTCGCGGCGGTAGGGTTCGGGCGCTTGGCCTTTCGGCTGGTCCCCGGGGGCGGACGCTCGGGAGCGGTTGCCGCGGCCGTGGTCACGGTATGGAATCCCTTTGTCGCCGAACGCCTGCTGCAGGGAAACTGGAGTCTGCTCGTCGGATACGCCGCGCTCGGGTGGATCATCGTGGCCGTCGCCGATGTCGCCATGGGTCGCGCACGCGGGCGGTGGGTCGGGTGGGCGCAGGTGGGTGGGCTGCTCGCGGTGGCCGGGTTGACGCCGACGGGGTCGGTGATGGCGTTGGTGAGCGCCGGGGTGACCGCGGTGTCCTGCGCCGGTATCCGACGGTGGCGCGTGCTCGCCGGACTCGGTGCGCTGTGGGTGTGTTCGGCGTTGCCGTGGCTAATGTCCGCGGCGATCGGTGGTGGATCGATCGCCTCCGACGGGCCGGCCGGGGTGCGCGCCTTCTCGCTGCGGTCGGAGCCGTTGTTGGGCCCGCTCGGCACCGCTCTGGGATTGGGTGGGATCTGGAACTCCGATGCCGTGCCGACGAGCCGCACGATCTGGTGGGCCGCGATCGCCACCGCGTGCTTGCTGGTGGTGATCATCATCGGGTCGGTGTGGTTGTGGCGCAGTCGTTCCGCGTCGCCGGCGCCGGGATTGTTACGCGGTCTGGCAGGCGTGGCCGCCGCTGTCGTTGTGGTGGTTGCGGTGACCGCCGCGGGTCCGGGACAGACCGCGCTGGGGGCGGTCATCGATGCTGTTCCCGGTGCGGGGTTGGTGCGCGACACCCACAAGTTCTTGGCCCTCGCGATGCCGTTCGTGGCACTGGCTTCGGCAGCCGCTGTGGTGGCGCTGAGGCGTTATGTCCCTGTGGGTTTCGCCCTCGCGGCCATTGCTCTGCTGGTGATCGCCCCGTTGCCGGATCTGGCGTGGGGGGTCGGTGGCCGGATCACGCCGGTGCACTACCCCGACGACTGGAGGAAGGCGGCCGCAATGGTGCCCGCCGACCGCGGGGCGGTGGCGTTGTGGCCGCCGGGCACGGTGCGCCGGTATTCCTTCGCCGACGGACCATCACTGGACCCGACGGCCCGGATGGTGCGCGCGCCGGTCATCGAATCGGGTGAACTGCAGGTCGACGGCGTCGTGGTCGATCACGCCGATCACACGGCGGCACAGGTGAATCGCGTCCTTCGTAGCGGAGGCAATCCGCGCGCGCTGTCCGATCTCGGCGTCGGCTGGGTACTCGTCGAGCGCGGCCCCGAAACCTCCGTCCCGGCGGAGCTCGCCGATCTGACGCCGGTGGTCGCGGGACCCGATCTGATGCTGTTCGATATCGGTGGAGCGGTGACGCCGCAGGCATCCTCGATGTCGCGGGGCTGGGCGTGGGCGGCCCACGTGATCTGGGCGTTGCTGATGGTCATCGGCGCTCTCGCCGCGGGCACCGCTAGGTTGGTGAAAGTCGTTCAGCGACAGGCGTCGCGCAGGACGCGGAGCATCTCGTCGCACGTCGTCGACCACGAGTAGCGCTGGGACTTGCACTGCGCCGCGCGGCCGAGCCGACGCGCCTCGTCCGGGTTGTCGACGAGTTTTCGAGTGGCGCTGAGGAATTCGTCGATCCCATCGACCAGCAGACCGGTCCGCCCATCGTCGATGGATTCGGCCAACCCGGCCGAACTCCGATACCCGATCGTGGGCACGCCGTGTTGTGCGGCTTCCATCACGGCAAGCCCCCACCCTTCCTTGCGCGACGGCATGAGGTGGACACGCGCCTGCGCGAGGATCTCGTGTTTTCGCACCTCGCCCACGTGACCGTGGAACGTGACCGCTTCACTCACGCCGAGAGTCTCTGCAGTGCTGCGTAATTCGTCGGACCACCAGCCGTCGCCGATGACGTCGAGCGCCGCGTCGACTCCGGCCCGGCGGAGATCGGCGATCACGGTCAGCGCATGCTCGACCTGCTTGTGCGGAACCAGCCGGGACAACACGCACAGGCGTGGCGTCGATGTGCTTGCGCCCGGCGCTTTCACGTCGGCCGGAACGGGATCGAGGCCATTGCGGATCACGTCGATGCGGGCTTCGTCCACACCGAGGCCGACCAGTTCACGCCGCGAGGGCGCGGACACCGTCACATAGCGGCTGCGCCGGTGTACCCACGGCGACAGTCGGGACTCGATGAACCAACCGAGCCGCCCGAGCGCCCGGCCGGCGACCGGCCACTGTTCGCGGTGGCAGTGATGGACCAGCACGACCGTCGGTGCGATGCGGGTCAGCGCGGCGAAGAAGGGCACGCCGTTCTGGGTGTCGACGACCACATCGGGAACGCGGCCGGCCAGCCGCCCGCGACCCATCCGGGCGGCCAGCAGGAGACCGAGCGCTCGGGGATACACCGAGATCCGGCCACCGGCGCGTACGAATCGGATGCCGTCGCGACGCTCGTCGTCGGGAGCACCGGGGTACGCCGCGGTCAGATAGGTCACCTCGACACCTCGTCGCGCCAATTCCGCGCCCACCCGCTCGAGATAGGTCTCGCTGCCACCGCCTTGCGGGTGGCCGGTATCTCGCCAGCACAGGAGCAGCACATGGGTGGGAGGTGTCATCGTCTCACCAGGGTACCGACCGCGAGGTCGGCGTAGCGGTAGCATCCCGCCTGTGCCCGCACCGACCGCGAAGATGCGCCGACTCGCAACGCTCCGTCGCGCGGTCGGACTCTTGTCGGACTTTCGGTACGAACAGACCGATCCCGCACGCTTCTACGGCGCCCTTGCCCGCGACACCGCGGCCATGGTCGGTGCGTTCGCGGACCTCGACGATTCGGTCATCCTCGACGTCGGCGGCGGCCCGGGCTACTTCGCCGACGCGTTCGGCGCGTGTGGCGCCCACTACCTGGCGGTCGAACCCGATCCGACGGAGATGCACGCGGGCGGACTCGAACATCGCGGCACCGTGCGCGCCTCCGGCCAGGCACTCCCCTTCGCCGACGACTCGATGGACGTGACACTGTCGTCCAACGTCGTCGAGCACACCTCACGGCCGTGGCAGATGTGCGACGAGATGATCCGCGTGACCCGCCCCGGCGGGCTCGTCATCGTCAGCTACACCTTGTGGTGGGGCCCCTTCGGCGGTCACGAGATGGGCCTGACCCACTACGCGGGCGGCCACCGCGCCGCTCACTGGTACACCCGCCGACACGGACATCCGCCCAAGAACCTCTACGGCACTTCCCTTTTCGCGGTCACCGCCGCGGCCGGACTGCGTTGGGCCCGCAGGCGATTGGACGCCACGACGGTCATCGCCGCCTTCCCCCGCTACCTCCCGGCACTGTCCTGGTGGGTGCTGCGCGTACCGGTACTCCGCGAGATCCTCGCCACCAATCTCGTTGTGGTACTGCGCAAGAACTAGCACTACTCGACTCCCCGATGGTCAAGGCCATCCCCCGATGGTCGAGGTGCGAGCCGCGTGCGGCGAGCCTCGAGACCCTGGTGATATGACCAGCCTCCCAACCACATCGAAAGCAAGACAAACGAAACCCAACCCCCGTACTACACCCCACCGACAGAAAATCGGCGCCGAAACACGTTGTCCACAAGCAGAATTGACCGAACACCCCTTGCGTCGAACACCCTGGCGATGTACACTGGAGTCATCGCACCGATCAGCCACCGGGGAGGGGCCCATGGTCGACACCACCGAAGCTCTTGACGCCGAAGCGGTTTTCGCCGCGATCGTCAGCCAACTCAGCGACCTGCAATGGGATCCGGAGATGACCGGGCCCCAGGCTTTCGGCGCGATGAAGCAAGTCCTGTTGTTGCGGAATCTGGTTGATCACCACGCCACCACCCTCACCGGCGAGATGGATCGCTTGGGCGTCGCCGATCATAAGACCACCCGGCTCCGGGAGTTGTTGATCAGCATGGGTTGCGCACCCGCCGTCGCAAGTCGATACGTGCGGATCGCCGCCACCACCGATGTGGATCTGCTGCTCGCGCATGCCGCGGACGGGTCCATCTCCTCCGAACACACCGATGCCATCGTCCGCGGACTGGCGCACATCGACACGCGTTGCCCCGAACCTTTGGACACCGCGCAGCGCTGTGAATACCTGCGGAAACTCTTGTCGCACTATTTGCCGGTTTCACTCCCGCCGAGATCAACCTCTACGCAAGGCAGTTGGGGAACGAGTTGGCGGCCGAAACGCCTGGCGGGTTACCGGCCGCGGAGGACAAGTCGATCAACTCCTACACCGACCGCATCACCGACGACGGCCGGTTGGAAATCTCAGCGAACCTCGACATCGTCGCCGGGGAGAAGACCAGAACTCTGATGGAAACCTTGTCGGCGCCCAAGCCGCAACACGACGGATCCCCCGATCCGCGGACACCCGAACAGATCTGTGCTGCCGCGTTCGAGACGATCGTGGAGTTGGCGGCACAAGGATTGGCGGACACCACCTTCTCGGCGAAACCGACCAACGGACTGTTGTGGACCTGGTCGGCGGACAACCCCGCGCTCGGTGGGGATTTGCAGAATATGGGTGCCATCACCGAAGGCACCGCGAAAATGTTGTCGTGCGATACCACCATCACCAAGATCATCCTCAACACCGACGGCGTACCCCTCGATGTCGGACTCAAAGAACGGCTGTTCACCCCAGGACAACGCAAAGCACTACTCGTCCGCGATCGCGGGTGCATCAAATGCGGAGCACACGCCGGACGCTGCCAAGGACACCACCTCGTCCACTGGAGCAAGAGTGGTCCCACCGACCTCGACAACGGCTGCCTACTCTGCACCAGCTGTCATGACGATGTGCACCACCACGGCTGGGACATCATCATGGGCTTCGACCGACACCCCTGGCTGATCCCACCCGCCAGCGTGGATCCGAAACGACGACCCGTGCCGTCCTATCACCGACGCACCATGCGACTCGACGACACCGCAGCCTGACCCACGCTGCCCCACAACCTAATTCCCTGCACCCGGCCCGGCCGGGACCGCATCTGTTGTTTGAGAACTCCATAGAGATAGTTCCCACCCGATGGTCGAGGTGTCGTGCCCGTGGCCCGGAAGCCTTTCGGCACAGGGGGTCTCGAGGCTCGTCGCTGGCGCTCCTCGGCACCTCGACCATCGGATGGGGCAGGCGCAAGCCTCCATCGATGGCATCACCACCTGCGCCGGTGCTGGATTCGCACCACCACGGACCGGATACCCATCGGCACAACAAGTTGAAGCGATGGTCAGTTCGGCAGATCCGCCACGCAGCGGAGGAGGCCACCGTTGCTCGTAGTCGAGGTCAGCTGTTCGCGACCGTGCATGATGGTGCAGGTCACCGGACCGCGAACGACGATTGCGGTGAGTTCGGCCGAACCGCCGGTGACCGTCGTCGTCATCGACCACGGCGCGGCGGTGACCGGATCGATGACGAACTCCGAACCCTTGCGGTAGCGCACTCCGGCAACGTCACCGCTGCCGGTCAATTGGTAGACCACAGCTCCCGCGGGGACCCGCGCGGTGGTCGTCTCCTCCGTTGTCGTCTCGGTGGTGGTCGTGGTTGTGGGTGTGGTGGTCGAGGACGTCGCCGACACCGTACTCGTCGTCGTCGGCGACGCCGTCGAATCACCACCACCAGTGCTCCGGACGACGAGCACTGCGACGACCACGATCAACACCAGAGCCGCGATCACCGCAAGCGCCAGGATCAGGGTCCGCCGACCGCCGCCTCCGCTGCCCCCGGACGGCGGCTCACCGTACGGTCCGGTGGGCGGCGGGCCGCCCGGCTCCTGACCATAGCCCTGCGTATAAGCCCCCTGCGGGTAACCCGACTGGTCATATCCCGTCTGGCCATACCCGGTCTGGGGATAACCCGAGTCGGGGTACTCCGCCGGATTCTGATCAGGGTCGAACGCACGCGTGTGCGGCGGCGGACGATTCGGGTCCCACGGATCTTCCGGTGGCTGAGTCATGCGCCGATTGTGCCAAACCGGGGCCGCCGACCCCGACAACCCGGAGAACTCATCCTTCGGCGATCGCCTCGAGCGGTTTCGTCCTCGCAGCCCGCACCGCGGGCCACAACGCGGCCAACACGCCGACCACGGCCGAGGCGAGCAGCGTCCAGCCCATCAAGCTCCACGGCAGCACCGGATCACCGAGCCCCCACCGGGCGAGCGTGCGCACCAGAGCCCATCCGATCACCGAACCCAGGACAACGCCGAGGACGGCCCCGTAGATCGCGATCAGCACCGACTCCAGATAGATCGTCCGTCTGATCTGGCTGCGCAGGGTTCCGATCGCGCGCAGCATGCCGATCTCGCGTTTGCGCTCCACCACCGACAGCGCGAGGGTGTTGATGATGCCGAGGACCGCGATGAGCAGGGCGAGACCGAGCATGGCGTACAACGTCGCGAGCATCTGATCGATCTGCTCGGAGATGCTGCTCTTGTATTGCTCGCGGGTCTCCACCTGTACCGTCAGATACCCCGACGTCGCGTTCTCGAGATCGGTGCGCAGGGTGTCGAGGTTGGTACCGGGTGCCGCCTTGACGAACAGCCCGAACGTGATCCGGCTCGTTTCCGGCATGACCTTCTCATACACCTGCGACCCGACCATCCACGGCTGCAGCGCCTCGTTGTCCTGGTACACACCGGCGATCGTGACCGGCACTTGCGTTCCGTCCGCCGAGGTGAAGGTCAGGGTCTGCCCGCGTTTCCAGCCACGCTCGTTGGCGGTGCGTTCACTGATGAACATCCCGTCGGCCGGCAGCTTGCCGGATGCGCCGTCGAGCATGTTCAGTACCGATACACCGTTGAGATCGCCACCGAGAGCGGCGAACCCGGTACGCGCCTGACCGTCGATACGCGCCGACACGATGCCGAACGACACTGCGTCGGAGATGCCCGGCACCTTGGTGACCGCCCCGGCCACCGACTCGGGCACCGGCGAATTGTTGGTGCCCGCAACGATGTAGTCGGCTCGGATGCCCGCATCGACAGCCTGATCCACCGTTCCCTTGAACGAGGCTCCGAGCGTGCCGATCACGGCGACCAGCATCAGACCGAGGGTCAGCGCGAAAGCGGTTGCCGCGCTGCGCCGCGGATTGCGCACCGCGTTGGTGCGGGCCAACCGTCCGACCGTGCCGAACGGGGCGCCGATCACCCGGCCGAGACCACCGACGATGGGTTTGGACAATGCCGGTCCGGCCAACACCGACGCGACGATCGCCGCACCCGCGCCGATACCGACCACCACCGCGCGCAACAGGCCTGCACCCATCGCACCCCAGGCGATCGTACCGATGGCGATCAGCAAGAAGACGACGCCGACCAGCGTCCGATTCCGCAGCGGCGCAGCACCTTCGGTGACCCCGGCGCGCATCGCCTCCACCGGGGACACCCGTGCGGCCCGGACCGCGGGTACCCAGGCGCTGACCATCGTGACGACGATGCCGACGAACAGCGCGGCGAGCACCGCCCACACACCGACCTGCAGGGAGCCACTCGGCAGACCCGAGGCGGAGCCGACCACCGCCTTCAACACCGCGGCCAACCCGACACCGACACCGAGCCCGACCAGCCCGCCGATGACGCCGACCACGAACGCCTCGAAGAGCACCGAACGCGACACCTGACGCCGGCTGGCACCGATGGCGCGCAGCAGGGCGAGCTCACGATTGCGTTGCGCGACGATCATCGAGAAGGTGTTGTAGATGATGAAGGTACCGACGATGAGCCCGATTGCCGCGAATGCCAACAGGATTCCGGTGAAGATGGTCAGGAACTGGTTGACCTGGGCCTTCTCGTCCGCGCGCACCTGGTCGCCGGTGCGGACCTTGAACTGATCGGTGTCGACGAGAGCCGACACCCGCTTGGCGAGTTCGTCGGCGGACACCCCGGACACCGCAGACATGTCGACCACCGCGACATGCGAACCGTCGGAGAAGATGTCGGACGCGGTTTGCTGGTCGAACTGGACGTTGACGTACCCGCCGGTCGAGGTGGGCAGGTCGACGAGGCCGACGACAGTCACCTCCAACGGCTGCGTACTGCCTTGTCCGATCACGAGTTTCGTCTTCGATCCGACCTTCAGGCCGCCCTTGTCGGCGGCCGAGGAGTTGAGGACGATCTCGTTCTGCCCATTGGGCGCCCGGCCACCGGGCAGCAGTCTCTCGGAGGAAATCGCCTGATCCGGTGGGATGTAGGCGGTGGCGATACTCGGGGCGCCACCGGTCTGCAGCGCCTTGCCGTCGGCGCCGGCGATCGTCACCGGCCCCTGCTGGTTGGTGACGATCTTGTCGATCCCCAACTCCTGCTTACGCTCCCGGAGTTGGTCGACGACGCTGTCGGGCACCCCGTCGGAGGTCGATCGTTGCGGCGTGATCTCGACGGCCACGCCTTGCGCCGCACCTTCGAAGATCGAGTTGAACGCGTGGGAGATGGTGGAGGTGAACACGATCGAACCGGCGACGAACGAGGTGCCGAGGACGATCGAGAAGACGGTCAGGAACAATCGGAGCTTGTGCGCACGCAGGTTTCGCAGCGAGACCTTGCGCATCACCGATGATGCGGCCATGAGTCAGCGTGCCTCGTGGCGCCCACGGGGCGTTCCGTCGGTCGGGTCGACCGGGGCGGTGGTCTGCCCAGCAGCAGCTGCACCGGAATCCGTAGTGCCGGTGAGCCCGTCGACCGGTGTCGCATCCCCCGTCTCGTCGTCCCCCGGCTTGTCGTCCCCGGGCTTGTCATCCCCCGGCTTGTCATCGAGGTGGCGCATCACCTCGAAGACGTCGTCGGCAGTCGGTCGGGTCAGCTCCCGCACGATGTTGCCGTCGGCGAGAAAGACCACACGGTCGGCGTAGGACGCGGCGCGCGGATCGTGGGTGACGATGACGACGGTCTGCCCGAACTCGTCGGTGGCCGCGCGCAGGATCGCGAGAACCTCTCCGGAGGAGCGGGAATCGAGGTTGCCGGTCGGCTCGTCACCGAAGATGATCTCGGGCTTGCCCACCAGTGCGCGGGCACACGCAACACGCTGCTGTTGGCCACCGGACAGCTCGGTCGGCAGGTGATCGAGCCGATCCCCGATGCCGAGGCGACCGATGACGGTGTCGAACCATTCCTTGTCCACCGGCCGGCCGGCGATGTCGAGGGGCAGGGTGATGTTCTCGGCCGCGGTGAGGGTGGGCACCAGATTGAACGACTGGAACACGAATCCGATGCGGTCGCGTCGGAGCTTGGTCATCTCCTTGTCGGAGAGCCCGGTGAGGGCGACGTCACCGATGTAGGCGCGACCCCCGGTGGCGTCATCGAGGCCGGCGAGACAGTGCATCAGGGTCGATTTCCCCGACCCCGACGGACCCATGATCGCGGTGAACTGTCCGGCCGCGAATTCGATCGTCACGCCTCGCAGCGCGTGGACGGCGGTGTCACCTGACCCGTAGACCTTGGTCAGACCCTCGGATCCGGCCGCGGCGGCCGTGCCGCTCGGCTGCGTCATCTCTGCGTGCGCTGATGTCATGGCCACCACGGTGCCAGGTCGGCGCCCGAATGGCCATCGGGGTTGTCCCTGAACTCACCCCGGTAGCGGGCGCCGCCCGTATCCGCCGACTAGGTCAGCGACGCGGGAAGCGCACCTCGATCGCGTGCACCCGGGTAAGGCCGGCGAACATGTTGTTGGTGACGACGTAGAGCATCCGCGCCCGATAGTTCTGTCCGCGGACGTCGGGAAGCCAATTGCCCCATGCCATTCCGGACATGTTGCCGGTCACCAGCTGCGGCAGCGGGTTGGCCGAGAAGACCTCGGTTTTGGGCATCGCCTTCTCGGAGCCGGAGAGCTTGGCCTTGCCGGTCACCGCGTCGGCGCCGCGGGTGGTGGCCCAGTAGATGCTCGTCACGCGTCCGCGACCGCGTTCGAGGACCAGGAAATCGGTGTTGTTGACGGCGATGACGTCGGCGGCGACCTTGCCCGGGTCGGTGCGGTAGACGTACTCGCTCTGCCCGCGACCCGATCCGAAGGTCAGCAGCCGGGCCGCGTTACCGGGGTCCTGGCGCAGCCCGCCGGCGGTGATCACGCTGATCTGTCCGCGCGGCCCGACGGCCACCCCGGTGAGACCGTTCTGCCCGTTGACGCCTGCGGTCCGGGTCGGGCGCCACGCAGCAGGCAACGGGAGATCTCGGACGAACGTACCGAACGGGCCGATCTGGCGAACGAACTGATGCGCCCCGCCGCTCACGACGACGTAGCCGCCACCGACCGACCGGATGCCCTCGAACTGTGCATCACCGGGCAGCAGCGGCAGATTGAGCGGGCTGAGCACAGTGCCGCCGCCGGTGAAGCGCGGGACGCCGAGCTGGCCGACCGATGGGTAGTAGTCGATGTGGGTGGTGTAGAACCGGGCGGGACCGGCACGCCCGACATCGGTCGAGATCATCGCGTAGTCGCCGTTGGCGGTCTGGTCGATTCCCGAAATAGCGCCGAAAGACGGTATGCCGGGCACTATCTCGGTGTCGACATATCGCGAGGTGACCATGGATTGGTCGGGAACCGGCGAACCGGGCACCGCCGTCGCCACGCCGGGTCCGATGGTCAGCGTGACGGCGAGCGCCGAAACGAACGCTGCCCCCCACGAGCGAAGTCTCATAGGGGGCAACGATACCTCAGGAGTCCCGTGTCATCTCAACGGATGATCGAGGCTTTCACGCGAGGCGCTGTTTGAGCTGGTCGAGCTCATCGGACAGGCTCGTCGGCAGCTTCTCGCCGACGAAGTCGAACAGCTCCTCGATGAGCGGCAACTCGCGGCGCCATTCCTCGGGGTCGAAATCGAGTGCGGCAGCGAGGTCTTCGGCAGGCAGATCGAGGCCCTCGACGTCGATCTCGTCGGGCTTGGCGACGATGCCGATCGGGGTGTTGACGCCCTCGTTCTCACCTTCGATGCGCCCGATGATCCACTTGAGCACGCGGCTGTTCTCGCCGAAGCCCGGCCACAGGAAGCGACCGTCGTCACCACGACGGAACCAGTTGACGTAGAAGACCTTCGGGAGCTTCGACGCATCGGCGTTCTTGCCGAGGTTGATCCAGTGCGCGAAGTAGTCGCCCACGTGGTAGCCCATGAACGGGAGCATCGCCATCGGGTCGCGACGGACGGTGCCGACCTTGCCCTCGGCGGCGGCGGTCTGCTCGGAACCGACGGTGGCGCCCATGAACACGCCGTTCTGCCAGTCGCGGGCCTCGGTCACCAGCGGCACCGTGGTCTTGCGACGACCACCGAACAGGATCGCCGAGATCGGCACACCCTGCGGATCGTCCCACTCCTGCGCCAACGACGGGCACTGTGAAATCGGGGTGCAGTATCGCGAATTCGGGTGTGCGGCCTTGTGATCGGACGCGGGCGTCCAGTCGTTGCCGAGCCAGTCGGTCAGGTGCGCAGGGGTCTCGCCGCCGATGCCCTCCCACCAGATGTCACCGTCGTCGGTCAGTGCGACGTTGGTGTAGAGCGTGTTACCGGCCTCGATGGTCTTCATCGCGTTCGGGTTGGAGTCCTCGCTGGTGCCGGGGGCGACCCCGAAGAACCCGAATTCGGGGTTGATCGCGTAGAGACGGCCGTCGTCACCGAAGCGCATCCATGCGATGTCGTCGCCGACGGTCTCGGCCTTCCATCCGGGGATGGTGGGCTGGATCATCGCGAGGTTGGTCTTGCCGCACGCGCTCGGGAAGGCCGCGGCGACGAAATACACCTTGCTCTCCGGGCTGGTCAGCTTCAGGATCAGCATGTGCTCGGCCATCCAGCCCTCGTCGCGGGCGATGACCGACGCGATACGCAGCGCGTAGCACTTCTTGCCCAGCAACGCGTTACCGCCGTAACCCGAACCGTAGGACCAGATCTCACGATCCTCGGGGAAGTGGGTGATGTACTTCTCGGGGTTGCATGGCCAGGGCACGTCGGCCTGACCGGGCTCGAGCGGGGCACCCACCGAGTGCAGACCCTTGACGAAGAAGCCGTCGTCGCCCAGCGCCTCGAGAACCTTCGGGCCGACGCGGGTCATGATGCGCATCGACAGCACGACGTACTCGGAGTCGGTCAGCTCGACACCGAGCTTCGGGTCGTCGGAGCCGAGGGGCCCCATGCAGAAGGGGATCACGAACATGGTGCGGCCGCGCATGCTGCCCCGGTACAGCTCGGTCATCGTTGCGCGCATCTCGTCGGGATCGACCCAGTTGTTGGTGGGGCCCGCCTCTTCGGCGGTCTTGGCGCAGATGAAGGTCCGGGACTCGACGCGCGCTACGTCGGCGGGGTCCGACTTGGCGAGATACGAGTTGGGCTTGCGCTCCTCGTTGAGTTTGACCAGCGTCCCGGCCTCGACCAGATCTGCGGTCAGCCGCTCCCACTCCTCGTCGCTGCCGTCGGACCACACCACCCGGTCGGGCTGGGTCAACTCGGCGACTTCGGCAACCCATGCCAGCAAACCCGCATGTGTGGTCGGGGCGCTGTCGGGATCCAATCCGGGAATGGTTGCTGAGGTCATATCTCCTCCTCGGAGTTGGTCACCATCGATGGTGACCGGGGTACGGCGGCTTATCCCAAGGATACGGTCACCGAACGTCCGCTAGGTGGCGGGGTTAACAGATGCGGTATATGCCACATTTCCATAGGTCCACTTACGACAGCCGACAAACCCGAAACCGCCGTGACCTGGGAAGTCGCCCCGGAAAGGCGGCTTGAGATGCTCACGAAAGTCGATTCACCGCCCCTGTGGACGCCTCCGGCGGCCCCTGTGGAGCCCATCTGCCGGTCCGTTGTACGGCTTCCGAAGAACCCGTTGTACGGCCACGGAGTCAGTCGAGCCTGCCCGAATCGGTCGGTACCCAGGTGCGCCCGTCGGCGGCCAGCCGGTGCGCCTCGTAGTCGCCGTCGGACCCGATATGGGTGACGGTGTCGACCCGCCCGTCGTGATCGCGGTCGGTGTAGACGGTCATGCCGTCGGGGCCGGTCCGGGTCAACGAGTCGGCGACGCCGTCGGCGTCGGTGTCGACGTCGGCGGGACCGAGATCCCACACCCGACCGTCCTCATACATCCACAGGTGGTCGTCGGCGCCGGTGTCGGGTTCCTCACCGGGCAGCGGGGTGTCGGGGAGTCCGGCGAGATGGGCGGCGTCCTCGATCTCCGCATCGCCGTGCCACAGCCCGGCCGCCGCGTCGTCCGGGTCGCCACCCTCGCCCAGTACGAACGGTTCCATCACTGCTCACTCCTCGTGACCGCGGGTGCGGTGGTCGTCTCGGCCCATACCTTCGCCCGCGACGCCTCGGCCAGCCGTGCCGCAACGGTGTGCCGCAACCCGGCCAACCGGGCCGACTCCGCGGTGGCCCCGGACGGTGGCCCGGCGCGCAAGCGGCGCAGGGACGCGTCGATGTCGGCGACGTCGGCGGCGACTTGGCGGACCCGTCGTTCATGATGCCGGGTGATCTGCCCGGCCAGACGTGATTCGGCCTCGGTGCTCCGTGAGGCGATGCGTTGTTCGAGCCGACCACGAGCCTCCGTAAGGACCTCGGCCGAGAAGGACCGCAGATCGGTGCGTCGCGCAGCCGCCCGGCGAATCCGGATCACCCAGAACGCCACGGCCACGCCGATCACCAGGGTCAACGGCATCGAGATCCACTGCAGCGTGTGCACCGTCTCCATCGGCGAGACGATCAGGCGGCCGACGCCGACTCCGGTGGACGCCCCGATGAGCACCATCAGCGCGTCCTCGGCGCCGCGACGACCGGTCGGCGGGGCACGACGCACCGCCGACACCGCCTGTCCCGCCGGACCGGCTCCGCGACCCGGCTCGTCGCCGTCGACGCCGAGCAACGCGGTGGCCCCGACGGCCTCGAGCCGGTCGTCGAGAACGGCGTCCACCCGTGCATTGACCTGTGCGATCTCGGCGTCGAGCCAGGTCAGATGGGTCGCCAGCTCGCCGGGTGTGGCGTGCGCACAGCGACGGTTCGCCGCGGCGAGCAGCGCCCGGAACCCGGTCTGTGCGTCGGCGATCGTGGCCGTGCGGACCCCGGCGACGCCCGCGCGGACCGCCGCGAGCCGGTCGGTACGTCCGCGGTCGCGGGTGGCCACCAGAGTCCGTCGGCGACGCATCAGGTCGTCCGGGTCGGTGTGCGCAGTGGCGGCCGACGAGAGATGGTCGTCGCGGATACGCCGGTCCAGAGCCGTCACACACGCCGCGAGCCGGGCCTGCTCGATGCGTTGCTCGATCGGGCGCATCTGACCCTCGTGCATCCAGGCCACCAGGTCGGTCAGGCCGGACTCGTCGACCGCGCCGGCCAGCGCAGCCGCCGCCGATACCGCGAACACCGGGAGTTCCTCGGCGGGATCGAGAACGGCGCGCTGTGCGCGCAACCGTCGCGGCCATTCCCAGAATGCGTCGATTCCGGTGCACACCAGGGCAACCGTGCCCACCTCGGTCCGCAACCGCACGAACAGCTCGACCTCGTCGGCATCGAGGTCCGACGACGGACCCAGCACCATCAGGCCCGAGCCGATCCCACCGGTTCCCAGGCCGGAACCGGTCGCCGAGATCGGTAGGTCTGGGGCGACCGCCGCGCAGGCGGCCAGCAGATCGTCGACGGCCGAACCCACCGCCCCGGCCACTACGATCGAAGCCCCGGGCTCCGGCATGCACGTCGCGTCGAATCCCGTCGCCTGCCAGACCTGGTGGTAGATCCCGTCTGGGGTGATTCCGTCTGGGGTGATTCCGTCTGGGGTGATCTGCTGCGCAGCGGTGGCGTTCACCGAACCACCTCCGGCACGCGTAACAGCTGCTCGATCCCCTCGCGAGCGACGCCTGCAACCGCCAGACCCTCCAGACGATCGCGAACCACGCCCTCCCGACGCCCACGGACCTCGTCGACGCACGCGGCGACCGTCGGGACGAGCGCCTCGATGCCACTGAGCCGGTGCAATGTCGCATTGAGACCGTCGACGTCGGCCACCACACCCGCACCCATCAGGTCGAGAGCGGTCTCGATACCGAACCGGTCGAGGCGCCGCAGCAGACCACGTCGCACTGTGCGTTCGCGTCCGCCGGGATCGCCGACGAGGAAGTGCCCGGCCATCGACGGCATCTGCTCGTCGCGGGCGACGAGGTCGGCGAGAAAGGTCCATTCCGCCTCGGTGACATCGGCGCAGGCGAGAAGTGCCGAGACGGCAGTGACCGGTCGGCCCAGTATCCGGGCGGCATCGGCCGCTGCGTGCGCGGCGTCGCGCGGATCGGGGTGGGTGTCGGCCTTGCCGAGGACGACGATCGTGCGCTCGGCGGGCAAGGACGCCAGGATCTCGTGGTCGGCGGGGCGTACGGCGGCCACGATCACGTGCACCCAGAGGTCGGCGCCGTCGATCGCGTCGGGGTCCTCGCCGGGGCCGAGCGCGCCGACTCGCAACCGCTCCCGCACCGCCCGCGTCATGGTGTCGCGACCGGTGCCCGGGCGGCCGGTGACCGCGATCGTCAGGGCGCGCCGGTGATCGCGCGCCGCCGCCGACACCTCGGCGCGCACCGCGCCGGGCAGGGCGTCACACACCGCCGACGAAGCGCCATCGAGCACCTGCGCCAGCTCACCACGTCGATCGGTCATTCACCTCTCCCCCACATCTCCCCTGGTCTGGCAGCCTAACCCGGACAAGCCCGACGTGCGGCACAGAAATACACAGGCCCAGGGTGTCGAGGATGACCTCTCCACGGCGATAGGACACGATGGACCGGTGAACACTGACCGACCGGTGCCCCCTGCCGCCGACGCCACCGGGCGTGAGCAGGGTGAATCCATTCGGGACCAGCCCGCCGGTGAGTACGTCGATCGGTCCCGGCTGTACCCGCGGGTGACGAGCTTCCGGTTCCGGCGCGGCACCCTGACGCCCAACCAGCAGCGCAATTGGGAGACCCTGTGGCCCCGTCTGGGCCGCGATCTGGCCACCGGTGCCGATCAGACGCCGGAGCCGCCGATGGACATGGCCGCCGCGTTCGGCCGGGACGCGCCGCGGGTCCTCGAGGTCGGCAGCGGCACCGGGATCTCGACCGCGGCGATGGCGCAGGCCGAACCCGACGTCGACGTCGTCGCCGTCGAGGTCTACAAACCGGGGCTCGCGCAGCTTCTCGGCCTGATCGATCGGAGCGGTCTCACCAACATCCGGATGATCCGCGGTGACGCACTGGTGGTGCTGCGGGAACTGATCGCACCGCGCAGTCTCACCGGTATCCGGGTTTTCTTTCCCGACCCGTGGCCCAAATCCCGCCACCACAAACGCCGTTTCATCCAGCGCGGCACCGTCGAGTTGATGGCCGACCGCCTCGTCGACGGTGGGATCCTGCACATCGCCACCGACCACGCCGACTACGCCGAGTGGATCGCCGAGATCCTGGCCACCCAGGACCCGGCCGCGCCGCACGTGGTGCCGGCGACCCGCCCGACACCCATCTCGCTGAGCCGTCCGACGACGAAGTTCGAGGGACGCGCCGAACGCGAGGGCCGCGACGTCAACGAGTTCGTCTACGTCAAGCCGCCGCAGGACCCACCCACCAGGGCCGAGGAGAATCGATGAACGACGCCGCACCGACCCCGCCCGGCGGTCGATTCGCCGACACGATCGCCGGCCAGAGCGGCGCCCCGCGCATGCTCCTGGTGTGGGACGCACCGAACATGGACATGGGTCTCGGCGCGATCCTCGGCGGTCGGCCGACCGCGGCGCACCGCCCACGTTTCGACGCTCTCGGGCGGTGGATGCTGACCCGCACAGCCGATCTGTCCGGTCGACGCGCGGCCGGCGACGTGGAACTCGACACAGCCGCCGACGGCTCGGCGGCCGGGCATCCCGTGGAACCCGAGGCGACCGTGTTCACCAACATCGTGCCTGGTAGCGCCGATGTCGTTCGGCCGTGGGTGGAGGCCTTGCGCAACGTCGGCTACGCCGTGTTCGCCAAGCCCAAGGTGTCCGAGGACAGCGACGTCGACTCCGACATGCTCGACCACATCGAGTTGCGCAGGCACACTGTGGGGTTAGCCGGACTGATCGTGGCGTCTGCCGACGGGCAGGCGTTCCGGGAACCACTGTTGGAGATCGTCGCCGACGGTGTCCCGGTCACCGTGATCGGGTTCCGCGAGCACGCCAGCTGGGCGTTGACGACCGACGGACTCGAGTTCGTCGATCTCGAAGACATCCCCGGTGTGTTCCGCGAACCGTTACCGCGTATCGGCCTGGACTCGCTGCCCGACGAGGGCGCGTGGCTGGCGCCGTTCCGGCCGCTGTCGGCGCTTCTCCGGTGAGCCGGGTGGCACAACCGCAGTAACGAGGCGTCGGGGGCCTCACGAGCAGTACCTCAGGGAGAGCTCAGGAGGCGCTGCGACAATTCTTCCCCGGACTTTCAGAAAGGACTCGGCGTGTTCGGAGCCATCGGCACATTCGTCTATCGGATGCGCTTCGCCGTCATCGCCGTCCTGGTGGTGTTGATGGGCGGACTGGGGCTCTACGGCCTCGGACTCAGCAAGCATCTCAGCCAGAGCGGGTGGTTCGATCCGACGTCGCAGTCGTCGAAGGGTTCGGTCGTCGCCGACACCGCCCTCGGCCGCGATCACCGCTCCGACGTCATCCTGCTGATCACCGCCCCGCCCGGCACCAAGGTGACCGACCCGCAGATCAGCACGAAGGTCGAGAAATTCGTCGACGACCTGCTGACCAAATATCCGACGGTCGTGCAGCGCGCCTACAACGGCGACACCTCCACTCCGGAGGGCGAACAGTCGGCGCTGCGGAACAACCAGCAGGTCATCGACCCGTTCTTCACCCCGACCGATGCCGCGGGCAAGGCCGCGCAGGACATCGTCAGATCCCGCACGATCACCCCTGATCAGCAGCGGGCGTTCATCAGTATCGGTGTCGCCGGCAACGACGACACCACGGTGCTCAACAACTTCAAGACGATCGAGCCGTTCTTCGACAACATCGCGCAGCGCTACGACCTACCGGCCGGCACCACGTTCCAACTCGCCGGTCTGCAGCCGGTCGCCGGAGCCATGGCCCGCGGCATGGACGCCGACATCCACCGCGCCGAGATCATCGCCCTGCCACTGGTCGCGCTGATGTTGTTCTTCATCTTCGGTGGTGTCATCGCCGCCTGCCTGCCGGTCTTCATCGGCGGTCTGACGATCGCCGGCTCGCTGGGCATCATGAACGCGATCGCCCAGGTCACCGAACTGAACATCTTCGCCCAGTCGGTCGTCACCCTGATCGGTCTGGGCATCGCCATCGACTACGGGCTGTTCATCGTCAGCCGATTCCGAGAAGAACTCGCCGAAGGGTATTCGACGAAAGCCGCGGTACGAAGAACCGTGATGACCGCCGGTCAGACGGTGGTGTTCTCGGCGACGATCATCGTCGCCGCGATCGCGTGTCTGCTGATCATGCCGCAGGGCTTCCTCAAGTCGGTGGCCTACGGCGCGATCGCGTCGGTGTCGCTGGCGGCGATCCTCTCGATCACCGTGCTGCCCGCACTCCTGGGCATCCTCGGGCCGCGCGTCGACGCATTCTCGCTGCGCTGGATGCTCTCCTACACCCTGTTCCCGATCGTGCGGAAGTTCTCCCCGTCGGGCGCCGATCGGCTCGACCACCGCGTCGCCGACCTCACCGGCCGCACCAAGTCGCGGGAGGAGATCGAGAACGGATTCTGGGGCCGGCTCTCGGGCTGGGTGATGAAGCACCCGGTGGCCACCGCGGTACCCACCGTCCTCTTGCTGCTGGTATTGACGATCCCGTTCGGTGGCATCAAGTTCGGCGGTATCAGCGAGCAGTACCTGCCGCCGGACAATCCGAGCCGGGTCGCGCAGGAGGCTTTCGACAAGTACTTCCCGACCGAACGCACCGAGGACATCAAGCTCGTCATCATGTACGACGAGAACAACTCGTCGGCGGGTAATGCGATCTCGCAGATCGCCGACGAGGCCAACAAGGTCCCCGGCTTCACCAAGAAATTCAGCTCCTCCGCCGACGACGGCGCCCTCACCGGCAGCTACGGATCGTCGGGACTACAGGTGCTGCAGATGTCGGCGGGCCTGGTGAATCGGGACACCGCGGGTGAGGCGATCAAGGATCTGCGCAAGATCGATGTGCCCAGCGGTATGCGCATGTGGGTGGCCGGCACGCCGGCGCTCACGCAGGACTCCATTGATGCTCTGCTGCAACGACTTCCGTTGATGGCACTGATGCTCGTGCTGATCACCGGGCTGCTGATGTTCTTGGCGTTCGGGTCGGTGGTGTTGCCGATCAAGGCGGCGTTGATGTCGGTGCTGGGTCTCGGCGCCACGCTGGGCATCCTGACATGGATCTTCGTCGACGGCCATGGTGCCGGCATCGCCAACTTCACCCCCGGCCCGCTGTTCGCCGCGGTGCTGGTACTGATCATCGCGATTGTGTTCGGCCTGTCCACGGACTACGAGATATTCCTGTTGTCCCGCATGGTCGAAGCGAGACAGCGCGGCGCGTCGACCACCGAGGCGATCCGCGTCGGCACGGCGCTGACCGGTCGCATCATCACCGCGGCCGCCGCCATTCTCGTGGTGGTGACCGGCGCGTTCGGCCTGTCCGAGATCGTGATGATGAAGTACATCGCGTACGGCATGATCGCCGCACTCATCTTGGACGCCACCATCATTCGCATGCTGTTGGTGCCGTCGGTGATGAAACTGCTCGGCGACGACTGCTGGTGGGCACCGCGCTGGATGCGCACGCTGCAGCGCAAGATCGGCCTGGGCGAGATCATTCTCGACGAGGAACCCGACGACAAGCGTCCCGACGCCGTCGCGCCACGCGCGATCAGTGCGGGCACCCTGGTCTCGGAGGTCCCGACATCGGTGATGGCCGCAGCGCCGTCGGCGGCGGGTACGCGACGCCGCGCCGGGCGGGCCACCCCGCAAACCGTGGAACCGGGCGGACCCCGCAGGCCTGCCACACCCGCATCGGCCGCACCCTCATCAGCGCCGAACCGCGCACGGCCGCAACGGGTTCCCACCCAGAAGGTTCCGGCGCAGAAGGTTCCCACACCGCCGGCCACTGCACGACGCGGTCCGTCCGCACCTCCGTCGGGTGACATGCCTGCGCCGCGCATGACGACCGGCCCCCGTCCAGGGGCACCTCGGCCGGTGGCCTCGGCGCCCGCCGACGCACCGCCGGCCCCGCCGCGGCGCTACTCGCCGAACACACAGGACCGCCCCGATACCGGTGGGTGGAGCCTCGGCGAGGGCGGCATCCGCCTCAGTGCACCCGGACCGGTCGCAGGCGCAGCGGAATCGCCCAGCGCGCCAAGCACTTCGGGCGCCCCGGGCACGTCGGGCGCAGCACGGTCGCAACCACCGAGTACTCCGCAACCACCGAGCGCGCCGCGCCCCCGAACCGCACCGCCGGCGACAGGCCGGCCCCAGCGGGGCACTCAATCGCAGCCGGGTCACCGTGCACGTCCCGACCTGACCCGCCGTCCGCCGACACCGCCCTCAGCACCACCGCCCTCGGGACCTCCACCCGGCAGCGCGAGCGGGCCACAACCGGGACCGGGATCACCGCTGTCGCGTCGGCCCGAGCTCGACCAGACCGGCCAGCGTCCGCTGGCCGCATCGTTGAGCCCGGAGGAACGCTCTCGACGCGGTCGCCCGGCCCCCACCGAGGCACGTCCCGACCGCCCCTCACCCATGGATCGTGGTCTGTCGCAGGGATCGTCGCGGCTGGTGCCGCCGCGCGCCGTCAGTGATCCGACCACCGCGGACCCGACCACCACGGCCGACGTCCCCGATCCGGCGGCACCAGGTCGTACCGGACCCGATCGCGCGGGTGCGCCGTCCGCCGACGACCCGCGAGCCACCTCGCCGGGCCGTGACCGGACGACATCGGATCGTCATGCCCGCGACACCGAGGACGACGATCGGATCAGCGTGCACGAGTTGCTGCGTCGCAGCCGCAGCGGCCAGACGGCCGACTGAGACCTCAGGGCTTGCGGCCGGAATCCTCCGGGCCCGCGTCCGTGCGATCGGGGTTCTCGCGGTCCGGCTCCGGCCCGTTGCGGTCGGCGTCCGCATCGTCGTCGCCGATCTCCTCGGCGAGTTGTTCGGCGTCGACGATCGCCTGATCGAGATGTAATCGATCCCAGATCGGCGGATCGGGTGCCGCCTCGAACCCCTTGTCGCCCTTGATCACCTCGGTGAGCGGGGTGCCGCGCAGGTAGCGGATCGCGGTGTTGGCGAAGGCGATCACGGGCACAGCGAGCAGACCGCCGACGATTCCTGAGGCGACAATGCCCGCGCCGATCCCGAGGACCACGGCAACCGGATGCAATCGCACCGAACGACCCATCAGGAACGGTTGCAGCACATGCCCTTCGAGTTGCATGACGCCGACGAGGATCGCCAGCACGATCACCGCGGTCAGCCAGCCCTGGGTGACCAGCGCGATGATCACCGCGAGGGTTCCGCTGATCAGCGCACCGACGATCGGGATGAAGGAGAACAGAAAGATCACCGTGGCCAGCGGAAGCGCCAGCGGCACACGGAGAATCGCCAGACCGATCCCGATGCAGACGGCGTCGACGAGCGCGACCACGACGGTCGCACGCACATACGCCACCAGCGTGCCGAAACCGGCGACCCCCGCCGCGACGACCTTCTCCCGGGAGCCGCGCGGGATCAGATGCGCGCAGAACTCCCAGATCTGACCGCCCCCGTAGAGGAAGAAGATCATCAGGAAGATCATCAACAGCAGGCCGGTGACCAGCTCGGTGGCGGTGGTCGCGGTGGCGAGTGCGCCACTGGCGAGCTTTGCCTGATTGTGCTGCATAAGGTCGATGATGTTGTTGCCGAGATGATTGACCTGCGAGGGGTCGATACCCAATGGCCCGTTGGTTAACCACTTTCGCGTCTGGTCGATCGTCGCGACCACCTCATTGGTCAACTGCGGGAACCCACTGACGAAGGCCCGCCCGACAAAGGTCAGCACACCCGCGACCACGCCGAGCGCGGTGAGCATCACGATGACGACCGCCAGCGACCGCGGAACCCGACGGCGATTGAGGAAATCGACGGCGGGCACCAAGAACGCCGACAGCAGGATCGCCAATGCCAGTGGCACCGT
Organism: Gordonia sp. N1V; assembly: GCF_029269935.1. NCBI lineage: Bacteria > Bacillati > Actinomycetota > Actinomycetes > Mycobacteriales > Gordoniaceae > Gordonia > Gordonia sp. N1V. The sequence continues at coordinate 65,364 of NZ_JARJDD010000010.1, forward strand.
GACCTCGTCGAACTTCTTGAACAGCCGACCCACGACGTAGATCGCCGCCAGGATCAGCAGAAGCCGCCAACTCCACTCGGCCGCCTTGCGGACCATCGGATGTACCGACGACCGGTCGAGGTCGGCCAGACCCCGACCCGGCTGGGACACACCTGGCTGGGACACACCTGGCTGGGACCCGTCGTCACCGTCGCCGGACGCGGAGCCCGCCGGGGAACCATCGTTCACAATTGTCAGCGTAGCGGTCGTTAGGGTGATGGCTATGTCATCGGAGCATCCGTCGGTCGGCGCGCATCCGGCATTGCGTCGCCGATTCTGGTGGCTCCGATGGGTATTGCTCGCGTTGGTGATCGCGATTCTCGCGGTCGAGGTGGTGCTGATCTGGCCAAAACTCGAGCAGGTCTGGCACCGAACCGGCGATCTGGACTGGGTGTGGCTGGTGGCGTGCATCGTCGCGGCCGTGCTCTCGATGGACAGCTTCGCCCAGGTCCAGCGGGCGCTGCTGCGCTCGGCCGGGGTACGGGTCCGGCAGCTGCAATCGTTGGCGGTGGTGCTGGCGGCCAACTCGTTGTCGCAGACGATGCCCGGCGGTCAGGTGCTGGCGCCTGCGTTCACCTATCGCGAAACCCGCAAGTGGGGCGCCACGCCGGTCGTCGCGTCCTGGCAGGTGGTGATGTCGGGGTTGCTGGCGGGCGTGGGTCTGGCCGTCCTCGGTTTCGGCGGCGCGGTGCTCGCGGGCGCCAAGACCAACCCGTTCTCGCTGATGTTCTCCATCGTCGGCTTCGTCGCCGTCGCGCTCGTCCTGCAGTACCTGGCCACCCACCCCGAGTCGCTGCAGTCCACCGGCGAACGGGTTCTGGGCTGGTACAACCATCTGCGCAACAAGCCCGAGGACTCGGGCCTGGAGCGGTTCAACGAGGTCCTCGAACAGCTCCGCGCGGTGCAGTTGACCCGCCGCGACACCACCATCGCGTTCGGCTGGAGCCTGTTCAACTGGGTCACCGACATCGCCTGTCTGATGTTCGCGTGCTGGGCGGTCGGCGTGCACCCGTCGATCTCGGGGGTGATGGTCGCCTACGCCGCCGGCAAGGCGGTGGGCACCGCGGTGCCGCTGCTGCCCGGTGGGATCGGTGTCGTCGATGCGGTCCTGGTGCCGGCGTTGACCACCGCGGGCATGCCGGCCGCGGACGCGCTGACCGCCGTGCTGGTCTATCGGATCGTCAGCTACGTGCTGATCGCAGCAATCGGATGGGTCGTCATCCTGGCGAAGTTCCGGACGGGTATCCGCGACAAGGGAGAACTCGAGGCCACCTACGACCGCGAACGCGAGATGGTGATCGACGAGCTCGAGGAGCACGACGAGCCCGGCACATCCGACCAAACACCGCGCGCCGAGGGCCGCGGTGGATCCTCCGAATGACGGAGCGAGTTCGGCCTGACGAGGATTTCGGGCTACCGTGGATGACCATGTCGAGTCCTGACATGGCCACCAGGGGGGCCAGGTCCCAGTCACAGGCGTCTGCACACGTGCAGTTGCCGGTCACCGCACTCGTCGACATCGTCGCCGTATCCGTGTTCGTGCTGATCGGACGGGCCTCACACCACAACGGTTTCAACCCGCTCGGTGTGGCTCAGACGCTGTGGCCGTTCCTCGCCGGGACAGCGGTCGGCTGGTCGATCGTCTACGTCTACTCCCACGTCCGTTCCAGCGATTGGTTCGGTCGCGACTTCCGCCCGGAGCGCCTGGCACCGGCCGGGTTGGCCATCTGGTTCTGCACCGTCACCGTCGGCATGATCCTGCGGTATCTGCTCCACGAGGGCACCGAGGTGAGCTTCATCATCGTCGCGACACTGTTCCTCGGCCTGGTGCTCCTGGGCTGGCGGGCGCTGGCAGCTCTCATCCTGCGGCGCACGGCGACTGCCGAACCACCCCGACCGGCCGACGCCGCGCAGTAGCCGGCCACGATCGGGCCTCGGTCCACACCGGGTCGCGGTTGATGACTCAGTTGATCCGGAAGTACTTCTGCGCCACCTGCAGTGCTGCGGTCCCGGACTTCGGTCCCTCGGTGTAGATGACGATGACCTTGCCGCCCTGGACGCCGACGAACCATCCGGGGCCCTCGGGTCCGTTGGTGCCGACCAGCGCACGCAACCCGGGAGCGCCGGTGAGGTCACTGGCGTCGCCGGTCTTGGCGGTGCTCGTCATCGCGGCCCAGATCGGAGTGGTCAGTCCGGCATCGAGATTCCCCAGCGATCCGCCCGCAACCTTGGTCGGTACACCGTTGATGACGTAGGGCGCCACCGAGCTCATCGTGCCCGACGCACTGCGCGCCATCGCCACCCCGAGCGCGGCCATGTTGGTCATCGACATCCGCGACGCCGCCGACTGCAGGTCGATCGTCGCGACGCCCGACCCCTGGGCCGGCGCGCTGGCGCCGGGGATCGTGAACTGCACGCCCAGGCCGAGCCGATCGAGCACCTGATCGGTGGTCTCCTGGTTGGCGCGGGCAGCCTTGTCGACGGCGGCGAGCACCGGGTCGAGGGTGGTGCCGACGGGGTAGGCGGCGTCGAGGTTGTTGCCCCGGCCGGCCGCGTAATCATTCTGTGCCACACCGAGAATCGCCCCGGTCTTGGCGTCGAGCGCCATGATCGTCGCCGGCTGGCCGACCTCGACGGCGGCGTCACCGAGACTGAGCTGGACGCCCTGATCGACCGAGGTGGACACGGCAGGCCCGGGCGGGCCCTGCTCGCCGTCGAGCCGCTGCGGGGCCAATCCCGGCCCGACCATCTGCACCTGCCAGCCGGCGGTGGCGTCGCGGATGGCCTGCCAGTAATTGGTCAGACCCGCCTCCAACGGTGAGGACAGGCGCCGATCGGCCATGACGAGCATGCCGGCCTTGCGCACCGTGACCCCGGGCACCGACGCCGGGTCACGACTGAGAACAGCCATGTCGGAGTTGCGCAGGGTGACCGCGGTGATGGCCTGACCCGGCGTCTGGGCCAGCTTCTGATTGATCACCGAGGTGGTGATCAGGGGGGCGATCGGGGCGAGCGCGTTGGCCAGGGCCGCCGCAGAGGCGTTGACGTTGCGGGTCTGGGTGGGGTCGAGGACGATCTCGTTGACCGGCTGCAGATACATGAAAGTCTTGCCGGAGCGGCTGGTGACCGTCGGCGCCGGTGTGGCATCGGTGCGGATCTCCCGCAGGTTGCCGCCCGCGGGCAGTCCCGGATAGATCACGCCCGGGTCCCAGGTGACCTTCCACCCGGTCGACAGGTGCCGCGCACCGCCGGAGGTGGTCGAGGTGAAGCTGTGGTCGGCGTCGAACTTCCACGTCGTCTGCAGCGAGAACGACGCCGTGCCGTCGCTGTATTCGACCGGCTTGCGGACCTCGACGTCGACCTCACGGGCGTTCATCGCCTGGAAGGTCTGGGTGAAGGACTCACCGGCCTGGCCGGGTGCGGTGGTCAGCGACGCCGTCGCCGCCGCGTCCTGGCGTCCCCATGCCGCGGCGAAGGCATTGATCGCTGCCTTGGCACCGGTGTCGGGGGTCGGTGCGACCAACTCCTTGATGCCGAATGCGGCCGCACAGATCAGCACGACGCACGCGGCCAACACCGCCCACTTCACACGAGTACCCATAGTCACAATTTTCACTCTAGTCACACGCGATTTCGATCCCGTGGGCTTGCAGTCGGGATTCGGACCGGTCACGATCGTGTCTCGTGCCGCGGTTTTGTCGCGAGTGGCCGTCTTCGTCAGTGACACGACGCCCTCATCGGACGTGCCGCCCGTCCCGCTGTCGCGTGCCGTGGGTGCCGCGATTGTCGACGTGGACGACCTGGGCGGGGCGTCGGCGCGCGAGTGCTTGGCAGTACGCACGGGGTCTGGGCGCACGGCGTCGGGGTGCGACGCCGCAGCGGACCGAGTACCGGATCGCGGGGGCATGTCACCCGCGCGGGGGCGCGGGGTCGGCGGCGGCGCTTGCCGCGGGGTCGGTGGCGGCGCTTGCCGCCGGGATGGCCCGACCGCCCGCTGCGCGGACGGAGCTCCGGGTACCGCACGCCTGTTGACAGCGGGTGAGCGGCCGGGGGCGCGGACCGGCGTTCTGTCGTCGAAGCGGCGATCGCGGGGCCCGCGAGGTACGGGCCACGCCTCGGCTTCGTCGTCCGCGGCGCGATGACGACCCGACGGCGACCGTGGCGAGGGCTGCGGAGTGCGGGCAGCGCGCGACGGGCCCGAATCCGTGCTGCTCTCGGATGCCCATAATGGGGTATGGGCTACACGGTCATTCGGGCCGGAGACAGGAGCCTGACGGCGACCGCCTGGCTCACCTCCTACCATTGCTTCTCCTTCGGGGATCACTATGATCCAGCCAACACCCATCATGGTGCCTTAATTGCATCTAATGAAGAATTTTTACCGCCCGATTGTGGTTTCGGATCACATCATCATCAAGAATCCGAGATCGTCACATGGGTGAGCTCGGGCTCGCTGGTTCACCGTGACTCCGAGGGCCATGCGGGCGTGGTGGTCCCCGGCCTGGCCCAACGCATGAGCGCCGGACGCGGTATCGACCACTCCGAGCGCAACGACCCTTGGCCCGACCTGCCGGGGTCGGGTACCTCGACCACGCACTACGTGCAGATGTGGGTCATGCCCGACAGTCACGGTCTGTCCCCCTCCTACGCCCAGCGCGACATCTCCGCGGAGCTGTCCACCGGCGCCCTGGTGACGGTGGCCTCCGGCGATCCCGCCCACGAGGCGGCCATTTCGATCGCGAACGCCGGCGCGACACTGTATGCCGCCCGACCCGCGGCGGGCTCGACGATCCAGCTCCCCGGGGCACGGTTCACCCATCTGTTCGTCGTCACCGGGTCGGCGGATGTCTCGGTGGACGCCGACGACCCGCAGGCACCCATCGAGCTCGGCGCCGGGGACGCCGCACGCGGAACCGACGTCGACGACGCGGAGCTGACGGCCGGCGAGAACGCCGAGATCCTGTACTGGGCGATGAACTCGGCACTCGGGGAGTTCTGAACTCAGCTTTCGAAGAGTTCTGAGCCGATCGCCTGTTTTCAGTCATTTCTCCAGTAGCCGCGCTCGCTGACCTGGGCTTTTGCGGTCGAGCTACTCGCCGGATGACTGAAAACAGGCGAGAGGCAGGGCGGCCACGTCGGACTGACCGCACTCATCCGATGTTTCTCGCGAACACCCGTGATCCCTACCCGACCATGCCGGCTGACGGATCGCGACGGCGGTGACAGGATGGAACGCGTGACTGTGTCGAATACTTCTCTCCCCGCTTCCGGACTGGACCTCGACTGGGTCGACGACGCCGTGCGCGTCCAGGACGACCTGTTCACCCACGTCAACGGCAAGTGGCTGGAGTCCCACACCATCCCCGAGGACCGATCGGTCGACGGTGCCTTCCACGTGCTGCGCGATCGCGCCGAGGAGAACGTCCGCGACATCATCGTCGAAGCCGCCGACTCGAATCCCGAGAGCGGCACCGACGCCGCCAAGATCGGCGATCTCTACGGCTCCTTCATGGACACCGAGCACATCGAAGCGCTCGGCATCGGCCCGATCTCCGGCGAGCTCGAGGCCATCGCCTCGATCTCCGACGTCAGTGAGCTCTCCGCACGCATGGGTCGGCTGCAGCGGCACGGCGTCGGCGGGCTCTTCGGGTTCTACGTCGACACCGACGCCCGCCAGTCCGACCGCTACCTCGTGCACGTCGTGCAGTCGGGACTCGGCCTGCCCGACGAGTCCTACTACCGCGAGGACAAGCACGCCGCGACGCTGGACGCCTACCGGGCGCATGTGGCGCAGATGTTCACCCTCGCCGGCTTCGACGACGCCGACGACCGGGCGGCCACGGTACTGCGTCTGGAGACCGCGATCGCCGGCCACCATTGGGACGTGGTCCGCCGTCGCGACGCGGAGCTCACATACAACCTGATGAGTCTCGACGAGTTCGGTTCCGCGGCATCGGGTTTCGATCTTCACTCGTGGTTCGGCGGTCTGGGCACGGTCGGCGACACCACGTTCGCCGAGGTGGTCGTGGGGCAGCCGTCCTTCGTCACCGACGTCTCGGCGCTCGTCGCCCAGGCCCCCTTGTCGGACTGGACGACCTGGTTGTCGTGGCGGTTGCTGCGCACAGCGGCGCCGTATCTGTCCTCGGCATTCGTCGACGAGAACTTCGATTTCTACGGTCGCACCCTGACCGGCGCGGAGACCAATCGGGACCGCTGGAAGCGGGGCGTGGGCTTCGTCGAGAACGCGATGGGCTTCGCCGTCGGACGACTGTATGTGGCCAAGCATTTCCCGCCCGAGGCCAAGGCGCGAATGGACGAACTGATCGGCAATCTCGTTGAGGCCTACCGTCGCAACATCTCCGAACTGGAGTGGATGACCCCGGCCACCCGGGAGAAGGCGCTGACCAAACTCGGCAAGTTCACCCCGAAGATCGGCTACCCGGCGCATTGGCGGGATTACAGTGCGCTGACCGTCGATCGTGGCGATCTCATCGGAAACGTCGCGCGCGCCGCGTCTTTCGAGCAGGATCGGGAGTTCGCGAAGATCGGCGCACCGGTCGACCGCGACGAGTGGTTCATGACGCCGCAGACGGTCAACGCCTACTACAACCCGGGGATGAACGAGATCGTCTTCCCCGCGGCCATCTTGCAGCCACCGTTCTTCGATCCCGATGCCGACGACGCCGCCAACTACGGCGGCATCGGCGCGGTGATCGGCCACGAGATCGGCCACGGGTTCGACGATCAGGGCGCCAAGTACGACGGTGACGGCAACCTCGTGAACTGGTGGAGCGACGCCGACCGCGCCGAATTCTCCACTCGCACCCGCACACTCATCGATCAGTACAACGAGTTCACACCCGAGGGTCTCGACGAGAAGTACAAGGTGAACGGCGAGTTCACCATCGGCGAGAACATCGGCGACCTCGGCGGGTTGTCGATCGCGCTCGTCGCCTACGATCTCGCAACCTCGGGGACCGACGTGCCGGAGATCGACGGCCTCACCGGAACCCAGCGGGTGTTCTACAGCTGGGCGCAGATCTGGCGCACCAAAACCCGTGAGGCCGAGGCCATCCGCCGACTGTCGATCGATCCGCACTCGCCGCCGGAGTTCCGCTGCAACGGGGTCGTCCGGAATATCGACGCGTTCTACGAGGCGTTCGGCGTCACCGAGGGCGATGCTCTGTTCCTCCCGGACGCCGATCGTGTCCGGATCTGGTGAACCGCATCGCCGTCGGCTGATCGGCGGCCACGAGGTCACCCGCCTCGAGATGGCCGCCGGCGTGGTACGGCCGATCGCGGCGGGTGTGATCTTGCTGTTCGGTTATTTCCTGTTGCCGATCAACGCCGCGAGCAACTCCAAGGCCCTGGGGTTCCTGGTTGGTGTTGCATTGCTGATTGCGTTCTGCGGCTACGAGATCCACCACTTCCTGCGGTCACCGTACCCGGTGGTCACCGCCCTCGAGATGTTGGTGGCGCTGGCCACGTTCTACGTGATCGCCTTCGCGACAATGTATTTCATCTTCTCCGACTATGATCACGGTAGTTTCACCGAGAAACTCACCCGGATCGACGCGCTGTACTTCAGTCTGACGGTGTTCACGACCACCGGATTCGGCGACATCGCTGCCGTCGCTCAGGAAACCCGTGTCGCGGTGTCGATCCAGATGGTCAGCACCTTTGCCCTACTCGGCCTCGGAATCCGGTTCCTGAGCCTGCTGGTCAGTGCACGACGCAAACCGACCGGCCACGACGGGCCGGTCGGTTAGCGCGGTGTCGAACTTCGGTGCAGGTCAGTAGTCGTCGTCGCCGTAGACGATCATGCCGCGAATGTTCTTGCCCGACAGCATGTCGTCGTAGGCCTCGTTGATCTGATCCTGTCGGTAGGTTGTGGTGATCAGATCCGAGAGGTTCAGCCGCCCGGCCCGGTACTCGCGCAACAGGTTCGGGATCTGGGTACGCGGTCCGGTCCCGCCGAAGATCGCACCCTGGACCCGCTTCTGCAGCAGGGTCAGCTCGAAGAGGTTGAGCTTGACGTCCATCGAGGCGAAGTTGCCCATGCCGGTGACGACCACCTGGCCGCCCTTGCCGGTCAGGCTCAACGCCGGCGCGATGATGTCACCGAAGATCTCGCCGACCGTGATCACCGTGGTGTTGGCCATCTTGCCCCAGGTGATCTCGCCCAGAACCGGAGCGGCCTCCTCGATCGAGGCGAAGGTGTGTGTCGCTCCGAGCTTCTCGGCCATCTGCAGTTTGAACGGCACCGGGTCGATGGCGACCACGTAGCGCGCGCCGGCCGCGGCCGCACCCTGGATCGAGTTGATCCCGACGCCGCCGATGCCGATGACGACCACCGTGTCGCCGGTGTGGGTGTCGCCGATCTCGACGGCCGATCCCCATCCGGTGGCCACACCGCAGCCGAGCAGCGCCGCCTCGCGCAGCGGGATGTCGTCCTCGATCTTGACCAACGAGGCCTCGTTGACGGTGATGTAGGGCGCGAAGGTGCCCAGCAGACACATCGGCGTCAGTGGCGTGCCGTCGGCGGTGTGCAGGCGGTGGGTGTCATCGGAGATCGACAGTCCCGTCAGCAGCCGTGCGCCCTCGTCGCAGATGTTCTGCAATCCCCGCGAACACGGTTCGCAGGTGCCGCAGGCCGGAATGAATGCGGTGACGACGTGATCACCTTCGGCCAGCCGCGTCACACCCGGACCGACCTTGGTGACCACCCCGGCGCCCTCGTGTCCGCCGAGCACCGGCATCGGTGCCGGGCTGTCGCCGGTGCGCAGGTGGTGGTCGGAATGGCACAGCCCGGACGCGGCCAAGCGCACCTGGACCTCGCCGGCGACCGGGTCGCCGACCTCGATCTCCTCGATCTGCCACGGTTGTCCGGGTTCGCGCAGGATCGCGCCCTTGGTCTTCATGGTTCTGCCCCTTTCTCGGCACAGTCGAATGCCCCGGTCGCCATCGTCGTCCATCCATGCACGCCTCGGCATGGATTTCGTGAGATAGGTTCCGCCGCAAAACATCTACACAGCAACCGGCGTCGTCGTCACCGCGATCGGTACGCAAGTACCGACGCGGACGGTTCGCCGGGCACCAGGACCCCTCCGATCCCGCCGCGGCACCGAATGGCTTCCGGACTCGTGAAAGGATGACCGCATGGCCAGTTCGGAAATGCCCGACTCTCGACCTTCCCGGCGCTCGTTTCTGCGCTGGCTGATCCCGGCCCTGCTGATCCTGGTGTGGCTGATCATCGGCGGGGGGCTCGGGCCGTTCGCCGGGAAGCTCGCCTCGGTCTCGACCAACGACAACACCGCGTTCCTGCCGGCCTCGGCCGAGTCGACCCAGGTCAACGATCAACTGTCCCGGTTCCAGGACACCACCGAGATCCCGGCCATCGTGATCGCGGTCCGCGACTCGGGGATCACGGCCGCCGACCGCGCCTACCTCACCGAGCAGACCCAGCGACTGCAGGGCAAAGAGGGCTTCGCATCGGCGTTCTCGCCGGTCATCGGCTCCAAGGACGGCAAGGCCGCCGAGGTCTTCATCCCGATCTCCACCAAGGGCGAGCCCGCCGACACCGTCAAGACGTTGCGGGACTCGCTGGCCAATCCACCCAACGGCCTCGAGGTCAAGGTCACCGGCCCGGCCGGGCAGGTCGCCGACCTCGGCGAGGCGTTCGCCGGCATCGACGGTCTGTTGCTGCTGGTGGCCGGTGCCGTCGTCGTGCTCATCCTCGTCGTCGTCTACCGCAGCCCGATCCTGCCTTTCGTCGTACTCATCTCAGCGGTCTTCGCGCTCGGTCTGGCCTCCGGGGCGGTGTACTTCGCCGCCGATCAGGGCTGGCTCGAACTCAACGGACAGAGCCAGGGCATCCTGTTCATCCTGGTCTTCGGCGCCGCCACCGACTACGCGCTGCTGCTGGTGTCGCGGTTCCGGGAGGAACTGATGCACACCGCCGACAAGTACACGGCGCTGCGCCGGGCGTGGCGGGCCACCATCGAGCCGGTGTCGGCGTCGGCGGGCACGGTCATCCTCGGCGTGCTGTGTCTGCTGTTCTCCGACCTCAACTCCAACCGCAGCCTCGGACCGGTCGCCGCGCTCGGGATCGTCGCCTCGTTCCTGGCGTCGATGACCTTCTTGCCGGCCGCACTGGCCCTGCTCGGCCGAGCCGCGTTCTGGCCGTTGCGCCCGCACCTGGTCGAGACGCCCGACCCCGACACGAAGACCGACGCCAAGAGCAACAGCGCCACCAGCGCCGACTTCGACGACGCCACCTCGAACACCCATCGCTTCTGGTACGCGATCGCCCAGTGGGTCGCGGCGCGGCCCCGCACCGTGTGGATCGCAACGTTGATCCTGCTGGTCATCGGCGCGTCGTTCGCCCCGATGTTCAAGGCCGACGGCATCGCCCAGACCGACTTCTTCCTCGGGGACGTCGACTCGGTCGCCGGCGCGCAACTGCAGGCACAGCATTTCGACGCCGGTGCCGGCACCCCGACGTGGATTCTCACCCGTGCCGATCGCGCCGACGAGGTCGTCGCCGCGACCCGCGGTGTCGACGGCGTCGCGCAGGTCAGTGTGCTCAGCAGCAACGGCGCGCCCGTAGTCCGCGACGGCGAGGTCGCGGTGCAGGCCACCCTGTCGGACAACGCCGAGTCCCTCGCCGCGCAGGACACCGTCGAACGCATCCGCACCAAGGTGCATGCGATCTCCGGGGCCGACGCGAAGGTCGGTGGTACGACGGCGGTCGACCTCGATACGCGCACCACCGCGATCCACGATCGCAATCTGATCATCCCGATCGTGCTCATCGTGGTCCTCGCGGTGCTGATCCTGTTGCTGCGCAGCATCCTCGCGCCGGTCTTGTTGCTGGCGACCACGGTGTTGTCGTTCGCGACCACGCTCGGTGTCTCGGCCCTGCTCTTCAACGGCCCCTTCGGTTTCCCCGGCGCCGACCCGGTGGTCCCGTTGTTCGCGTTCGTGTTCCTCGTCGCCCTGGGCATCGACTACAACATCTTCCTGATGACCCGGGTGCGTGAGGAATCGATCCGGCACGGCACCCGCGCGGGCATCATCCGTGGGTTGACCTCGACCGGTGGCGTCATCACTTCTGCCGGTGTGGTTCTCGCCGCCACCTTCGCGGCCCTGGCGGTGATCCCGCTGCTATTCCTCGTGCAGGTCGCGTTCCTCGTGGCCTTCGGCGTCCTCGTCGACACACTGATCGTGCGGACCCTGCTCGTACCCGCCCTGTCACTGGACATCGGGAGCCGTATCTGGTGGCCAAGCAGCCTGTCCCACAAGAGATCCGAGCCCGACGAGGACTCCGGCGATCCGGTCACCACAGGTACTCGGGCGTCGGAGGGCAATGTTTCCTGAGGGTTGAGCGATTCCGAACCCCAACCGGCGGGTAACCCGATAGCGTCGGACTCACCGCACAGGGAAAGCAGGTGACCCCCGATGACCATCGCCCAGAAGCCTCTCGCCGAACACTCCAGCCCGACGCGATCGGACTTCGCCTCGCTGCGTCGCGGTGGACTGAACTGGGACTCGTTTCCCTTGCGGCTGTTCGTGAAAGGCAATGGGCGGTTCTGGGATCCGGCCGCGATCGACTTCAGCCGTGATTCCGAGGATTGGCACGAGATCACCGACGAGCAACGACGCAGCACGACGTTTCTGGTCAGTCAGTTCATCGCGGGTGAAGAAGCCGTCACCCAGGACATCCAGCCGTTCATGAAGGCGATGGCCGCCGAGGGGCGCTTCGGCGACGAGATGTATCTGTCGCAGTTCTGCTTCGAGGAGGCCAAGCACACGCAGGTGTTCCGGCGGTGGATGGATGCGGTGGGGCTCGACGACGATCTGCAGTCCTTCGTCGCCGACAACCCCTACTACCGTCAGCTGTTCTACGAGGAGTTGCCGCAGAGCCTGCACGTCCTCGACCACGACCCGTCCCCGCTCCATCAGATCCGCGCCAGCGTCACCTACAACCACGTCATCGAGGGGTCACTGGCGTTGACGGGCTATCACGCGTGGCAGACCGTGTGCACCCGGCACGGCATCTTCCCCGGCATGCAGCGGTTGATCCGGTTCATCGGCGACGACGAGCGGCGCCACATGGCCTGGGGGACGTTCACCTGCCGTCGTCACGTGGCCGCCGACGACTCGCTGTGGGAGGCGATCAACACCCGGATGGGCGAGCTGATGCCGTTGGCGCTGGGCATGATCACGTGGGTCAACGAGCAGTTCGACGAGCAACCGTTCGGCCTGGACAACAACGAGTTCCTCGCCTACGCCGCCGATCGCGCGCAGCGACGGCTGCATGCGATCGAGTCGGCCCGCGGTCGCGACGTCGCCGAGATCGACCTCGACTACTCCCCTGCCGAACTCGAGGAGCGGTTCGGCGAGGAGGAAGCCGAAGCGCTCGGCACCTGACCGCCGACCCCGATGACAAACAACTAGAACACGTTCTAGTCTGTGGGGGTGGATGTCTCCTTTGACGCGACCCGACGCGAGCTGACCACCGACAAGGGCGTGCTGCGCTACCACGAGGCCGGCGCTGCCGATGCACCGCCGCTGATCCTGCTCCACGGCTCCGGCCCGGGCGTGACCGGATGGCGCAATTACCGCGGTAACCTCGGCTTTTTCGCCCAGACCCATCACTGCTACGTCATCGAGTTCCCCGGCTTCGGGGTCAGCGATGCGTGGGAGGGCATGCCGGTACTGACCGCAGGTAAATCGGTGATCACCTTCATGGACGCACTCGGGATCGCCTCGGCGCCGATGATCGGCAACTCGATGGGCGGCGTCGTCGGGGTGAACCTGGCCATCCGCAAACCCGATCGCGTCGAGAAGCTGGTGACCATCGGCGGCGTCGGCCCCAACCTGTTCAGCCCCAGCCCGAGCGAAGGCCTCCGTCTCCTGCAGGAGTTCGCGGACGACCCCGATCGCGACAAACTCGTCCGTTGGCTGACCGCGATGGTCTACGACCGCACCCTGGTCACCGAGGAACTCATCAGTGAGCGCTGGGAGGTGGCGATGAATCCCGACGCCTTGGCCACGGCCAGAACAATGTACGGCTCAGCATCTTTCGCGATGCAACAGCGGTTCATGGCGACCGCCGACATCCCGCCGTACTGGGCGATGATGCACAAGATCTCCTGCCCGACGCTGCTCACCTGGGGCCGCGACGACCGCGTCAGTCCCCCCGACATGGCGCTGGCGCCGATGCGGCTGATCCCCGACGCACAACTGCACATCTTTCCGCGGTGTGGCCACTGGGTGATGATCGAGGCCAAGGAGGACTTCGAGGCGACGGTGGCGGCGTTCCTGGCGAGCTGACCGGCCCCTTTCCCGATTCTTCCCCAAGACTCTCGTTCTTCCCTCAGAAATTGCCAGGGGAAGAACGAGAACCTTGGGGAGGAACGTCCGAACCACCTCAGGCCGCGAGCCCACCCCGCGTCCACCGATCGGTTGACCGAGGTGTGGTCATCCGGTGGATCCGCTGTCCGCTCGATCCGGCCATGCTGGATGTCATGGCAATGATCGAGGTCGCAGGACTGACGAAACGCTACGGCGACAAGCAGGTCGTTCGTGGTGTCGATTTCGAGGTGGCGCAGGGCGAGATCTTCGGCATCCTCGGCCCCAACGGCGCGGGCAAGACCACGACCGTCGAGTGCATCGGCGGTCTTCGCAAACGCGACGGCGGGCACGTCCGCGTCGCCGGATTCGACCCGGCCGACGAGGACCGCGGCCTGCGGGAGGCACTCGGAATCCAGTTGCAGGAGAGCCGACTTCCCGACAAGCAGACCGTCGGTGAGGTGATGCGCCTGTATTCGAGTTTCTACGAAGCGCCGCGCGACTGGCGGGAACTGCTCGAGCGGCTCGACATGCGCGCACACGAGCGCACCTATTTCGCCAAGCTCTCGGGCGGGCAGAAACAGCGGCTGTCGGTGGCACTGGCGCTCATCGGCAATCCGAAGGTCGCGATCCTCGACGAGCTCACCACCGGCCTCGACCCCAGCGCCCGCCGCGAGGTATGGGGCCTGCTCGAGGACCTCAAGGACACCGGCGTCACGCTGCTGCTCGTCAGCCACTTCATGGAGGAGGCCGAGCGTCTGTGCGACCGCGTCGCGGTGATCGACGACGGACGGGTCGTCGCGCTCGACACCCCGGCGGAGTTGGCGGCGTCGGTGCACGCCGACCAGCGAATGTCGTTCGTACCCAACGCCATTGTCGACGTCGACGCACTGAGCGCGTTACCCGACGTCCACCGCATCGACCACAGCGGCGAGAGGGTGATCGTCACCGGAACCGACAACGTGGCGTCGGCGGTCATCATCGCGCTGCACGAGCGCGGGATCGCCTGCCGCAAGCTGCGCGTCGACCAGCCGAGCCTCGACGACGCCTTCCTGGCGCTCACCACCGCAACCGAGCCCGACCCCCCAACCGACGCCGATACCGACACGACGCAAGGAGCCCGACGATGAGCGCCGCCACTGCCATGATCGCCTCGGAAGCCCGGCTTCTCGTACGCAACCCGGGTGTCGTCCTCTGGACGGTGATCCTGCCGGTCGCCGCGGCGATCGTGATCGCCGCCATCCCGGCCGCCCGCAAGCCCGTCGGCTCCTTCGGAGGCCTGAGCACCTTTCAGGTGTACCAGCCCATCCTGGTGTTGTTCGTGCTGTCGATGCTCGCCGTCCAGGCGCTGCCCGACGTCCTCACCCGGTACCGGGAAATGGGTGTGCTCAAGCGATTACGCACCACCCCGGTCTCCCCTTTCCTGCTGTTGACCGCCCAGTTCGTGCTCATCATGGGAGTGTCGCTGGTGTGCCTCGCGCTGATCGTGGTGATCCCCGGCATCATCTCCGGCCAGTGGCCGCACCATCTGTTCGGCTTCGTCGTCAGCTATCTGCTGTCGTGCTGGGCATTTCTCGGCCTGGGCATGGTGATCGCGTCGTTGTTCCGTAATGCCAAGGTGGCAGCGGGATTTGGTACCCTCGCGTTCTTCGTGTTGCAGTTCTTCGCGGGCCTGTGGATACCGCGGTCGACGATGCCCGGATGGATGCACACGATCTCGAATCTGACGCCGTCGGGCGCGGGCACCCAGGCATTGGTGGACACGGCGACCACGGGCTGGCCCCCGATCGGCTTCTTCGGCACACTGGTCGTGTGGGGAGCACTCGCCACGATCATCGCGATGCGGACCTTCCAGTGGGAATAGCCGCGTCGGAGAACCGCGCGGCGCTGCACCCTCGCCCGCGTGGCATCACCCGACGCCGCAACCCACGGCCACCGAGCACCCGGCCTCGCAGCATCCTCCTGCATCGCATTCGAGAACGCGAGCCCCACGGCCGGTGGATCGACTGCCGGACGACGCTGACCTGGCCGGATACGTTGCTGCCGCCGCAATCGGAGGTGTGGGGGCTGCGCGTGCTCACTCTCGCGGGCCTGGTGGTCGCCCAGCTCGTGCCGGCCACCCATCTGCACCATGTGATCGGCGCCGTCCTGATGCTGACGTTGATGGCGTTCACCGAATTCTGGATCCGGATCGACATCACGCCGATGTGGCGGCGGTTCACGGTGTTCGGGATCACCACCGCACTGCTGGCCGCCGCGATCGCCGTGACACCGATGGCCGGGATCGCGTCGTGGGCCGGCTACATGCTTTACGCGTCCCTGTTCACCGGGCCGCCCATGCTGCTGTGCGTCGCCGGCTCGTGTGTGCTGATGACCGCCACCCAGCGCAACGGCTGGCACAATCTCCTCGACCCGTGGTGGGCCTCGATCCTGTGCTGGGCGCTCAACGTGGTGATCGGTCTGGCGGTGGTGGCCGTCATCGATGCCCGTGAGTCCACCCTGCTGCGGCGCCGCGAACTCACCGACGAGCTGATCGCCGAACGCTCTCGCAACGCCGAACTCCAGCAGGAGCTCCTCGAGCAGGCCCGCCGCAGTGGTGTCCACGACGAGCGGGCCCGGTTGGCGCGCGAGCTGCACGACACCGTCGCCCAGGGCTTCGTCGCCGTCGTCACCCAGCTCCAATCGATCGATGAGGACGATCTCGCCTCCTCGGTGCGCGATCGCGTCGAGAACGCGAAAGCCCTTGCGCGCGAAGGGCTCGGCGAGGCACGTCGAGCGGTCAACGCCCTGCAGCCGCTACCGCTGGCCGCCCGGTCCCTGGCCACCGCCCTGCAGGAGCAACTCGCACTGTTCTCCCGACGTCACGACATCGCGGCGACGCTACGGGTCGACGGCTCCCCACGCCCGCTGGTGGGTGACGATGCGCTGCTGCGGATCACCCAGGAATCACTGGCCAACGTGGCCCGTCATTCCGGAGCCACCCAGGTGGTGACGACCCTGACCTACCTCGACGACACCCTGCTGCTCGACATCCGGGACAACGGGCGCGGTTTCACCCCCGACGAGACGCGGCGTTGTCCGGACGGCGGTTTCGGGTTGACCGCCATGGCCGAACGCGCCGCGCTGATCAACGGGACACTCGAGATCGAAGCCGAACCGGGAGCCGGCTGTGTCATCTCGGTGGCGCTACCGTTCCCGGCGTCGACCGATTGCGTGGGCACGCCGCACTCGGCGGATCGAGCGGAGACGAGGCGATGATGCGCGACGCCACGGATACGACGATCAGCATCGTCGTGGTCGACGACCACCCGGTGGTACGCGACGGTATTCGCGGCATGCTCGAGCGGGAGCCCGGGATGTCGGTGATCGGCGAGGCCGCCGATGGAGCCGAGGCACTCACCACGATCGCCCGACTGCACCCCGACGTCGTGCTGATGGATCTACGGATGCCCGAACTCGACGGGGTGGGCGCGATCCGAGTGCTGCGAGCCGAGAACCCGGACGCGCCACGGATACTCGTGCTCACCACCTACGACACCGACACCGACATCCGGGCCGCGGTCGACGCAGGCGCCGACGGATACCTTCTCAAGGCGACGCCGCGTGCCGATCTCATCGCCGCGGTACGCCGCGCCGCAGCCGGTCAGAGCGCCCTCGACCCGAGTGCTGCGGCAAGTCTGATGAGCCGCAACCGGTTCGAGGCGCTGACCGAACGCGAATGCGAGGTGCTGCGGGCGGTGGCCGGTGGCGGCACCAATCGTCAGGTGGCCGCCGAGCTGATGATCAGTGAGGCCACGGTGAAGACGCACCTGCTGCGGCTCTACCCCAAGCTCGGCGTGAAGGACCGCGCCGCAGCGGTGCGGGTGGCCTTCGAGCGCGGCTTGATCCGCTGAGCGTTTATTCGCTTGCGCCCTCGCCACCCGCCCTGGCAGAGTTCACTCCCGCACGAGAGAGCAGCCGATCGCGGGGTACCGTCGATCATGTTCTGCGCGTTGTACTCTCGTGCATCCATTTAAGGTATGGCTACGGTCCGTGCTACGGCACCCGGGTTCGACTCCCCACTCGGCACCGCCCCCGGGAACCCCGGTGGGCCTCGGTCCTGCGGCCACGCGTGGAGGTCTCGCGCGTGTCCCCACCGACGCACCCGCCCGCGGGCGGTGTCCGCCGCCATACACCGCCGCCGAAGGGAGGTTCGCCTTGTCCATCATCACATCCGCATTCGCCACGGTCTCCGTCCCGGCCGGCCATTGCGTTCTCGAATACCGCCGTGGACGACTGTCCCGGACGCTGACACCCGGCCAGTACCGTCGGCGTCGGACGGCAACCCACACCTGGCTCGACATGCGTGCGCGCGTCATCTCGGTTGCACCGCAGGAGATCCTCACGGCCGAGGGAGTGTCGGTTCGCGTGACGGTGGCCCTGCGCGCGACGATCACCGACCCCGTCGCCTTCGTCGAACAGTCCAACGACCCCTGGTCGGCCATCTATCTCTCGGCTCAGGTTGCGCTGCGCGACTCCTGTGCGTCGGTGTCGCTCGAGGATCTGATGGCACGTGGTGATGCAGTCGACATGGGCGTCGTGCTCGCCGCTGCGCGAACGGTCGGTGCGACCGTGGGTGTGACCGTCGCCGAGGCGCTCCTCAAGGACGTCATCGTGCCGAGTGAGATCCGTTCGGCGGCAACCGAGCTGATCTCCGCCAAGGCACGCGGCCTGGCCAAGCTGGAGACCGCACGCGCGGAGACGGCTGCATTGCGCTCACTCGCCAACGCCGGCCGCGTGCTCGACGCACACCCGGCACTGGCACAGTTGCGCCTGGTCCAGGAAGCGCCGCATGGCACCAGGCTGGTGTTGTCGGTGGGTGATGCTGCGCGAGTGGGCGATTCGGCTGCCGCGCAGGTGGCCGACGACGACTGACGCAACCGTCGCCACCGACGACGACACCCGGGGAGGAAAGTTTCTTCCCCGGGTGTCCCACTCGTCCCCCAGAGATTTCCTGCGGACGAAAGCGAAAGTGGGGGAAGAAGATTCTTCCCCCACTTTCGCGTATCGCTCAGCTCATCAAGCGGCTCAGTACTTCTCGCCCTTGTTCGCCTTCTCCACCAGCGAGGCCGGCGGCTCGAACTGCGCGCCGTACTTCTTGGCCAGTTCGCGCGAGCGTTCGACGAAGCCGGCCAGGCCGCCTTCGTACTGGTTCATGTACTGCACCACACCGCCGGTCCAGGCCGGGAAGCCGATGCCGAAGATCGAGCCGATGTTGGCGTCGGGCACCGAGGTGATGACACCTTCCTCGATGCAGCGCGCGGTCTCGACGGCCTCGGCGAAGAGCATGCGCTCCTTGAGGTCCTCGAGCGACTGCTGGCTGCTTCCGGAGTTGAACTTCTCCCGCAGACCCGGCCACAGCCGCACGCGCTTGCCGTTCTCGTCGTACTCGTAGAAGCCGGCGCCTTCCTTCTTGCCGGGACGGCCCTGCTCGACGAGGTAATCGATGACGGCGAACGATCCGTGCTGCGGGAATTCCTTGCCCTCCGCCTCGGCGGCAGCCTGGGATTCCTTACGGATCTTCTGCATCAGGATGAGATTCAGCTCATCGGACAGCTGCAGCGGTGCGGCCGGGTATCCGGCCTGGGTGCCGGCGTGCTCGACCAGTGCCGGTTCCACACCTTCGCCGACGGCCGCGATGGCCTCGTTGATGAAGGTGCCGATGACCCGGCTGGTGAAGAACCCGCGGCTGTCGTTGACCACGATCGGGGTCTTGCGGATCTGCAGGGTGTAGTCGATCACCTTGGCCAGCACCGCATCCGAGGTCTTCTCACCACGGATGATCTCCACCAGCGGCATCTTGTCGACCGGCGAGAAGAAGTGGATGCCGATGAAGTCCTCCTGGCGCTTGACGCCCTGGGCGAGGATCGTGATCGGCAGCGTCGAGGTGTTCGAGCCGAGCACCGCGTCGGGTTCGACGATGTCCTCGATCTCCTGGAACACCTTGTTCTTCACCTCGACCGACTCGAAGGCGGCCTCGATGACGAGGTCGACACCCTTGAAATCGGCGGCGTCGACGGTCGGCGTGATCCGCGCGAGCAGCGCGTCACTCTTCTCCTTGGTGGTCTTGCCCCGCGAGAGCGCCTTCTCCTCGAGCTTCTCCGAGTAGCCCTTGCCCCGCTTGGCAGCCTCGATGTCGATGTCCTTGAGGACCACCTCGATGCCGGCCTTGGCCGAGACGTAGGCGATCGCCGCACCCATCATGCCCGCGCCGATGACGCCGACCTTCTTGGCGGTGTACTTGTCGTAGCCTTCCGGCCGCGAGCCACCGTTGTTGATGTGCTGCAGGTCGAAGAAGAACGCCTTGATCATGTTCTGCGCGACCTGACCGGTCACCAGCGACACGAAGTAGCGGGTCTCGATGATGTCGGCGGTGTCGACGTCGACGTAGGCGCCCTCGATGGCCGCGGCCAGGATGGCGCGCGGAGCCGGCATGTTGGCGCCCTTGATCTGCTTGCGCAGGATCGCCGGGAAGGCGGGCAGGTTGGCCGCGACCGACGGATTGGTGACCGCACCACCGGGCATCTTGTAGCCCTTGACATCCCACGGCTGGACCGCTTCGGGGTTCGCCTTGATCCATTCCTTGGCGGCCGGCACGAGTTCTTCGACCGAGCCGACGAGCTCATCGACGAGACCGGTCTCCTTGGCCTTGGCGGCGTTGAACCGCGGGCCCTGCAGGAGCACGTTCATCAGCGCGGCCTGGAAGCCGAGCAGACGCACGGTACGCACGACGCCACCGCCACCGGGCAGCAGGCCGAGGGTGACCTCGGGCAGACCGATCTGGACACCCTTGATGTCCGCGGCAATGCGGTGGTGGGTGTGCAGCGCGAGCTCGAGGCCGCCACCGAGTGCGGCACCGTTGATGGCGGCGACGACCGGCTTGCCGAGGGTCTCGAGCCGACGCAGCACCTTCTTCATGCCGTTGGTGCGCTCGGTGATCGCGGTGGCGATCTCCTCTTTGGTCTGGGTCTGCTCGGCGGTCATGTCCTTGAGGTCGCCGCCGGCGAAGAAGGTCTTCTTCGCCGAGGTGATGACGACACCGGTGATGTCGTCCTTCTCCGCCTCGAGACGATCCACCGTGGCGGCAATCGAGTCCATGAACGTCTGGTTCATGGTGTTGGCGCCCTGGCTCTTGTCGTCCATGGTCAGGATGACGACGCCGTCGGCATCCTTCTCCCAATTGATCATGTTGTCACTCATGGTTTTTCGCAGATTCCTTTGGTGAGGTGGCCGTCAGAGACGCTCGATGATGGTCGCGACGCCCATGCCGCCGCCGATGCACAGGGTGACCAGGCCGTAGCGACCGCCGGTGCGCTCGAGCTCGTCGAGGCAGGTACCGAAGATCATCGCGCCGGTCGCACCGAGCGGGTGACCCATCGCGATCGCGCCGCCGTTGACGTTGACCTTCTCGTGCGGGATCTTCAGATCCTTCATCCACTTCATGACGACCGACGCGAACGCCTCGTTCAGCTCGAACACGTCGATGTCGTCGACAGTCAGACCGGCCTTCTTCAGCGCCAGCTCGGTCGCCGGGGTCGGACCCGTCAGCATGATCGAGGGCTCCGAGCCGACCTCGGCGAAGGCCACGACGCGACCGCGCGGGGTCAGGCCGTTGCGCTTGCCGGCCGCCTCACTGCCCAGCAGCACGACCGCGGCACCGTCGACGATGCCGGAGCTGTTACCGCCGGTGTGGACGTGGTTGATCTTCTCGAGGAAGGGGTACTTCTGCATGATCACGTCGTCGAAGCCGGCCATCTCGGCGAGTGCGGCGAAGGCGGGCTTGAGCTTGCCCAGCGATTCCACGGTGGTGCCCGGACGGCGGTGCTCGTCGTGATCGAGCACGATCACACCGTTGATGTCACGAACCGGAACCACCGACTTGGCGAAGTAACCACTCGTCCACGCCTTCTCGGCGCGATTCTGCGACTCGACGGCGTAGGCGTCGACGTCCTCGCGGCTGAAGCCCTCGATGGTGGCGATGGTGTCGGCACCGATGCCCTGAGGGGTGATGTAGTGGTCATAGGCGGTCGCCGGGTCCATGAACAGGGCGCCACCGTCGGAGCCCATCGGGACACGGCTCATCGACTCCACGCCGCCGGCCAGGACCAGATCGTCGAAGCCGGAGGCGACCTTCGATGCCGCCATGTTGGTGGCCTCCAGGCCCGACGCGCAGAAGCGGTCGATCTGGGTGCCGGGGACGGTCTCGGGCAGACCGCTGTTGAGAGCCGCGGTGCGGGCGATGACGCCGCCCTGCTCACCGACAGGCGACACGACACCCAAGATCACGTCGTTGATCTCTGCCGGGTCGAGTCCCCCGTGCCGGGCGAGAACCTCGTTGATGATCCCCGATGCGAGATCAACCGGCTTGATGCTGTGCAGCGCTCCGCCGCGCTGCTTGCCACGCGGCGTACGCAACGCCTCGTAGATGAATGCTTGATCGGCCACGATGCTGTGTTCCTTTCACATGAACCGGAGACGGTTACCACGACAGGCTAACGCGGAATAACTTATTTGGCCATACCCGGTGGTCAACACTTGATCCGGACCGGCAATTCTGCGCTATGGTCGATTCACCATGCCTAGCCCGAAGCCCACCCGCGCCCGACCGGCCGACCGCAAGCGGCAGCTCGCCGACCACGCGGCGACGCTATTCGCCGAGCGCGGCTACACCCAGGTCGCCCTCGCCGACATCGCGCGGGCGGCCGGTGTCACCGCGCCCTCGGTCTACCGGCACTTCGCCGACAAGCACGCCTTGCTGTTGGCCGCGGTGATGGGCGGCGTGGACGAGTTGGAGGCGTGCACCGACCGGTTGCTCGAGGGCACCGACTCGAGCCCGGAGGAACTCGTCGACGCGGTGTGTTCGATCGGGGTGCGCAGACCCGCGGCCACGTCACTGTGGCGCTCGGCCAGCCAGCACCTCAGCGAGGAGGAGAACCGGGTGATCGTCCTGCGCATCCGCGGCGTCATGCACCGGTGGGCCGGGGTCCTCGCCGCGGGCACCGGCATGCCCGAACGCGAGGCCGTCGAATTGTGTTGGGCGACGCTGAGCGTCGCCGGAAGTCTGGGCGTGCACAACGCGCGCCTGTCGGCCACCCGGTCGTTGGCCGAGCTCAAGATCCTCGTGCATCGGCTGATCACCCTGCGACCCGACTCGGCCCCGCCGATGGTGCCGGCGCCGGTGATGACCGGCGGATCCCGTACCCGCCGCGACGAGATCCTCGACGCCGCAGCCGAATTGTTCGCCCGACGCGGCTATGCCGGTGTGGGCGTTGACGATATCGGCGCCGCGGTGGGGATCACCGGTCCGAGTGTCTACCGGCACTTCAGCTCGAAGCTCGCCATCCTCGTCGGCATCGGCCGGCGCAGCGCCACCCGGCTGGAGGCCGGCGCGATGGCCGCTCATTCGACCACGTCGGACAGCGCGAAACTCCTGTCCCTGCTGGTCGATTCGTACGTCTCGACGCTCACCTCCAGCCCGGACCTGTCGGTCGGTTTCAACAACTCGGCGGTCTTCATCGGCCAGTCCGACGCCGCCGACCTGCTCGACGTCCAACGCAACTACGTCGCCCGCTGGGTCGACCTGATGACGCGCACCCATCCCGACCTCGACCGGCCGGAGGCAGGCGTGGCCGTACACGCCGCGTTGTCGATCGTCAACGACGCCGTCCGCGTCCGACGCGGCACCTCGCGCCCCGACTTCCCGGCCCGGATGGCATATCTGATGAAGGGTGTCCTGGGGGTCTGACACGAGGCTCGTGTCAGCGGCGTACGCCACCACCGTTGCTAGACTCACCGGGACCACGACGACGGGAGCCGCCCCGATGAGTTCCGCCGCTGATCCCGGTGAGCCACGCTATTCCCGCGACGAGCTCATCGCCGAGCTGGGAGTCTCGCCGGAGTACGCCGAGAGGCTGTGGAACGCCTTCGGTTTCGCGCATCGGACCACGACCGACAAGATCTTCACCGCCGACGAGGTCGACGCCTTGCGGCTGTTCGCCAGTTCCGAGGAGACCCTGCCGGAGCAGGCCCAGATCGCCACCGCCCGGGCGATCGGACAAACGATGTCGCGGCTGACCGAATGGCAGGCCGACCAGATCCTGGATCTCGATCGCAATCCGGACGTCCCGTGGACCCGCGAGCAGATGATCGGCGCCATCGATGTCATCCAGCGATTGATCTGGCGGCGTCACCTCAAGATCGCGCTCGAACGCGACGTCGCCCGCGACTCCGACGAGAAGCACGATCTCGTGGTCGGTTTCGCCGACATCGTCGGCTACACAAGCCTGTCGCGGCGCATCGGGATGGGCGAGCTCGAAGATCTACTCGAGAACTTCGAGGAGCGCACCTTCGACATCGTCACCGACCGCGGCGGTCACGTCATCAAAACCCTCGGCGACGCGGTGATGTTCAGCTTCGACGACAGTGCCGACGCCGCCGCCGCGGCGCTCGCGATCCAGCGACTCAGTGACGACGGACCGATTCCACCCCTACGAGTCGGGCTCGCCCGCGGTGCCGTCCTGAGCCGGCTCGGCGACCTCTTCGGTGAACCGGTCAACATCGCTGCCCGCCTGTGTGGTTCGGCCCGGCCGGGTACCGTCCTGGTCGACGAGGCACTTGCCGCCGACCTCACCGACGCCGAACCCTTTCACCTGCGGTCGATCTCACCACTGTCGGTGCGGGGGTATCGCAAACTGCGGGCCAAGGTCCTCGAGGCCAACAAGTACTACGAGGGTGATCCGGCAGCGCCGTAGACCGAGACCTCGGTGGCCTTCACGCTCAGCACGACGTCGGTGCCCGGACTCAGATCGAGGTCGACGATCGACGCCCAGGTCACCTCGGCCCCGATCCGATGCTCGCCGCATCGAGTGCGGACCAACGCCCGATCACCCTGCGGTATCACGTCTTCCACGACTCCGTGCCAACTGTTGCGCGGACTGCCCTGCGGGTCTCGGAGATACACCGCCACCGCGCGCGGCGAGAAGGCCGCCGCCGCCCGACCGGCGGCTGCGGATTCGACCACGGTACCGACCACCCGGATGCCGTCGTCGGCGACAACAATGCCGGCGTCACGCAACTGCCCGACGATCAGGTTCGTCCCGGCCAGCGACGCCGTGAACGCCGATTCGGGCCGGGTGAGCACCGAGGTGGTGGGGCCGGTCTGCACGATGCGGGCGTCGTCGATCACCGCGATCCGATCGGCGAGGCTGACCACGTCGATCAGATCGTGGGTGACCAGCACCGTCATCCCGGCACGGTCGGCGAGGAGATGACGCATCAGCGAACGCATCTGTTGGGCCACATCGACATCGAGCGCGGCGAACGGCTCGTCGAGCAACAGCACCTCGGGTTCGGTGGCCAGCGCACGCGCGATCGCAACCCGCTGCGCCTGCCCACCGGACAGCCCCGACGGCATGCGGTCGGCGAGGTCGGCCACCCCGACCGCGTCGAGCCAGCACTGTGCCCGATTCCGGATGTCCTTGCGCGACAACCCGGCCGCCGCCGGGCCGAATTCGACGTTGCGCCGCACCGACAGATGACCGAACAGTCTGGCCTTCTGCTCGAGCAACACCACCGATCGACGGTGTGGTTCCACAAAGGTCCGGTCGCCCTGCAGAATTCGCGATCCGACCGCGACCCTGGAGTCGGGGGTGCGACGCAGGCCCGCCACGATCGACAGCAAGGTCGACTTCCCGGCTCCGTTCGGGCCGATGATGCCGAGGGTGTCGCCGGGCGCGACCTCGATATCGGCGACCAGATCGGGGACAGTGCACCGCACCGACGCTCGAAAACCCTGCTGCTCGAGCGAATTCATCGCCATACCGGTCACGCCGCCACCACGGTCGAGCGTCGCAGGTGGACACCGACGACGATCACCAGGGCCACGACCATCAACACCAGGGCGAGCGGCAACGCCTGACTCGGGTCGTTGATCGCGTCGAGGTAGATCTTGAGCGGTGCGGTCTGCGTGGTTCCGGGAAGGTTCCCGGCGAAGGTGATGGTGGCACCGAACTCGCCGAGTGCACGGGCGAATGCCAGGACCCCACCGGCCAGCAGCGCCGGACGCGCCATGGGCAGCGTCACCCGCCACAGGGTGCGCGTCGGTGACGCACCGAGAGTCGCCGCGATCCGCTCGAACCCCTGATCACCACTGCGCAACGCGCCCTCCACGCTGAGCACCAGAAATGGCAGTGCCACAAAGGTTTGCGCGATCACCACCGCCGGAGTGGTGAAGGCCAGCGTGATGCCGACGCGGTCGAGGTACTGTCCGACGAGACCGTATCGACCGAGCGCATAGAGCAAGGCCACTCCCCCGACCACCGGCGGCAACACCAGCGGGAGCAGAACCAGTGCGCGGACGACCCGGACGACGACGCCGTCGTAGCGGGCGAACACGATGGCCATCGGCACCCCGAGTACCACGCAGACCACGGTGGACACCACCGCGGTGACCACCCCCAACCGCAGTGCCGCAACGGAATCCGGTGAGGTCACCGAGGAGACGAAGATCCCCCACGGCATCCGCACGATGATCGCCAGGGGCCCGATGAGGATCAGCGCCACCCCCAGCAGGGCGGGCAGATGAATCCATTGGGGAACGCGGCGCATCCGGAGATCGGCGAGGGTCAGTTCGGCGCGGCGAAACCGGCGTCGGTGAGGATCTTCTGACCGGTCTCGCCGAGCACGAAGCTCATGAAATCGGTTGCCTGCTGCTGATGTTTGCTCGCCTTGAGCGTCGCGATCGGATAGTTGTTGACGACCTTGCCGAAGGCTGCGTCGTCGACCACCGTCACCTTGCCGGGCACCGTCTTCGCGTCGGTGACGTAGACCAGTCCGGCGTCGGCTTCACCGGAGGTGACCTTGGTGAGTACCGCGGTCACCGACGACTCCTCGCTCACCGGCTTGACGTCGACGCCGGTATTGCGTTCGACCTCGGCGGTGGCCGCACCACAGGGCACCTCGACGGCGCACACCACGGTGCGGATCGACGGATCGGAAAGGCTCGCGAAATCCCGCACCTGCTTGGGATTTCCGTTCGCGGTCACGATCACCAGGGTGTTGCGGGCGAAGACCTGCGGCGCGTTCACGAGACCGCCGAGCTTGCCCATGGTCGGTTCGTCGGCGGTCGCGATGACATCGGCGGAGGCACCCTGCTTGATCTGATTCACCAGCGCCGACGACCCGGCGAAGTTCAGCGTGACATCGACGTCGGAATGCTGCTTCTCATAGGCGGTCTCGATCTCGGTGAACGTCTTCTTCAGCGACGCCGCCGCGTAGACCGTCAGCGGGGTCTTGTCGTTGTCGTCGGAAGAACAACCCGCCGCGAGGCCGGCGATGAGCGCTGCGGCGCTCGCCAGGCACGCCAAGCGGGTCACACGTCGAACCGTGGTCATCTGTACTCCTTGTCGGGGTTACGGGAGATATCGGGATCGCTCACTGAACGACGGGTCACAAATCCGCGGCGGCACGTTCGACGATGACGGTGGTCGCCTTGACCACCGCGGTCGCCACGACACCTGGCTCGAGTTCGAGTTCGCGGGCCGCCTCGGCGCTCATCAGCGAGGTCACGGCGAACGGCCCGCATTGCAGACCCACCTTGGCCATCACCCCGTCCATCTCGACATCGGTGACCAATCCGGTGAACCGGTTGCGCGCCGAGGTCAGCATCGGCGATGTCGCGGCATCGGCGTGGGCGCGTTCGACGGCGATCTCGGCCAGGCGCGCACCGTCGACCGTCGTGACCCCGCCGGCCGACCCGGCAGCGTTGTCGGTGCTCGCGGGTAACGTTCCGGCCGCAATCCATCGCCGCACGGTGTCGTCGCTGACTCCCAGCAGAAGCGCCGCATCACGGATCCGGATCGAGGGCATGGCACGTAGCTTATCCGCAGAATCGGAGAGATCGTCGCTCACCAGCCGTATTCGCGGTATTCGACGTGTGTTTGCTCGTTCACCGATGAATTGCGCATGCGCTCGCGGTCCATACCTGCGAGCACTGCCGGCGCCGAGAAAATCGCTGGCCAACCCACCCGTTCCGTCTACTAGCGTGGAGAACCATGACCGCAGCACCCTCCTCAGGAGCCGCATTCGGCGACCATCCCGCGATCGAAGCTGTCGATCTGGTCAAGACCTTCGGCGACTTCACCGCCGTCGACGGCGTGTCGTTCTCCGTGGCCCCGGGATCGGTTCTCGGGCTGCTCGGCCCCAACGGCGCCGGCAAGACGACGATCGTGCGCATGATGACGACGCTGTCCACCCCGACCAGTGGCACCGCGCGCATCGCCGGTCACGACGTCATCGCCGAACCCGACGCGGTGCGCCGGAACATGGGGTTGACCGGGCAGGCCGCCACCGTGGATGAGATCCTCACCGGTCGCGAGAATCTCAAGATGATCGGCGGGCTCTACGGCATCGGCCGTCGCGACCTCGCCCGGCGCAGCGTCGAGCTCCTCGAACAGTTCTCGTTGGCCGATGCCGCCGACAAACAGGTCCGCTCGTACTCAGGTGGTATGCGCCGACGACTCGACCTGGCCGTGAGCCTCCTGGCCGCACCACCGGTGCTGTTCCTCGACGAACCGACCACCGGCCTCGATCCGCGCAGCCGCAACGAACTGTGGGACGTGTTGCGCGAGTTGGTGAAGTCCGGAACCACCTTGTTGCTGACCACCCAGTACCTGGAGGAAGCCGATCAGCTCGCCGACGACATCGTCGTCATCGACCGCGGCGCGATCATCGCCCACGGCACGCCGCTGCAGCTGAAACAACAGGCAGGCGCGGCCAGCGTGGTGATCACCGTCTCCGACGACGCCGACCTCCCGCAAGCACGGGACCTGCTGTCGCGCAGCGGCAACGAGGTCTTCGTCGACGAGAACGCGCGGACCGTCACCACCGCTGCCGCGGGATTGTCGGATCTGACGCGCATCGCCGGCTGGTTCGACGACTCACAGATCGCCGTCGACGACCTCGGCCTGGTCCGTCCGAGCCTCGACGACGTCTTCCTCTCCCTCACCGGCCATCGCGCCGAAGACGCCCCTGCCGACGACGAGTCGGCCAACGAAGGAGCAGCATGACCACCACGAGTGCCTCCACTACCGCGACCGCCCGTACCGACCGGCCTGCGGTACACCAGACGAACCTGGCGCAGCAGTCCTGGATCATGGTGCGCCGCAATCTCATCCATACCCGACGCATGCCCGAGATGCTGTCGGATGTGACGATTCAGCCGATCATGTTCGTGGTGCTGTTCGCCTTCGTCTTCGGTCCGGCGATCAGCCTCGGCGTACCCGGGGTGAGCTACAAGGAATATCTGTTGCCCGGCATCATGGGACAGACGATCGTGTTCACCGCGTTCATCGTCGCCACCGGGATCACCGCCGACCTGGAGAAGGGCATCGTCGACCGCTTCCGGTCGTTGCCCATCCGCCGGTCGTCGGTGCTGGTCGGACGCAGCATCGCCAGCCTCATCCACTCCTCGATCGGCATCGTCGTGATGGCCCTGACCGGGCTGATCATCGGCTGGCGGATCACCACCTCGGTCGCCGAGGGCGCGTTGGGTTTCGCGCTGGTGCTGCTCTTCGGTTTCGGGATGATCTGGTTCGGTGTGCTGATCGGTTCGTGGCTGCGCAGTGTCGAGGCCGTCAACGGGTTCATGTTCTCGATCCTGTTCCCGATCACCTTTGTCTCCAACGCCTTCGTGCCCACGCAGAACATGCAGTCGTGGCTGCGGGCGATCGCCGAATGGAACCCGATGTCGGCGCTGGTTCAGGCGATGCGCGTGCTCTGGGGCAACGGCCCCGACGCCGCGGCCGACGCCGCCTGGCCGCTGCGTCATCCCGAACTGGCAACGCTCATCTGGGCGATCATCCTGACCGCGATCTTCTCCCCGTTCGCATTGCGCAACTACGCCAAGCGCACGGCCGACTGACCCGGCAGGGAGCACCCGCCGCCGATGGTCGACGTGCTTACCACCGGTTCGAGACCCCCTGCGCCGACGCCGATTCCGAACCAGCACCGGCCGACAACGGTCTCGAGGCTCCTCGCCCCAGGGGGCTCGTCACACCTCGACCAACGGCAAGCGACCATCCCACCCCGATGGTCGAGGTGCGTAGGAGCGATAGCGACGAAGCCTCGAGACCCCCTTGCGCCGAGGCTGTTTCCGTACTACTCCGTGACTGCGAGCGCGGCGAGCGGATCGCTGTAGACGGCGTCGAGGGAGACCGCACCGGCTGCCTGCTGCTGGACCGTCGTGCCCGAATGCGAGACGCGGACATCGCGATTGGGCACCACCGAGGTCTCCCGCAGCGATCCGGCGACGACGGGCAGGGTCGTCGGGTAGTCGGTGAAGGCCTGCCCACCGAGGATCACGTGATCGGGGTTGAAGATGTCGGCGATCAGCGCCACCGTACGGCCGAGTACCTGAGCTCGCTCCTCGAGCAGGGCGCGGGCGGTCGCGTCACCGCTGCGGGCCAGAGCCAGCACCCCCTCGATGTCGTTGACCGGCAGATTCAGCGACTGCGCCGCCTCGACGACACCCGTATCCGACACGGTGGGCTCGAGCCGACCGGTCCGGTTCGGGTCGAGCAGCGTGGTACCCGACGCAGGGAAGTGCCCGATCACCGGCGGCCCTCCGGCAGGGGTGTGCACGGTGCCGTCGACGCTGAAGGCGATCCCGACCATCTCGCGGGCGTAGAAGTACAGGAAGCTCGACCGCTGATCGGCGTCGGAACCGCTGGGGTTCACGACGAGCTCGGCGGCGGCCATGGCCTCCACATGCGACGCCACCGACACCGGCAGCCCCACCGACTCGGCGATGACCTGCCCGACCGGAGCGTTCTCCCAGCCCAGGCGTGGGTGGTCGACGAATCCGCCCGGCGACACCCGACCGCCGACGGCGACGCCGGCCCAGAGGACGCGACGAGTGGTCCAGCGGCCGAGAAAGCGTTGGGCGCTCTCGCCGATTGCGGCGAGGGTCTGTTCCGGGGTGTCGGCGATCGGGGTGGGGATCTGGATCGCGCCGACCACGCGGTGGAGCAGATCATGCGTGGTGATGGAGGTGACCTTGTAACCGATGTGGATGCCCAGGGTCAGGAACGTCGAGACGTTGAGTTCGAAGGGCAGTCGCGGCCGCCCGATGGCGCCGGCCGGTGCGAGATCGGCGCGTTCACGCAGCAGTCCGGCCTTGAGCAGTGCGCCAACCTGGCGGTTGACCGTCGAGATGGACAGTCCGGTGAGTTCGGCGGCTTCGTCCCGGAACACCGGGCCCGAGAGTCGGGCGGTACGCAGCACCAGCGCCGAGGGCTTGGTGGAGAGTTCGAGTTGCGGGGTCGCTACGTGGATGCCTCGACCCCCCTTGCGCAGCGCCCGCGTATCGACCCGGGCGGAACCACCGGGGATCGGACGGGGCCGGACGACGCGCGGCGAGGCGGGCGACGGAGCGGTGGTGCGGGTGCGGTGGTCGATCGTTGCGGTCATGAGTGAATGTGTCCTCGTGAATGTGCCACAGGCTGCCATCGGCGTCCAACGGTCGAGTGTCTCGACGGGGGGGCTGCGGCGCCGAGGCTTTCAGCACCGCGAATGGCGTTGTTGTGGGAAGGGTTGTCAAAGAGGCGAAGGAGATCGCGGGCGTCGGGAAAGGACGCTGAGAGACTCGGCGATCAGGACATTCGACAACAACACAGGACACGAGCGAACGGCAGACGACAACCCAGGGCGGTGATCATGTAGGTCACCTCCGGGATGCGGCTGTTCTCGCTGCACGTCATGGACCTCAAGCTAGCAATCGGCGCGCCGCATCCGCAAGCGCGCACGTGCACACGTCACACCTGGCAACACGCGCCCTGACCTGCACACATGGGCGCTCACCGGCGATGATAGGCCGACCGTGGTGCGCCGACCCGGGTTTGACGCACGCCGCACAAAAGTCGCCGGGGCCCGCCACCGGGTCGTGAGTCTGTCAATCGCCTGGAAGCTGTCGGGGGGCCGTCGTAGCCTTGTCTGCATGTCCGTCACCCCCGCCACTCCTCCGGCGACGACTCTGGCCTCCGGCCCCTCCGACGCCGAGTTCCTGGCGGCCACCGAGCCCTTCCGCCGCGAGATCATCGCCCACTGTTACCGCATGATGGGGTCGCATCACGACGCCGAGGATCTCACCCAGGAAACCTATCTACGCGCGTGGCGCGGGTATGCGAAGTTCGACCGGCGCGCGTCGGTCCGCACCTGGCTGCACAAGATCGCCACCAACACCTGCTTGACGGCGCTGGGCAGCAGCCAGCGTCGCCCGCTGCCGTCCGGACTCGGCGGCGACGCGTACGACCCCACCGACACCCTCACCCAGGACCACGAGGTCCCCTGGCTCGAGCCGTACGCCGGCACCGTCGACGAGATCACGCCGGGCGACGACGCCGACCCCGCCTATGTCGTCGGCGCACGCGAATCCATTCGTCTCGCGTTCATCGCCGCCCTGCAGCACTTGCCCGAGCGTCAGCGCGCCGTTCTGATCCTGCGGGATGTGTTGCAGTGGAAGGCAGCCGAGGTCGCCGACACCATCGGCGTCACCACCGCCACCGTCAACAGTCTGCTTCAGCGCGCTCGGGATCAGCTGAAAAATGTTCGCACCGAAGAGGATTCGGCATCCACACTCGATGACGACGCGAAGCGCGAGTTACTGGCCAAGTACGTGTCGGCCTTCGAACGCTACGACGTCGACGCCATCGTCGACATGTTCACCGATTCCTCGATCTGGGAGATGCCGCCGTTCACCGGTTGGTATCTCGGCGGCGAAGCCATCGGCACGCTCATCCGCGGCAATTGCCCTGCCGAGAAGGCAGGCGATCAGATCCTGCTGCCCACCATCGCCAACGGGCAGCCGGCCTTCGGTTTGTACATGCGCGAGCCCGACGGCGTCCATCGTCCGTTCCAACTGCAGGTTCTCGAGTTGGACCCCGAAGCCCGTGCGGTCGCCCACGTGGTCGCCTTCTTCAGCGAGACCATGGAGCAGGACTTCGCCCGCTTCGGGCTCCCGGCCACCCCGTACGACGCTCCTGCCGCGGCCGGCCCCAGCGCGTATCACCAGCCGGACTGAGTCGCCCGCCCGTCACGCGATGTTCTCCGACGCCACTCCATCTCGCCGCGGGCGCCCGCGACCCTTCGCCCGGTACATGGCCTGATCGGCCTGTTCGACCAGCTCGTCGAACAGGTTGGCCGACAACGGCTCTGCTGCGGTGGCGATTCCGGTCGACACGGTGATCGACGGGTCCGGGAACGCACTGATCGCGCGGGCGGCGGCCCGGGCGCATGCCCGGAACCGGTGGTCACCGACCCGGCCGATGACCACGAATTCGTCGCCACCGACGCGCGCGATGAGTGCCTCGGGACCGAAGACCTCGGTGAGTACGTCAGCCACCCGGGTGAGCGCGGCGTCGCCGGCACCGTGCCCGAAGGTGTCGTTGACGTGTTTGAAGTCGTCGACGTCGACCAACATCACGCCGCACGCCTCACCGGAGACCGGGTGCACCACGGACTCGGCGTCGAGACGTGCCAGATGGTCGACGAGGCCACGCCGGTTGGCGACGCCGGTCAACGGATCGCACAGTGAGTCGTCGGCGTTGGTACGCATCACCCAGTATGCGAACTGCACGACCGGCAGGCCCGCACACACCATCATCTCCCCCAACGCCTTCGGCATCCCGACCCCGACGAGCACGGCGATACCCTGCCCCCGGCCCAGCAAGATCAGCAGGACCACGAGCACCACGCCCGTGACGGTGAGGTGGACGGCCTGCACGCTCGGGGTGGAGAACAGTGCCACCACGATGCCGAGGACGGCGAAGAACGAGATGCCGGCGATACCGGTGATGCGGTCGGAGTGTTGCAGACAGGCGGCGCCGATGGTGATGTCCCCGACGATGACCAGCCCGACGATCTCGCGCTGGCTGGGCCATGGCCCCAGCCAGCGCAGCGCCCACAGCACCCCCACCGCCACGCAGATCCACATGACCAACCGGCTGCTCGAGTAGGCCAGTTGCGCGCCCACGATCGCATTGAACAGCACCGCCAGAGCCATCACCAGCCCGCCGAGGGCACAGCAGTGCGCCAGGAATCGTCCCCACCCGCGCCGCGCGCAGAACTCGCGTAGCCACCGGCCCTCGTCGCCGGAGCGTGACCATTCGCGAATGAGGTCACGAACCGGCCGGCGACCGACTCCACTCGGTTGTTGCCCTGCGTGCGACTCGCCTGCGTGCGACTCGCCTGTATGCGACTTGCCTGTGTGCGTCTTCTCCACCTCGTGGTCCTCCCCACCGCATCCGGTGCCCGGAACGGACCATCGCGATTCGCTGAAACAAATAATCGCATTCGGCAGGCGCAACGCTACTGTCGAGTCAGCTATCGGTCATTCACTTCGTCAACCCGGCTCGCCGGCGATCTGCGCGCCGTCCATCCACACGAACTCCCAGGCGTGCCCGTCGGGGTCGCAGAAACTGCGGGCATACATGAAGCCGAGGTCGTCGGCGGCACGCAGCGGCGTGGCCCCGGCGTCGAACGCCGCGTCGGCGCATCGGTCCACCTCGGTCCGAGACGACGCCGACAACGCCAGAACTGCCTCCCGCCCGGCTCGCAGATCAGCCACCGGCGACGACGCGTAGCCGCAGAAACGGTTGCGGCGGTGCATGATCACCATCGTCTGCTGGTTCACCGACATGCACAGGGTGGACCGATCGCAGAACATCTCGTCGAAGACGAATCCGAGCCGGCCGAAGAACTCGCGCGATCGCGACACGTCGGCGACGGGCAGATTGACGAACATCATCGGCGCCACCACCCACCGCCCGGTCCGGAACTGCGCCGTCCGCGCCGTCCGGAGAAGGGTGTCGGGGGATCGCAGCTGTGCATCGTCACCAAGGACTGACCCGTCGGCACCCGCGAAGTCATCGGCAGAGGTCATGCCCACCCTCGAGGTCACCGACGTCGAGGCCCCCAATAGGCTCAGTTCATGGGTGTCATCTATCTGGTGCGGCACGGTCAGGCCGACCCGCAGGCGTACGGGATCGTCGGGTCGCAGGACTCGAGCGCCTCCGGTGAGGTCGGCGGACTCACCCCCACCGGGATCGTGCAGGCCGGTCTCACCGGCGATCTCCTGGCCGCGCAGACCGCGCGGATCACCACGGCCATCTGCGGCGATCTGCCGCGTCAGCGCGACACCCTCGCCGGGGTGCTGAGCCGCTTCGACGACGCCCCCGAGGCGGTGATCGACCCGCGCTGGAACGAATACGCGCTGCCGGCGCTGGTCGGCGAGGCGAGCGCGGCCGAGTTCGCCGACGGTCGCAACTATCAGAAACGGCTCGACGATTCGCTGTCGGCCTGGATCGATCGCGACGACACCCCGGATGCCGCGCACGACGGTAGCGGCGAGACCTACCGCGCCTTCCGCGAACGCGTGGACGCCGCCGGACACGACGCCGCCGCGCACGCGGGCAGCAGCCAGACGGTGCTGGTGGTGTCCTCGGCGGGCGTGATCGCCCAGTGGATCGCCGACCTGTGGGATGTGCCCTCGCAGCGGTGGCCCGCGGTGGCGCGCGCCATGATCAACGCGTCGGTGACCAAGCTGATCGTCGGACGCCGCGGCGTCTCGGTCGTCTCGTTCAACGAGCACACCCACCTCGACGACCGTGACGGTGGTGTCGCGACCTTCCGGTAGGGCCTACGCCCGGGTGCTCACCCGACGTATCGCAGCCCCGCCGCGATGAACTCCGCCGTCGCCTCCGAGGCCTTCTCTGCGCCGGCCTCCGGGGAGGCCCCGGCCCGGGCGCGATGGCTGATGCCCTCGGCGATCACACCGAGTTTGAGACTCGCCAGCGCGAGGTAGAAGTCCCAGTCCCCCAGGTCGTATCCGGTCGCGGTCACATAGCGCTGGGCGATCTCGGCGGCCGACGGGTACCGCGGACTGGTCCAGGCGGCGTCGAATCCGAGAACGGTGTCGAAGACCGGTTCCCGGTAGATGCACATCAGGGCGACGTCGGCGATCGGGTCGCCGAGCGTCGACATCTCCCAATCCACCACCGCGGCAACCTTTCCGGGGTCGGTGGCGTCGAGGATGGTGTTGTCGACGCGGTAGTCGCCGTGCACGATGGTCGCGCGGGCGTCCTGTGGGACGCGGTCGGCGAGGATGCCACACAGCCGCTCCACGTCGGGCAGCTCTCGGGTCTTGACGATGCCCCACTGACGCGCCCACAGTTTCACCTGGCGACCGGCAAAGCCTGCGGGGCGGCCGAATTCGCCGAGGCCGACCGTCTCGTAGTCGACGGCGTGCAGCGCCGCGAGGGTGGCGACGAGCCCGTCGAGATTGCGGTCGACCTCCGTATCGGAGAGCGCGTCGAGTTCTGCGGCGGTCCGGATGACGGTTCCGTCGATGAATTCGACGACGGTGCACGGCGCACCGAGGATCGCACCGTCGGCGTCGAAGGCGACGGTCGGCGCCACCGGCACATCGGTGGCACCGAGCGCGCTGGTCACCGTCCACTCCCGGGCCATGTCGTGCGCGGACGGCGTGAGGCCTCCGGTGGGTGGTCGGCGGGCGATCCACTTCTTCACCCCGTCGGTGACCGAGAAGGTCAGGTTGGACTTGCCGCCGCTGACCAGATCGATCTGCAGATCACCGGCGACGTCGACATCGTTGTCCTCCAGGAACTTTCGCAGAACCGCGGGATCGAGGACGCTCCGGGGATCGAATGCGGCGCTCACTGGGCGGCCTCCGCGGCCGCTGCGGCCTTGCGGGCACGCCCGATGGTGCGACGGGCGATCGCCCACCGGTGCACCTCGGATGGTCCGTCGTAGACCCGGAAGGGCCGCAGCTCGTTCTGCAGGCGGGCCAGCGGCAGGTCGTCGGAGACGCCGGTGCCACCGCACATCTGGATGGAGCGGTCGGCGATCCGGGTGAATGCCTCGGCGGCAAAGGTTTTCGCGATCGAGGTCTCGTTGGACGCGTGGCCTCCGCGATCGAGTTCGGCGCACGCCTTGACCAGGAGCGCGCGGGCGGCCGCGAGGTCGATCTCGTTGTCGGCGACCATCTGCTGGATCATGCCGAGATCGGCGAGTTTGCCGCCGAAACCCTCACGGCGCGAAACGTAGTCGACCGCGACGTCCTGACAACGCACCGCCGAACCCATCCAGCGCATCACGTGGGTCATGCGGGCCGGGCCGAGCCGCACCTGGGCGTAGCGGTATCCCTCGTCGACCTCACCGAGTACGTCGGCATCGGGGACGAAGACATCGGTGAACCGGACCTCGCAGTGACCGCCGACCATCGACCGGTCGGTGGTGTGGATGTGACGGCCCACGGCGATGCCCTCGCGGTCGGCGGGGGCGAGGAACATCGTCGCACCGCCCCGGTCGCCGGGCGAGCCCGCGGTGCGCGCCATGATGATGAAGAACCCGGCGCCGTCGGCCCCGGTGATGAATCGCTTCTCGCCGTTGATCTTCCAGCCGCCGTCGACCTTGGTCGCAATGGTGGCGAGGGCGTTGGGGTCCGAGCCGGCACCGGGCGACGGCTCGCTCATCGCGAACGCCGAGCGCACATCACCGGCAGCCAGGGGTGCGAGGTAGGTGTGGCGCTGTTCCTCGCTCGCGATGTGGGCGAGCATGTGCACGTTGCCCTCGTCGGGCGCCCCGATGTGCAGCGCCACCGGACCGAAGGTCGAATAACCGGCCGCCTCGAACACCGGAGCGCGGTCGGACATGTCGAGCCCCAGCCCGCCGAATTCGACCGGCGCGTGAGGCGCGAAGATGCCCTCGGCCTTGGCCTTGGCGTTCATCTCCCGGCGGATCTCGTCGCCGCCCGCGGCCTCGATGTCGCCGCCGAAGCGCTCCTCGATCGGCAGCACATACTCCTTGATGAAGCGGGAGGTCTTGGTGACCAGATCCTCGACGTCGGCGCCGTAACTCAGGTCAATGGGCATTCGGTCTCCTCAACTGAAGCCCGATCAGCCCATGCCGACCGAGCGTTCGCTCTGTCGAGACCACACCTTGCCATCCCACCGGTCGTGGGTCAAGCGCTCAGCTCAGCCCCGACGGTAGCCGACGATCTGGCGGGCGAGAACCAG
The DNA here is from genome assembly GCF_029269935.1 of Gordonia sp. N1V. NCBI lineage: Bacteria > Bacillati > Actinomycetota > Actinomycetes > Mycobacteriales > Gordoniaceae > Gordonia > Gordonia sp. N1V. Next base: position 102,887 of record NZ_JARJDD010000010.1, read on the forward strand.
GTTCCGGCGGATCAATTCGTCGGCACCGAGTTCTCCGTCGAGCTTGAACCAGGTCGAGACCCCGACACACATGGTCGCCACCGCACGCGCGGCATCCTTGGGGTACTCGGTCTCGAAGTCGCCCGCCTCCACCCCGGCGAAGACGATCTCGTCGACCATGTGCTGTTGTCGGTCCCGATGCCCGATGTAGGTGGGCTTGTAGGAGTCGTCGAGGCTGCGGATCTCGGTGGACCCGACGAAGGCCTGTTCACGGCGATACATGTGAAAACGCAACAGCGACTCGACGACGGCGTCGAAGCGTCTCACCGGCTCCGGCCCCGCCTCGCGGATCGCCTGCTCGGAGCGGGCCAGCAGATCGGTCATGGTGCGCTCGAGCAACCCCTGCAGCAACGACTGCTTGGACGGGTAGTGGTGATAAAGCCCGGGTACCGACAGGCCCGCGCGCGCGGCAATCTCCCGGACCGAGGTGCCGTGATAGCCGTGCTCGGCGAATGCGGCCAGCGCGGCGGCCAGCGGCACCGGCAGCTCGGCCTCGCCGTAATCGCGCCACGACGACGTGGTCTGCACGGCCTCCGACGCGTGCGCTCCCTCGGGACCATCCGACCGGGAATCCGCTGTCGCCTCCTCGACCCCTGTGTCACCCACTCCGTCGCTCATGGCTCCAACATATCGTCACCACCGTCGGTGACCGCACCCACCAGCGACATCATCAGCCGCACGCTCAGCGCGACGAGCTCGTCGCGACCCAGCGGGATCTCGTCGTCGAGCCACGTGGAGACGAGGCGACCGAGCCCCCCGACCTGGAATTGGGCGGCAGCGATGGCCGCCGGACCGACCTCCGTCGCGAGCGCATCGGAGGCGGCGTGCAGGGTCAACATCGCGAACAGCCCGGTGGATTCGTTGCGTTTGGCGGCCACGACCGGCGACAGCAGGGACGGTGAGAACAGCAACTGCCCCTTGCGGCGGTCGGCGTCGACGATGTCGACGATCGCGCCGACGGCACCGGACACCTTTCCGGCCACGCCGACCCCGGCGGCGAAGGCGGTCAGCGCCGCCTCCGAGATCTCCTCGATCACCCGGTCGAACGTGGCCGCGACCAGGGCGTCTGCCGATTCGAAACTTTCGTAGAAGTAGCGCGGGTTGAGCCCGGACGCCCGGCAGATACCGCGCACCGTGACCGCCCCCTCGGCGTCGAGGAGTTCCAGCGTCGCGTCCATCAGCGCCTCGCGGCGACGGGAGATCCGCTCGTCGCCGTCGACACCCCCGTAGGAACGCAGCGGTGCACCGGCGGCCTGTGGGTCGGCGCGCACGGCATCCGATTCGGCCTGCGGTGTCGCATCGCGCGGGGAGCCGTCGGTCACGGCTCCCATCTTGTCATCCTCCCTTGACATCTTTCGGCGAGAACAGGTTCAATCAATCGGGAAACATCCGTTACCAGATTGGCGCGATTCGAGGGGTCTCGCGCACATCCGGTCCGATCGGAGGTCGGAACATGACCACACAAGACGCCACGGCACTCGGCAATTCACCACTCGCGCACGACAGTGCCCTCGAGGCCAACCTCGCCGCACCCGCCCCGGACACCGAATTCCTGCCGCGCGCGGCGCGTATGTCGCGGGCCGAGCTCGACGCCCTGCCCGCGGCGAACATGGAGATGCTGGGCATCGCCACGCTGGCCGGTCCGGCCAACGTGATCATGCAGCTGGCACTACCGGCCGTCGGCTACGGCGTGTACGAGAGCCGGGTGGATTCGGGCAACCTGTTCAAGCACCCGGTCAAGCGCACCCGCACCACGCTCGCCTATCTCGCGGTGGCGGCCAGCGGCGACCCCAAGGTGCGCAAGGCCTATCGCCGCGCGGTCGGGCGCTCGCATGCCAAGGTGCGCTCCACACCCGAGAGTCCGGTGAAGTACAACGCCTTCGATCCCGAACTGCAGCTATGGGTGGCGGCCTGCCTCTACAAGGGGTGGGAGGACGTGCAGCGCATCTTCGGTGACCCCGACGCGATCACCGAACAGGCCTACCAGGCCGGCGCCGTCATGGGCACCACCCTGCAGATGCCACGAGAGATGTGGCCGGCGACCCGCGCCGACTTCGACGACTACTGGAACGGCATGATCGATCGGCTCGAGATCGACCCGGTCATCCGCGATCACCTCATGTCGATCGCTCGCATGGAGTTCGCCCACCCGATCGTCTCGCGGCTGTTCGGGTGGCATTCGGAGATCTTCACCCTCGGCTTCTTGCCCGAGGGCTTCCGCGCCGCCATGGGCATCGAGATGAAGCCGTGGCAGCAGCGATTCTTCGACACGCACAACGCAATTGCCCGCGCGATCATCATGCGCCTGCCGAAGCCGTTGCGCGCCTTCCCGTTCAACCTGCTGCTCGCCGACGTGAAGTGGCGGATGCGGACCAAGCGCCCGCTGGTCTGAGGTCGCAGGCGGGGTCAGATCCGTCGCAGCGCGTCGGTGTTCACCTCGTCGACCGAGGTGACACCGGCCAGCCCGAGCGTGAGATCCAGCTCGGCGATGATGTTGGCCACCACGTCCCGGGCACCGTCGGCGCCGTCGATCGCCAACCCGTACATGTGCGGGCGACCGATGCACACCGCGTCGGCGCCGAGTGCCAGCGCCTTGAACACGTCTGCGCCGGTGTAGATCCCGGAGTCGATGAGGACCTTGCACCGCCCGTCGACGACCGGTGCGATGTCGGTGAGCGCGTCCAGTGAGCTGATCTCGCCGTCGATCTGGCGGCCACCGTGATTGGACACGATGATGCCGTCCACCCCCGCGTCGACGGCAGCGCGGGCGTCGTCGGGATGCAGTACTCCCTTGAGGACGATCGGCAGCGACGTCCGCTCGCGCAGCGAGGCGATCTCGGTCCAGCTCAGCGACGGACGCGAGTAGATGTCGAGGAAGGTCTGCACACCCACGCGCGGCTCGGGCCGGATCAGGTTGCGCAGCAACGTTCCCGGCGTGTTGCGGGCAATGGAGAACAGGGTCTTGAGGGCGCCGAGCGAGATCTCGGGTTTTTCGCCGGGCGCACCCGCGGCGCGACCGGCGACGATCTCGGTGAACCGCGGGTCGGAGGTGTACTGGGCGATGCCCTCACCCTTGGCGAAGGGCAGCGAACCGAGGTTGAGATCCTGGGGTCGCCATCCGAGCATCGTGGTGTCGAGGGTGACGGCGACGGCCTGGGCGCCGGCGTTCTCGGCGCGGCGCAGCAGCGAGCCGACGAGATCGTCGTCGGTGGACCAATACAGCTGAAACCAGCGTGGCGCACCGGATTTCACACGATCCATCTCGGCGGCCACCCGTTCCATCGGCGCACTGCCCTGATTGGAGAAGATGTAGGGCACACCGAGTTCGGCGGCCGCGTGCCCGATGTGGACGTCGGCGTCACGCATGGCCAGCCCACCCGCTCCCACCGGCGCGAACAGGATCGGCGCGGGCAACCGGGCACCGAACAATTCCGTCTCGAGGCTGCGCTGCGACACATCGCGCAGCACACGCGGCACGATCGCCCACCGATCCAGGGCCGCCCGGTTGGCCGCCATCGTCCGCCCCTCCCCCGCACCGCCGGCGATGTAGGCCCACGCCCGCTCCGACATTGCCTTGCGGGCACGACGCTCGAGTTCGGCGAAGTCGGTGGGCACCGTGGGGCGCCGATCGTGAATGCCTGCGGTGTAGATGTCGTTCTGGCGGATGCGTCCCCACCCCGGCGTGGTCATCGCGACCTCCTCGTGTCGGCAGCCCGTGCGACATCCATCGTCGGGCATCGCAGTCGAAGATACGCACCGCTCACCCGGCGAGGCTGTGTGCGGTCCGGCCGTGGGCGAGCACGCGCTTGCGCGCCACGAGCCCCTGCACCCCGAGGCTGATGCCGAGGAACACCAGGATCGTCGCGCTCTCGAGCCCACCGAGGCTGCCCCGTGGCTCACCGAAGACCGTCGGGCCGAACACCGCGATGGCCAGGTGCGCGCCGATGGCGACGAACCACAGCGCGATGGTCACCGCATTGCCCCGTCGCACCATCACCCCCGCGGCGTTGCGGTAGATGTGCATCGTGTGCCCGCGCGGAACGGCGATGAGCGCGGCCACCACGAACCCGAGCAGCGTCGAGACGACCTCACCGACCGTCAACCGCGGTGCGTGTTGGAGGTAGTTCACGGAGCTGATGACGCCGATCACCAGCAGGATCACCGGGAGTTTGAGCGGGTTGTCCTTGATCGGCCGTTCGGTGAGTTGGCGGTAGAAGATGTAGCCGAGGACGATGACGCCGACAACGATGGGCAGAGCTGTGTTTGTGGACATGCCTTCACTCTCGCCAACTCTCGCGACGAGGTCGTCCACCCCGGGGTGGATGCCGGGTTGATCCTTGCGCGTGCGACTCCGCGAGCGGGCACACCCTCGATACGGTGAGTCGTGCCCAGCATTGCGCGTGTTCTCAACCCCGGGCGGGCGAGCCCCGACATCCTCGCGGTGCGGTACGCGGTCTGCGCGCTGGTGATCGCCTCGGCGGTACTCGACACGACGTCGGTGCCACCGTGGCGCGTGGCGCCTGGATGGATCGCCACCGCGGTTCTCGTGGTCTGCCTGGTGCGTGGGGGCATGCAACCCACGACCGCGCCGCGCTTTCTCTCCTCCACCTCACTCGGCGACTCGGCGATCGTCATCGGTGCCGCCGTCGTCGTCGGCGTCGCCTTCGCCGGCGGCGCGACCGTGTGGATTCCCCAACTCGGCGTGGCCGCGTCCGCGCTTGCACCCGTTGCCCTCCCCGTCACCGCCGCCCTGGCCGCCGTCCCGATGCTCGCGCTGACGGTCCACTGGTCACAACTACATCAATCCGGGTGGACGCTGGTGATCAATCTGATGGTCGCCGTGGTGGTGTTCGGATGGGTGCATCTTCGGCGCTACCGGCGTGAGGTCGCCGAAGTCGCTGCAGCACAACAGGAGATCATCGATTCCGAGCGCGCGCGTGCCGTCGATGCGGAGAACCGTCGGATACTCGCCGCCCAACTCCACGACGTGCTCGCCCACACCTTGTCCGGGTTGATCATCACCCTGCAGGGTGCCGCGCTCGTCGCCCGACGCGAGGGTGTTTCGGCCGACCTCGCCGAAAAGCTGGACACCGCAACGACCTTGGCGAAGGACGGCCTGGGTGAGGCACGAGAAGCGGTCCGATCGTTGCGCGACGGACCCGCGGCGAGCGCCGCACCGTTGAGCGCCTGGCTGGAGCCGACCCTGAAACGCCTCGGTACCGCAACCGAATTGCAGGTGACGGTCGCGGGTTCGCCCGACGATCTCGACGCCGGATGGGCCGCAATCGCCCGATCGGTGGTGATGGAGGGGCTGACCAACTCGTTACGCCACGCCGCGGGCGCACCGGTGCGCATGGAGTTCGGGTCCGAGGGCCTCCGGATGCTCTCCGTCGGCGATCCCGACGGGTTCACCGATCGCGAACACGACAGCGGCGGATACGGTTTGGCCGGTCTCGCCGAACGGGTCGCGGCGGCCGGCGGTAGGCTGACCCACGGCCCGTGCGAGGAAGGATTCGAGCTCATCATGGCGGTGACGACGTGACGGTGACGACGAGAGGGTGACGACGTGACGGTGACGGTGGTGATCGCCGACGATCAGACCGTGGTGCGCGAGGGCCTGCGGTCGATGCTCTCGCTGTTCGACACCATCGAGGTCCTCGGGGTGGCGGCCTCGGCCGAATCCGCCCTCGACCTCGTCGCCGGGACCGACCCCGACGTGCTGCTCACCGATCTCCGCATGCCGGGGATCGGTGGCATCGAGGGAATACGACGGCTGCGCGCCGACGGATCACGCACTGCCGCAGTGGCGTTGACGACCTACGACGACGACACCACGATCGTCGAGGCCCTCGACGCCGGGGCCGTCGGATTCCTCAACAAGGACGCCGATCCCGAGGCCATCGAGGCGGCGGTGCTCGCCGCGGCCGGCGGTCGGTCGATGCTCGACGAGAAGGCGTTGCGCGCGGTCTTGTCCCACGAGCGGTCGGCTGCGCAGGCGGCACCGGCCGAGGCGCCCGACGGTCTCACCGAGCGTGAGGTGGAGGTGCTCGGCCTGATCGCGCAGGCGATGTCGAATCAACAGATCGCCGCCCACCTCGTCGTCGGCGTGAGCACCGTCAAGACCCACGTCAATCACCTGCTCGCCAAGACCGCGTGCCGCGACCGTGCGGCGCTGGTTGCCTACGCGTATCGGCACGGGCTCGTCTGAGCCCGCGAGGCGCTGCGAATCCGTGCCGACTTCGGGTTTGTGTGTCCTGCAGGACACACATCGCCGAGGTCGACACACAAAAGCACCGGCATGACGCCCTACGCCGACCCCACCAACACAGCGCCCATCCCGATCATGACCACGGCGACGACGGCGTCGAGGATGCGCCATGCGACAGGCTTGGCGAAGATCGGCGCCATGCGGCGACCGCCGCCGCCCAGGAGTGAGAACCAGATCAGGCTCGCACAGCAGGCTCCGATTGCGAAGGCCCACTTGCCATTTCCATGACTATTGGCGATGGCGCCCATGGTGAGCACGGTGTCGAGGTAGACGTGCGGATTGAGCCAGGTGAGGGCCAGCGCCGTGCCGATCGCCACCCAGCGACTCGCCGTGGTGACCTCGCCGGCATTGTCGGCGATCGCCTCCCGACTGCGCAGGCAGCGTCGGGCGGCCATCAGCCCGAGCACGATCACATACGCCCCGCCGAGGTACTTGGCCGCGGTCACCACGCTCGGGTGGGCGCTTACGAGCGCACCGAGGCCGGCCACCCCCGCGGTGATGAGCACGACGTCGGAGATCGCGCAGACCGCCACCACCGGGGCCACATGGACGCGTCGCACACCCTGCTGCAGAACGAAGATGTTCTGCGGTCCGATCGCGATGATCAGCCCGGCACCGGTCAGCAGGCCGGCCAGTGCCGGCAGCAGGAATGCGTTCATGTCGACAACGCTAGGAGCGCGACAATCCGAAGGCCAGCGAATGTTTCTCATGAATCATTAGAGTGACTTCATATGGATGTCAGTCAGGACGGCCTGCAAACGCTGGCGACCGTGTTGCGGGCGGGCACTTTCGAGGCCGCGGCGGCGGAATTGCACGTCACACCGTCGGCGATCAGCCAACGCATCAAGGCGATGGAGCACTCCATCGGTCGCGTGCTGGTCCAGCGCACCAAACCGGTGCGGGCGACGCGCGACGGGGAGGTGCTGCTCCGGCTGGCCGAACAGTGGGAACTGCTGGCCACCGAGGCGCGGCTGGAGCTGACCGGCGTCACCTCCGACGGCGCGCACGACGACCAGCCCCTCGTGCACCTGCCTATCGCGGCCAACGCCGACTCACTGGCCACCTGGCTGCTGCCCGCGCTGGCCCGGTTCCACCACGGCCACCCGGCCGCCGTCGAGGTGATCCGCGACGACGAGAGCCGCAACGCCGACCATTTGCGGACCGGTGAGGTGCTGGGGGCGATCAGCTCGGTCCCGGACCGCATCCGCGGCTGCCGGATGCAGATGCTCGGCGTCATGCGCTACATCCCCGTCGCCACCCCGGACTACCTGGCCCGATGGATGCCGGACGGCCCGACCGAGGCCGCGCTGGCCCGGGCGCCGATGGTGCAATACGACCGCAGCGACAATCTGCAGCGCGAGGTACTGCGCATGCTCAGTCCAGCACCGGCCGATCCACCGGCGGTCTACATCCCGGCCTCCACCGAGTACCACCGAGCGGTCGAGTACGGGATGGGTTGGGGCGCGGTCCCGCGGGTGCAGATCGCCGACGCTCTCGACGCGGGACGCCTGGTCACCTTCACCGAACGGCGCGTCGACGTCCCGCTCTACTGGCAGTACTGGAAGCTCGCCTCGCCCCTGCTCTCGGCCCTGACGGAGTCGATCGTGGAGGCCGCCGCGGAGTTCCTCGGCGCGGCGGATCAGTCCTGATCGGACACCCTGGCGTTCTCGGCATCGACATACGCCGACGCCGACATCTCGTCGTGCATCACCGCGACGGCCGGCCCGGGAGTGGAGAGATCGAGCGGGTGATCGATCTCGTCACGCCACAGCTTGGCCGCGACGTAGAAGACCGCAGCGAACGGTACCGGCGCCAGCCCACACACCACGAACGTCGCGGTGAGTCCGATCGCGTGACTGACCGGGGCCGCCAACGCCATCGACACCGGCATCAGCACCACCGAGACGAAGAAGTCCAGACTGGCCACCCGGCCCAACAGCCCAGGCGGGACGCGACGCTGTAACAGCGTGCCCCACAACACCATCGGCCCGTCGAACAACACCCCCATGATGAATCCGGCGATGATGAACACCCAGGTGTGTCCGGCAACGCCCATGAGCACCAACGGAATCGACGACCAACCCCACAACCCGAACATCAACGTGAGGTATCGCCGCGGCATCGGGATCGAGGCGAACACCAGCGAGCTGATCGCGGCTCCGGCGCCGAAGGCCGCGAGCACCAGCGAATGGTCACCGGCACCGCCGTGCACCCGCTCCCGCAGGGCGAATGGGATGAGTACCTCGATCGGCCCCATCGTCGCCAGCACGAGAATGGTCGCGAAGAACAGCGTCGACCACAACCACGGCGTGCGCCACATGTAGGCGAATCCCTCGGCCAGATCGGTGACGATCGAGGCAATCGCGGGACCGCGCAAGGTGTTCGGGTCACGACGCAACGGCACCGGCCGCATCCGCAGATAGCACAGGGCCGAACCCACGCTGGCCACCGCGGCGACCAGCGCCGCCTGGGCGGGGGCGGCCGCGGCGATCACCGCTCCGGCGATCATCGGGCCGGCTGCCTGGAACAGCACCGGCCGGACGATGCCCTCGATGCCGTTGGCGGCCTGCAGCTCATCGGCGGCGACGATGCCCGGCAACAACGCCGAGTATGCGGGGTAGTACATGCCGGTGGTGATGCCGCCGAAGACGGCCGCCGCGGCCACGACGGGCATCGTCAGGACGCCGCCGATCGCGCAGAACGCCACGATCGCGAAGACCGCCATCTTGACGATCTCGAGCCCGATGATGATGGAACGCTGCGACACCCGGTCGGCGAGCACGCCGCCGGCCAGCGTCGAGATCACCATGCCGACCGCGGCCAAGCCGGTCGCCAGCGACACCTGGCCGGGTCCACCGCCGAGACCGATGACCTGCCAGACCAGCGTGATCGTCCACACGCCATCGGAGAACAAAGCAAACATCAGGCCCGCCGCCAGCAACCGATACTGCCCACCGCCGAAGGGGCGCAGCGCGCGCGGCAGGGCGGACGTCGACGAACTCACCTCACGAGCTTGCCCGACGCCGGGCATCGGCGGCCACCGATTTTTCGTGGCGCGCGGCTCAGCTCGCGCGGCGTGAGGTCTTCTTCGCCGCGGTCTTCGACTCGTCGTCGGACCCTGACGACGCCGCCTTCTTGGCCGGCGCCTTCTTCGCTGCGGCCTTCTTGGCCGGCGCCTTCTTTGCGGCCGCCTTCTTCGCCGGAGCCTTCTTGGCGGCCTTCTTCGCGGGCGCCTTCGATACCCCGGAGTCGTCGGACTCCTCGGCCGTACCGCGGTCCTTGACCGATGCCCGCAGCGCGGCGAGCAGGTCGGCGACCTCGGAGTCCTCGTCTTCGGTGGAGTCCTCCTCGGCTTCCGGGAATGCCTCGGAGCCATCGGATTTCGCGTCGATCAGCTTCGCCAGCTCTTCCTGGTAGGTGTCGGAGAACTCGCTCGGGTCGTAGTCCTGCGCCATCGAATCGATCAACGAGGACGCCATCTTCAGTTCCTGGTCCCGGATCTCGACGTCGTCGTCGAGGAACCCGAAATCGGGCTTGCGGACCTCATCGGGCCACAACAGCGTCTGCAGCGTCATCACACCGGGCTCGATGACCCGCAGCGCCGCCATCCGCGTCCGGTTGCGCAGCGTGAACGATGCGATGGCGAGCCGGTCGGTCTCCTGCAGGGCGCGGGCGAGCAAGACGTAGGCCTTCGGTGACTTCGACGAGGGTTCGAGATAGTAGGGCTTGTCGAAGTAGATCGGATCGACCTGCTCGACCGGCACGAATTCCAGGATCGAGATCTCCGGGCTCTTCTGCACGGGCAGGGACGCGAGATCGTCCTTGGTGAGGATCACCGTGTCGCCCGCGGAGGATTCGTAGGCATTGGCGATGTCGGAGAACTCGACCTCGGTGTCGGTGCCCTCCCGGACCCGTCGATAACGGATGCGGGTGCCGTCGGACGAGTCGACCTGATACGACTTCCGGTCGTGGCTTTCCGTGGCCGAATAGACCTTGACCGGCACGTTGACCAGACCAAAGCTCAGATCGCCCTTCCAGATCGAGCGCATGGTCGCCATTGTGCCATCCTCACCCGGTCTCTGCGGGTCCCACGCCCATCTTGAGGACGTGGCAGGCTTGAACCATGGCGTCCGGGCAGACACTCGAGGTTGATGGGCACACCATCTCGGTGACCAACCTGGCCAAGGTGCTCTACCCGTCGACCGGCACCCGCAAGTTCGACGTCATCGACTATTACGCGCGGATCGCCGAGGTGATGCTCCCGCATCTGGCCGATCGTCTCGTCACCCGCAAACGCTGGCCCAATGGCGTCGAGTCCACCCCGTTCTTCGAGAAGTCGGTTCCCGAGGGCATCCCCGACTGGGTGACCCGGCGCGGAGTCGAACACAGCAGTCGGATCATCGAATACGTCGTGGCCGATTCACCCGCAACACTGGTGTGGCTCGCACAGATGGCAGCACTCGAGTTGCATACGCCACAATGGCGACTGCCGCGAGACGACGCGCTCGCCGACTTCGCCGCCGAGGGCCCCAAGGCCAACCGACTCGTCCTCGACCTCGATCCGGGGCCCGGGGTCACCCTCGCCGAGTGCGGTGAGGTCGCCCGCGACATCCACGACATGCTCGACGCCGCCGGACTGGACTCGTATCCGGTCACCAGTGGCGGCAAGGGAATTCACGTGTATGCGAGGTTCCCGACGCCGGTGTCGGCGGATTCGGCGCGAACGGTCGCCAAGCAGATCGCGACCTCGTTGGCCCAGCAACAGCCCGATCGGGTCACCGCGATCATGGCGAAATCCGAACGGCCCCACAAGGTATTCATCGACTGGAGCCAGAACAGCGCGTCCAAGACCACCCTCGCTCCGTATTCGCTGCGGGGCCGCGAACAGCCCTGGGTGGCCGCACCGCGGACGTGGGACGAGATGGCCGATCCCGATCTGACGCAGCTGCTCTACACCGAGGTCCTCGAGCGGATCGATGAGTGGGGCGATCTCCTCGACGGACTCGACGACGACGGGGTCCCAGCCGGCCCAGAGGAGTCGGGTGATTCGGCTGCCGATGCGGCACAACCGGAGTCGGTCTCCGCCGAGGGCGGCCAGGTGATCAACCTGCGCGAGTACCGGCGCAAGCGCAACGCCGCGGTCACCCCGGAGCCCTTCGGTGACACGAAGTTCAGGGACAACGAATTCACGAAGTCACGATCCGGGGTGGACGGGGCCCGGGTGTCGCGCGAGAACGAGCCGGGTGGGCCGATCTTCGTGATCCAAGAGCATCACGCCCGGCGCCTGCATTACGACTTCCGGCTCGAACACGATGGCGTGCTGGTGAGTTGGGCAGTACCGAAGAACCTGCCCGACGATCCCGACCAGAACCGCCTCGCCGTGCAGACCGAGGACCATCCGATGGATTACGCCGACTTCGCCGGCGACATCCCGGCCGGTGAGTACGGCGGCGGGCACGTCGAGATCTGGGATCGCGGTACCTACGAGACCGAGAAATGGCGTGACGACGAGATCATCGTCCGGCTGCACGGTGAACGCGTCCAGGGCCGGTACGCGTTGATCAAGACCGGCGACAAGAATTGGCTCGCCCACCTGATGAGCGACGAACCACGACCGATCCTGCCGGAGAGTTTGCGTGATCCGCGCCCGATGCTGGCAACCGATGAATCCATCGAGAAGCTCGACTCGAAGGACTGGGCCTTCGAGGGCAAGTGGGACGGTTATCGCCTCCTGGTTCGTTATATCGGCGGCGAATTCCGGCTCACCTCGCGCTCCGGCCTGGACATGACCGCCGACTTTCCCGAACTCGCTTGCATCACCGACGAACTCGGGCTCATCGACGTCGTACTGGACGGGGAGGTCGTCGCCCTCGACGCCACCGGCCGCACCAATTTCACGCTGCTCGCCGGACGCCGATCGGCCGACGACGAGGTCACCCTCAAGCTGTACCTGTTCGACCTGCTCTACCTCAACGGGACGTCGCTGCTGCGCAAACCGTGGTCGCAGCGGCGCGAGCTACTCGAGGAGCTCGCCCCGGCCTTCCGGCGATCCCGTTACGTCGAGGTACCGCCACTGCTACCCGGGCCGGGCGCCGCGGCCGCCGAGTACAGCCGTGAACATGGGATGGAAGGCGTTGTCGCAAAACGTCGTTCGTCGACCTATCAGCAGGGCCGGCGATCGAATTCGTGGCTCAAGCACAAGAACTGGAGCGACATCGAAGTCGTGATCGGCGGATGGCGGCCGGGCCGTGGGAACCGTGCGCACACCATCGGCTCGCTGCTGCTCGGCCTGCCCGAGGAGACCGGATTGCGCTACGTGGGGCGGGTCGGCACCGGCTTCACCGAAGCCCAGCTGAGTGCTCTCGCAGAAGAACTCGAGCCGCTGACCATCCGGCGGTCGCCGTTTCTGGACAAACTGGACCGGCCGGTCGCGGCGAATGCGGTGTGGGTACTGCCGAAGATCGTGGGCGAGGTGCGCTTCATGGACTGGACGAGCACCGGCCATCTACGACATCCGAGCTGGCGGGGAATCCGGCGCGACAAACTCCCCGGCGACCTCTGACACACCCCTCAATCCACTCTGATCGAAACGACAACGATGACCGAGACCACCGGAGAGATGATCACCATCACTGCGGCCGACGGGCCCGCCGAGGCGTACATGGCGCGGCCGGTGTCGGCCGACGCCGACGCCACCTGGCCCGGAGTGCTGTTTCTCATCGACGCGATCGGTCTGCGTCCGCAGATCGAGACAATGGTCGATCGGATCGCCTCGTGGGGCTATGTGGTGTTGGCGCCCAACCTGTTCTATCGCAGCGGAAGTGCCGCCGAAACCTCTCCGGATGGGCCGCTCCTCGACGATGACAGCCGCGCCGCCTTCTTCGCCGGAGTGCGACCCCGGATGCAGGCACTCACCACCGACCTTGCCCGGCGTGATCTCGCCGCGTACCTCGATGCGCTGCACGCGCTACCCGGGGTGCGCCCGGGGTCCGTCGGTACGACCGGGTACTGCATGGGCGGACGGCTGGCGTTGTTGGCCGCGGCCACTCGTCCCGATGATGTTGCCGCCGTGGGCATGTTCCACACCGGCGGTGTGGTGACCGACGCTGCCGACAGCCCGCATCTGTCATTGTCCGACGTGCGCGCCGAGGTCCTCGCGGTCCACGCCGATCATGATCAGTCGATGCCCCCCGGAGGCCATCGCCCAGTTCGAGCACGCGCTGACCTCGAGCGGCGTGATCCATCATGCGAGCGTGTATCCCGGTGCGGCGCAAGGTTACACGATGGCCGACACCGCACCGTACAACCACGATGCCGCCGAGTACCACTACGCAGAGCTACAGAAACTGTTCGACCGTACGCTGCACTGAGCCCGCGTCGAACGTCACAACCCCTGACGTTCCCGCTGGCCTGCGACGAAACGCGTGGCCATCGTCTGCATGAGCCCCGGTGAGATCCGCGCGAACCGCCAGGCCATCCGGGCCTGCGCGGGCACCACGAGCAGCGGTTGATTGCGCCCGATCGCCCGAAGGGTGTCCGACGCCAGGCGATCCGCCGGATACGGCGTCCGAATCCCTTGGCCCGACAGGTAATACGTCCGCCCGGTGAAGCCACCGACGCCGTCGGCGTCGAGCATCGGCGTTTCCACCGCGGCCGGGCAGACCACGAGCACACCCACCCCGTGCGCGGCGGCCTCGGTCCGCAACGCCAGCGACAATCCGACGATCGCGTGCTTACTCATCACGTAGCTCGTGAGCAAGCCGGCCGCGGTGAGCCCGGCCATCGACGCGGTGTTGACGATGTGGCCCGATCCCTGCCGGATCATGTGCGGATATGCCGCGGTGACACCGTGTACGACGCCGCGGATGTTGACGTCGATGACCGCGTCCCACTGCTCGGCGGTGAGTTCCTCGGTGTTGCCGCCCAGTGCGATCCCGGCATTGTTGAACATCAGATCTATGCGTCCGTGGTCGGCGACCACCGAGTTCACGACGGACCTGACGGCGTCGGCGTCGGTGACGTCGAGACCGACGGCGCGGGCGTGTTCCGATCCGGTCGATTGCGCTGTTCTCGTCGCTGCCTGCTCGTCGATGTCGGCGCACCACACGTGGGCGCCGGCACTCGCGAGAGCCCGGGTGAAGGCCGCGCCGATCCCCGACCCGCCGCCGGTGACGACGGCTGTTCGGCCCGCGAACGCGTGATCGTCTCGATCTGCCTGCCGACGTCGCCTCATCGGCCAACCTTGACAGTGGGCGCATCCAGTGTCAATGACGTGGGTGCTCTCCGACACACCCGGCGCTGCGCGTTCGCCCCTCGGCGCGCTCGCGTGATCTGATGCGGCTAGCCTCAGGGTCAGTCGACAAGGGAGTGTGAGTGTTCGTCGTTGCCCATATCAGCGACCTCCATTTCAACGGAACACGGTTCAACCGTGCCCGGATCGAGTCGACCCTGAGCTACCTCAACGCGCGTGCCGACGGAATCGACGCGTTGCTGGTCACCGGTGACATCGCCGATGAGGGCACGCCACGCGAGTACGTCGAGGCCTACCGCGTCCTGGACTCACCGCTGCCGATGCTGGTCACCGTAGGCAATCACGACCTTCGTGAGAACTATAGCGAGGTACTCGGCAGCGAGCGCAGCACGGCACCGGTCAACTCCTCGTTGCTCGTCGACGACGTGCTGTTGCTGTCGGCCGACAGTTCCATCCCCGGTCGCAACGACGGCTACCTCGACGACGAGACCCTCACGTGGATGTCGGCGCAGATCGACGCAGCCGGCGCCGACACCCGCGTCCTGGTGGCCTTTCACCATCCCCCCGTCACCATCGGCATGACCTTCATGGACACCATCCGCCAAACCGGTGAGGAACGTCTGGCCGAGCTCGTGGCGACCCACCCGAACATCGTCGGCTTCGTTTGCGGTCACGCACATTCGGCGTGCGTCACCCGCTTCGCCGACCGGCCCCTGGCCATCGCCCCGGGCGTCGCCTCCACGCTGAACCTCCCGTTCGAAGGGACCGAGATCATCAACCGGGGCCAGCCACCGGGCATCGCATTCCACCTGATCGACGGCGACCGCCTCATCACCCATTTCCGATCGGTGATGTTCTGAGTCCTCCCATCGATGGTCGA
Organism: Gordonia sp. N1V; assembly: GCF_029269935.1. Taxonomy (NCBI): domain Bacteria; kingdom Bacillati; phylum Actinomycetota; class Actinomycetes; order Mycobacteriales; family Gordoniaceae; genus Gordonia; species Gordonia sp. N1V. The sequence goes on from NZ_JARJDD010000010.1 coordinate 118,325, forward strand.
TGCCACCCCGATGGTCGAGGTGTGAGCCGCGTGCGGCGAACATCAAGACCGCTTGCCACGGCGCTGGTTTCGACACCACAACCACCGAATACTCTTCAGCACAAGAGGTCTCGAGGCTCCGTCGCTAACGCTCCTCCACACCTCGACCACCGGGTTGAAGACCGACCACCGGGCAAGAACAGCCCCTCCCCGAGTAGATCACTACGTCACCCCCCGATGGTCGAGGTGCGAGCCGCGTGCGGCGAGCCTCGAGACCGCTTGCCACGGTGCTGGTTTCGTACCACTAGGATTCGACGGTCGCCTCACGCTCCAGCATACGGCTGACGTGATGACCCACGCCGGCGGCGTGCAGCCCGGTCTGCGACACCTCGTAGACGCGGCCGGACCGGATGTCGAAGTACAGACCGATGATCCGTAGGGTGGATTCGGCGGCGGCGCGGCCGACGAGGTGGTGCCGGCTCAGGGTTTCGACCTGTTTGGCGACGTTGACCACGGCGAGCTGGTCGATCTCGGTGAAACCCATGGCGGCAGCGGCACGTCCGGCCGGATGCCCCAGACGCATCGCGCTCACACTGGGCACACCGTGGCGCAGCCAGCGGGCCATCGACGTGTCGGCGGGAGCGGTATCGGCTTGCAGATGCAATGCGCGCATCGCACCGCAGGACGAATGTCCGCACACCACCACCGAACTGACGCCGACCTCGGTGATCGCGAAGTCCAGGGCGGCCTCAATCGAGCAGTCCGCGTGATCACCGGTCGGCACCAGGTTGCCGACGTTGCGCAGGGTGAACAGGTCACCTGGGCCGCTCGAGGTGATGATGTTGGGCATGATCCGAGAATCGGCACAGGTCAGGAAGAACGCGTCGGGCTCCTGATAGTCCACGACGTCGGACAGGTGCCCGCGCAGGACCTCCGCGTGATCGCGGTGGTACTCGGTGACACCGGCCATGATCGAGCGCAACGGCGCCGGGACCTCGGCGACCTGCTCGTCGTCGGCAACGGAGGATCGACTACGCCACGGGGTCAGGCCGACGATGCCGCCGGTGTGGCGTCGCGGCGGAGCCTGCCAAGCGTGTTCGATTCGGGCACGGCCACGTTCGAGGATGATCACCTCACCACCGGCCGCGCGGCGGGCCCGAATCCAGTCCTCGAGCATCTCCGACGCGGCGTGGTCGAGGAAGTCGGTGTCGAGTTCGATCGTGACGGGTGCACCCTCCGGAATGCGGCGCAGCAGGCTGTTCACCCGGGGCAGCGACAGGAAGCTCAACGAGCCACGCACGCGGACGATGTGGCGGCCGTCGGGCTGCTCCTCGGTGTGGGTGTCGGGGCGGATGACGCGCCACAGCACCAGGATGACGGCCAGCGCCAGACCGATGGCGACGCCCTCGAGCAGATTGAGGAACACCACGGCCGTCACCGTGACGCCGTAGACCCACAGATCCCCGGTTCGCAGAGCGGTTTTCATGTGCGCGAGCTTGACCAGCTGCATGCCGATGACGACGAGCAATCCGGCGAGCGCGGCGGTCGGGATCTGCTCGACGAGCGCGGTGAGGAAGACCGCGAAGACGAACACCCACACCCCGTGCAGGATCGCCGACCACCGCGTCCGCGCTCCGGTCGCGACGTTGGTGGAGCTGCGCACGATCACACCGGTGACCGGCAGTCCACCGAGCACACCCGACACCATGTTCGCGCTACCCTGCCCGAGCAGTTCTCGGTTGAAGTTGCTGCGCGGACCGTCGTGCATCTTGTCCACGGCGACCGCCGACAGCAGCGACTCGACGCTGGCGATCAGGGCCACCGTCAACACGCCCAGAATGAATGCCGACCAGTTCCCGGTGGGGAGCTCGGGAAGCGCAATGGACTCGAAGAAGTTGCCGTCCAGCGTGATTCGTTTGACGTCGAGGCCGGCGATCAGCGCCACCAGGGTGGCGAGGACAATCGCGCCGAGCGGCCCGGGGATCTTGCGGACGGTCGCGGGCAGCCGTGGCCACGCCAGCAACGCGGCGATGACGAGAAGCCCGATCGACGCCTCCGCGACGTTCACGTCGATCAATTGATCAGGTAATCCGGTGATGTTGGCGACCGCCGAACTCGACGAATTCCCGCCGAGCAACACATGGATCTGCTGCAGGGCGATGGTGATTCCGATTCCGGCGAGCATTGCGTGCACCACGACGGGAGCGATCGCCAACGCGGCACCGGCTATTCGACTGAGCCCGAACAGGATCTGCAGCACCCCGGCACAGACCGTGATCGCGCAGGTGACCTTCCATCCGAAGTTGGCGACGAGCTCGGCAACCACCACCGTCAACCCGGCCGCCGGACCCGAAACCTGAAGGGGGCTACCGCCGATCGCGCCGGCGACCACACCGCCGACGACTGCTGCGATGAGCCCGGCCATCACCGGGGCACCCGAGGCGATCGCGATTCCGATCGACAGTGGCAATGCCACGAGGAACACCACGAGCGACGCCGGTAGGTCGTACCGGATCACTTCTCGTATGTCCGGCCTGGAATGTGTGTGCGATCGATCCCCGATTTTTGGCATGAATCCGAAAGTACCGATAGCGGGTTACGTCCGTGTTGACCGATACGGGCGAAATAGGGTGAGAACAGCCGAAATACGGTGACGATTGTGTTTGACGTCACCGTATTTCGGGCTCGTGATATGAGATTGGCGTCGCGAAGGCGACAAACAAAAGAATGCTTTGTATCAATTCCGTCGACGGAGTCCGACGACGGCGAGCAATTCGGGCCGACGCAATACCAGGCCGACCCACAGCAGCACCCCGAGATATACCGCGAACAAGGTACTGCTGAACAAGGGCGACTCGATGCGCATGTTCGCCGTGACTGCTCCTCCGAGGTACGCGGTCAGCCCGAGGGCCCCGAGAACGGCGGTACGCGGGACGAGGAAGACGATCAGGCACACGGCGAGAACGATTCCCATCACGGTCGCCTGTCCGATCGGAAAGCCCAGCGACGCCATCGAGTCGACGACGGCCTGGGGCCGGGTCAGTTTGCCTGCGACGTCGAAAACCAGGAACGCTGCCACCACGACGGTGATGACGATCCCGACGATACGAGCGGGTCGTCGCGATTCGGTGGTGGCGTCGGGGGTGGCGGTGGTGCCGACGGCGGTGGTCGAGTCGATGGCGTTCATGATGTCCTCCTGGGTGGTCAACCCCGCCCTGGTGGGGGTTGGTACCACTACAGACACCTCGGCACTCCCGAACTCATCGGTCGACCGACCGCGCTACTGTCCGCCGCTCGACCCCGACTCCAGTAGCTGCTTGAGGATCTTGCCGCCGATGTCGTCGATGAGACCCGGTCCGACGTCGGGTAGCTGGTCCGAGGGGAGTAGCGGGGTTCGGCTCGCCGGGATGCCCGCGGTGCGCGTGGCCTCGACGCGGATACCTGTCTGCTTGTCCTTGGGTAGCGGTGTCGCGTTCTTCGCGAGATCGGTGTCGGTGGTGATGGATTGCACCACACGCAGCCCGGTCGCTGCGAAATCGGCCGCAGCGCGACGGATGTGGTTGGGCGAGGTGGCCAGAACCACGTCGCTGATGCCGCGTGCGGCCAGGAGCTTGGCGGTGTTCTGCGCGTTGGCGACAGTGGACACCGAGGAGTCCTCGGTGAGGATGCGCGAGGCATCGATCCCGTTGTCGGTCAGCCACTTCTTCATCACCGCAGCCTCGGTGACCCCGTTCTGCGGCTTGCCGCCGGTGACGACGATCGGGGCTGTCGGAATCGCTGCCGCCTCGGCCTTGCCTGCAGCGAGGCGCTTGATCAGCTCCGGTGCGGGCTTGCCCTGTGGCGACAGCCCGAAGCCGAGGATGACGATGGCCGGGTTTCCCGACACCGTCGTGGGTTCGGTGCTCGGCACGATGGCCGCGGCCGCGGTGACCCCGTCGATGATGGAACGAGCGGTCTTGGCCAGCAACGGATTGATCACCGACAATCGATTCACCGCCACCTTCCCGACCGCGGTGTCCGATACCTGATCGGCCCAGATGGCTTGCAGCGCCAGCGATTGCCCGTCGGCCGGCGACAGTGTCAGCGCCTGCTGCAGGTCGGTGAGACCGGCCGGCACGTCGCCGGCGGAGAACTTCTGCTGCGCGGCGTTGTAGAGCGTGGCCGGGTCGACACTGACCGCTGCTGTCGTCAGGTGATGCTCCGACGACGACGGCAGGGTACCGACGACGACACCGGTGATCGCCGACGCCGCCAGGACGACGACCGTGGTTCGACGGAACCTTCTTTTCACCCTGGTCACACCAGTCACTGGAGTAACAGTAGGGGCAGATGGGTGCTGCTGCCAGCCGGCGCCGGTCTCATCTCGATAACCGTCGGTCTCGGTTCGACAACACCGGCACACGACAGCACCGACACACGACGACGCCCCGCCCGGGTGACACCGCGTCTGTCATGACTCGCGGGGTCGCTCCGCAGGCGGGGCGTCGGGAAATTGCGGTCAGGGCTCCTTACAGAGCCTTGAGCTCCTCGATGACCGAGTCGACGGACTTCTTGGCGTCGCCGAACAGCATGGAGGTGTGATCGAGATAGAACAGCGGGTTCTCGATGCCGGCGTACCCGGAACTCATGCCGCGCTTGAGCACGATCACCGATCGCGCCTGGTCGACGTTGAGGATCGGCATGCCGTGGATCGGGGAGCCCGGATCGTTGCGCGCCGCCGGGTTGGTGACGTCGTTGGCGCCGATCACGATCGCGACATCGGTGCGAGCGAACTCGCCGTTGATGTCGTCCATCTCCTTCATCGCGTCGTAGGGCACATCCGCTTCTGCCAGAAGCACATTCATGTGTCCGGGCATACGGCCGGCGACCGGGTGGATGGCGTACTTGACCTCGACGCCCTTGGCCTCGAGCAGGGTCGCCATCTCCTTGACCGTGTGCTGGGCCTGCGCGACCGCGAGACCGTAGCCCGGCACCACGATCACCTGGTTGGCGTAGGCCATCTGGATCGCGGCGTCGGCGGCCGAGGTCGCCTTGACCGTGCCGCCCTCGGTGCCACCGCCACCGACGCCGGCGTCGTCACCGCCGCCGAACGCGCCGAAGATGATGGCCGGGATCGACCGGTTCATCGCCTTGGCCATCAGGTTGGTGAGAATCGAGCCCGAAGCGCCGACGATCATGCCGGCCACGATCATCGCCTGGTTGTTGAGCGCGAGACCCGCGGCCGCCGCCGACAGACCCGTCATCGCGTTGAGCAGCGAGATGACCACCGGCATGTCGGCGCCGCCGATCGGGAACACCACGAACAGGCCCATCACACCGGCGACCACCAGCAACGCCACGATCCAGTACCACGGCGTCGCCGACGTCGAATCGGCCGAGACACCGATGTAGACGGCGATCGCGATGGCCGCGATGGCCAGCACGATGTTGGCGAACTGGAACGCCTTGGCGGCCTTGACCAACTTCTTCTCGAAGTTCTTGTTCAGCAGTTCCTGCAGCTTCGCGAACGCCACCAGCGAGCCCCAGAAGGAGATCGAACCGATGATCGCCGCGAACAGCGACCCGACGATGACGTGCACGTCGGGTGTTTCGTGCAGGTGGGTGAAGCCATCGGACTCGATGTACTCCGACCACGCGATCAACGCGACGGTGCCACCGCCGACGCCGTTGAACAGCGCCACCAGCTGCGGCATCGCGGTCATCTTGGTCTTGAGTGCCGGCGGAATGCCCAGCGCCACACCGACCAGGAGGCCGACGAAGATCAGAATCCAGTTGATACCCGGCACCCCGGCATCGCCGGCGTTGTTGTAGACACCGAGCAGGGTCGCGACGATGGCGATTCCCATGCCGACCGCGGCGATCCAGTTGCCACGCACAGCGGTCTTCGGGCCGGTCAAGCCCATCAGGCCGTAGATGAACAGGGAGAACGCGACGATGTAGAGGGCGGTGACGCCGTACCCCAGGGCCTCGGAGACCTGCCCGGAGTCGCCGCTGAAATTGGCAACCGCCGGAATGTAGGGAACGTAGGTAGAAGCAACGACGGTGGCGCTCACTTGGTGGTCTCCTTCTTACCCTTGAACATGCCCAGCATGCGGTCGGTGACGGCGAATCCGCCGACCACATTGAGCGTTCCGAACACCAGCGCGACGAACGCGATGATGCGCACACCCCAGTTGGCGTCGGCGGGCAGCGATCCCAGCACCACCAGCGCACCGAGCACGACGATGCCGTGGATGGCGTTGGTCCCCGACATCAGCGGGGTGTGCAGGGTGTTGGGGACCTTCGAGATGACGGCGAAACCCACGAATCCCGCCAGAACGAGAATCGCGATGTTGGCCAATAGTTCGGTGTACATCAGGCCGACACCTCCTTGTCGCGTGTCACGCACGCGGCGGCAATGACCTCGTCCTCGAAATCCGGTGCCAGCGCGCCGGATTCATCGAGCATCAGATCGATCAGGGCGAACACGTTCTTGGCGTAGAGCTCGCTGGCGTGCTCGGGCATGGTGGCCGGCAGGTTCAGCGGCGAGGTGATGGTGACGTCGTGCTTGACGACGGTCTGCCCGGGCTCGGTGAGCTCGCAGTTGCCGCCGGTCTCCCCGGCCAGATCCACGATCACGCTGCCCGGCTTCATGCCCTCCACCGCAGCGGCGGTGACCAGGCGCGGAGCCGGCCGACCCGGCACCAACGCGGTGGTGATCACCACGTCGAAACCCTTGATCGCGTCCTCGAGCGCCTGCTGCTGCTGAGCCCGTTCGTCCTCGGTCAGCTCTCGGGCGTACCCGCCCTCACCGGCGGCGTCGATACCGAGATCGAGCCACTGGGCACCGACCGAACGCACCTGCTCGGCGACCTCGGGACGCACGTCGTAGCCGGTGGTCCGCGCGCCCAGACGCTTGGCCGTGGCCAACGCCTGCAAGCCGGCCACACCCACTCCGAGGATCAGCGCGGTCGCCGGCTTCACCGTGCCCGCGGCGGTGGTCAGCATCGGAAAGAACCGTGTCGACAGGTCGGCGGCCACGATGACCGACTTGTAGCCCGAGACGTTGGCCTGCGAACTCAGCGCGTCCATCACCTGTGCGCGCGAGATACGCGGAATCGCCTCGACGGCGTAGGCCTCCACCCCCGCGTCGCGCAGCGCACCGATCTTGTTGTCGGCGTTGCGTGGAGCCAGGAAACCGATCAGTTTCTGACCACTGCGCAACTTGCCGATCTCGGCATCGGTGGGCGGCGATACCCGCAGCACCACATCGGCCGAATACGGATCACCGATCGTCGCCCCCGCGTCGACGTATTCGGAATCCGGGATCAGCGCCCCGAGACCGGCCCCCTCTTCCACGATCACGGGGACCTTCTTGCCCACCAGCGACGCGACGACCTTCGGGACCAGCGCCACGCGACGCTCTCCGGAGGCCGTTTCGCGCACGACACCCACACTCATTGCTATTCGTTGTCTTTCGTTGTCGTCGGTTGTCAGCGACTCATCACGTTGCGACTTGTCAGGTGTGCATCGACGACGACGACGAACGATCGGCCCGGTCGGTGCGCTGATCGGCCGTGCCGCAGCGATGCGGTCGGGGTGGGGCAACGGATTGCGTCGCCACCTGAGAAAAACGTGCGACGAACATAGCATGACCTCAGGTGACGCTGATCGTGGGCGTTGAATTGCTCACTTTTGCTTGACTCGGCGCATACCGGTCGTCGGCGTCCGTGAAACGGTCAGCGAGCGGGATGGCCGAGCGAGGCGAGCAGTGCCGCGAGTTCGGCGGGCGTCGGCAGCCGCGGCGGCTGCGTCCGGGCGGCCGGGCGGCCGGGCGGGTCGAGCCGATCCGCGGCTGCACGGCCGTGGCCGGGTGCGCGCCGCTGGGCCGCCCGGGCGTCGGGGTCGGTGACCGGGACGTCCCAGCGCAGGCGCGCGAACAACGATTGCTGCACCTCACGTGGGGTCGGCACGCGGTTGCCCGCGGCGTCGGTGGACGGCTGTCCCGGTTCGGGAACCGGAATCAGGCGGTCCACTGTCTCGTCGAAGTTCGCCGGGAGTGGCACGCCTTCCTTGCGCAGCCACATGCCCCAGGGGTTGCCGCCGTCGAGGACGACGTAGGTGGTGTTGCCCGATGACCAGGTGCGCTCGACGGGAAACTTGTTGACCTGATCGCCGAACTTGCCGTGGATGGTGGCGCCGGGTGCGAGGTAGAACGCCCAGCCGAGCGGATCGGCAATCGGATTGGCCATGTCGCACACCAGATCTCCCTTGATGCAGTAGGAGATGACGCGGGTGGTGCCGGTGGCGGCCGGGTCGCGCGGGCCGTTGGTGTAGGCGCCGGGCAGCACGCTCGGGAAGACGTTCTCGGCGCCGGTGTCGGGGAATCGGGTGTCGGCACCGGTCACGACGACGACGTTGCTGTCGGGGATCGCGCCGGGAATCCCGTCGGCGTACTGCTGGTGGAGCAGGTAGGCGATGTTCATCGCGACCGCGGAGCCCTGTGAGTATCCGCCGAGGACGATGGTTCCCTTGCGACCCTGGGCAATCCACGCCCGCTGGGCATCGGCGAGGCCGGTGGCGGTGCCCTCGTCGACGGAGGTGTTGTACGCGTCATGCCCGACGATGCCCACCGGTCGGCCGGCGACGGTGAAGCCGAATGCCTCGGGGTAGTCGACGATCTCCACGTTCGGCCGATACGGGTCGAAGAAGCCGAGCCCGACGGTGCGGCCGTACTGATCGGCACCGGCCGGTGCGGAACCTCCGACGATGTCGTGAGCGCGGATCGGGTCGAAATCGGTGGTACCGGGCGCCAGGACGACCGTCGAGTCACGGCCGAGATCAGGTGGCAGCCAACTCGGCTGCCGGCGGATCGTCGGTAAGCCGTCATCGGTCGCAGCGCTCGCCGGGACGATTCCCGCGGCCATCGTCATGACTGCACACACGGCCGCGGCACACACCGCGGTGACACCCACGAAGACCCGACGCACCCGACCCACCTCTCTTCGGCCCCCGCGGGGGACGATAGCGGGGTCTGCCGGTCGGCGCTATCGGGCCGAGGTCACCATGGGCGTGTCGTCGGAATTCGACTGGGATGACCGGGTCTCGGGTGCCACGGTCCGGGCCGTCTCTGCCGGGGGCGTCGTTGCCGTGACACTTGTCGTTTTCGTCGGAGTCTCCGCTGTCGACGTCACAGTGGTGGCCGGCGCAGTAGTGGTCGGCGCAGTGGTGGTCGGCGCAGTGGTCGCCGAGGTGGTGGACGGTTGTGCGACAGTCGTTTCGGCCGGGGTGGTCACAGCTTGGGGCGACGCTGCCTGGGTCCGCACCGCCGAGGTGGTCGCGGTGGTGCTCGCCGACGCCCTCGATGCCGACTTGTTCGATGCCGTCGGCGCGGGCAGCACCGAGCTGTAGTCGGCTTGGCACGCCGACGGGGTGGCGGCGCAGGTGTCGGGGTCGTGGACGGGGACGTCGAGGCCGAGCCGCGCGTAGAGGAGTTCCTGCAGTTCTCGTGGCGTCGGTACCTCGTAAGCGCTCAACTGTTGTCGGAGTGTGTCGGGCATCGGGATGCGCAGGTCGGCGAGGGTCGACCGGTGACCGGGCATGGGCACCGGCACGAGGGTGCTCAGGACGTCGTCGACTTCCTTGGGGACCGGAATTCCGAGGTCGCGCAACATCATTCCCCAGGGATTGCCGCCGTCGTAGACGATGTAGGTGGTGTTGCCGCTCTCGCTCGTCCATTCCTTGGCAATGGAGTACTCGTTGATCCGGTAGGTGAGGAAGGCATGCACGTAGAACCCGGGGAGCAGGTAGAAGAACGTCGAGACGGGATTGATCAGCGGGTTGCCGACGCCGCAGGTGGCATCGCCGCGCACGCAGTAGGAGTAGACCGCGATGTCGCCGGTGTCGGCGGGGTTGCGGTCGCCGTTGGTGTACATGCCGGGCAGAAAGCTCGGTACGACGTTCTCGACCCCGGTGTGCGGGAAGCGTGAGTCGGCGCCGACGATGACGGCGAGCTGGTCGTCGGAGATGTCACCGGCGCCCTGAAGGTTCTTCTGGTGCAACAGGTATGCGACATTCATGGCGATCGGCGCGCTCTGCGAGTAGCCGTTGATGACGACGGTGCCCGCCGGTTTCTGGAGGTGTCCGGTTTCGGCATCACGCACCCCGTTGATCGACCCGACCTCCACCGAGTGGGTGAAGGTGTCCGAGCCGGCGAGATAGATCGGGAAGCCGAACGGGTCGATGCCGAACGCGGCCGGGTAGGAGACGATGTCGATCGACGGCGCGGCGTGCGGGTCGACGATCGTCTTGCCGTCGGCGTCGGTGGTGACGCCGCCGAACAGACCGATACCGAGGGTCCGGGCGGTCTGGTCGCTGCCGTCGTAGTCGGTGGTGCCGGGGATCAGGACGACCACGTCCCCGTTGTCGAGGTGCGGCGCCCACGGCGGTGTCTCGATGATGGTCGGCTTGGCCTGATCGATCGTCGCCGGCGGGTTGATGTCGGGGAAGACGATCGGCCCGATCTGCAGCGCGTGCGCCACACCCGGCTGAAAGCCCGGTTGTACGAACATGATCGCGGTGGCCAACGCCACCGCGACCGTCAGCATCGAGCGCCGCATACGCATGTGTCTCCCTGAGAGATCCGTCGTCGAACCCGGCGAACCGACAGCTCATCGGCTCGCGACAGCGCCCCGCCCGCGTCGAGAGGTGAGTGTAACGGGAGGGCGCCGCGATGGCCGCGTTTGTGCACTTTCGCGGCCCCGGTGTGCTCCTCAGGAAATGGAGTAGGTCCGCGAATCCAGGCCGGTCGCGCCGTCGGGCACCGGGTCGGCGGTCGCCGAGGCCTGCACCTGTCCGTCCTTGCCGATCGCCCGACACGTGACGGTGTGCTGACCGGCACCGGCCTGCCACACGTACTTCCATGGCCGCCAGGTGTCGTCGCTGTAGTCGGTGGCCAACGTCGCCTGCTCCCACGGGCCGTCGTCGATGCGGACCTCGACGCCGGCGATCCCGGTGTGTTGATGCCAGGAGGTACCGGCCAGGACCACTTGTCCGGCAGGCAGATCCGAGCTCGACGGCCGGTCGATACGAGAGGAGATCTTGATCGGTCCCAGCTGTGACCACCCGCGCGAGGTCCAGTACGCCTGCGCCTTGTCGAAGGTGGTGAGCTCCCAGTCGACGACCCACTTGGTGGCCGAGACGTATCCGTAGAGACCCGGGATCACCTGCCGCACCGGGTAGCCGTGCTCGACCGGTAGCGGCTGGCCGTTCATCCCGATCGCCAGCAATGCGTCCCGGTTGTCGGTGATCGCCGATACCGGTGTGCCGCAGGTCCATCCGTCGGAGCTGGTGGAGTACAGCATGTTCGCGCCGGGGCGCACGCCTGCGCGGTCGAGGAGGTCTTTCATCCGGACCCCGAGCCAGCGGGCGTTGCCGATCAGGTCGCCGCCGACCTCGTTGGACACACACGTCAGGGTGACCAGCCGTTCGGTCATCGGCATCGCCAGCAGGTCGTCCCAGGAGAGGGTGAACTCGTTGTCGACCATGCCGTGCACCCGCAATTGCCAGTCGCCGGTGGTCAACTGCGGGACCTGCAGGGCGGTGTCGATCCGGTAGAAGTCGGCGTTGCCCGTGACGAACGGGGCCGCGCCCGGTACCCCGATGTCGGCCGACGCCGGTACCGGCGGTGCGGGGGAGGCCGGGGCGGGCAGCCGCAGCGCGTTGCGGTCGGCGATGGTCTTGGCGGCACCGGCGAGCAGCGTCCGTCCGAGCGCGCCGACGGCGACGGCGGCCGCGGCGATCCCGGCGGCGGTGAGGACGAAGCGGCGTGAAGCGGGCGCATGCAGCACTCCGGTGCCGTGGTCGGGGTGCTCGGACGGGGCTGTCCGGGCCCGGGTCGTTTCCGCGTCGGCGTCGAGAATGCCGACGAGTACTCGCAAGGCGATCACCCCGGCCGCCCCTGCGAACAACGACGGCAGCATGTATGTCGCCGACGCCCCGGGGCGCCCGAGGGACGCGACGACCCCGACGATCGCGAACACCACGATGACGATCGACCCGATCGGTGGTCGGCGGCGTTCGGCCACCCCGCACGCCCCGGCGAGGATCGCGATGACCACGCCCATCACCACGAACAGCGCGAGCTTGTCGGAGGTGCCGAAGGTGCTGATCGCCCACTCCCGCATCCACAGCGGCGAGTGGTCGACGACGCTCGATCCGACGGCGAAGTACGGCGAGGATTCCGGGGAAATGAACGCGGCGACGAGTTCGCCGACTCCGAGGGCGGCGGCGACGGCGATGATGCCGGTGAGCGCGTTCACCGGTACCGGCACGCGCCGCCCGGGTGCGTGCCGCACGGTGTCGGGATCAGGGTCGAGTCCGGAGGCCACACCCATTGATACGCCGCGAGGGGCCGATGTGTCGTCGCACAGGTGGCGCGGGTCGGTCGGATGCCGGACCCGGCCGCACCAGAACGACCCGGCAATACTAGAACGTGTTCTATTTCGTGGGTTAGGCTGATGCCCATGGCAGCGGACACAGCGATCCCCGACACCGTCGCACTGGGATCGGTCGACGAATTCAGCGACGAGGTCGACGTGGTGGTCGTCGGCCTCGGCATCGCGGGCGGATGTGCCGCGGTGGAGGCGGCCACCGCAGGCGCACGCGTGCTCGTTCTCGAACGCGCAGCCCAGGCCGGCGGGACGACGGCGCTGGCCGGCGGCCACTTCTACCTCGGTGGCGGCACTGCGGTCCAGCAGGCGACCGGCTTCGAGGACTCCGCGGAGGAGATGGAGCGCTACATCACCGCGGTCTCGCGCGATCCAGAGCCGGACAAGATCCACGCCTACTGCGTCGACAGCGTCGATCACTTCGAGTGGCTGGAGAATCTCGGCTTCGCCTTCGAACGCAGCTACTACCCGGAGAAGGCGGTGGTCCAGCCCGAGACGCAGGGGCTGATGTACACCGGCAACGAGAAGGTCTGGCCGTTCAAGGACATGGCCAAGCCCGCACCGCGCGGCCACAAGGTGCCCGTCCCGGGTGACACCGGTGGTGCGGCAATGGTCGTCGAACTACTGGTGAAGCGGCTCGCCGAACTCGGCGTCGAGGTCCGGTACGAGACCGGTGCACGCAATCTCGTCGTCGACGACGAGGGCTCGGTGGCCGGCGTGGCATGGCGCTCGATCTCCGGCGAGCACGGAGTGATCGGCGCCCGTGGGGTGATCATCGCCGCGGGTGGCTTCGTGATGAACCCGGCGATGGTCGCCGAGCACGTGCCGTGGCTGACCGAGAAGCCGTTCGTGTTGGGCAACACCTACGACGACGGGCTCGGCCTGCGAATGGGGGTGTCGGCGGGGGCCGTGCTCAAGCACATGGATCAGGCGTTCTGCACCGCGCCGGTGTATCCGCCGTCGATCCTGCTGACCGGGATCGCGGTGAACAAGAACGGCGACCGATTCGTCGCCGAGGATTCCTATCACTCCCGAACCTCGGCTTTCGTTCTCGAACAACCGGATTCGACGGCGTACCTCGTCGTCGACGAAGCGCACATGAAGCGTCCGCGGATGCCGTTGGTGCCCCTGATCGACGGGTACGAGACGGTCGCGGAAATGGAACAGGCCCTGGGCATTCCGTCGGGGAACCTGCAGAAGACCCTGGACCGCTACAACACCCACGCGGCCCAGGGTGAGGACCCCGATTTCCACAAGTCCGCGGAATTCCTTGCGCCACAGGATCACGGGCCGTGGGCGGTGTTCGACATGAGTCTGGGCAAGGCGATGTACGCGGGCTTCACCATGGGCGGGATGGCCACGTCGGTCGACGGTGAGGTCCTCGACGCCGACGGCTCCCCCATCGCGGGCCTCTATGCGGCCGGGGCGTGCGCGGCCAACATCGCGCAGGACAGCAAGGGTTACGCCAGCGGCACCCAGTTGGGTGAGGGCTCCTACTTCGGCCGGCGGGCCGGCCGGCATGCCGCGGGGCGCCGAATCGAGTAGTGCACTACGCATGTCCTCGACGGTGCGCGGTGATGGACTTCTCCACGTCCGCTCGCCACCCCGAGGTCACCCGGCGGGCCTACCCGAGGTTGTCGCATGCGTTGGACGAGAGTGGTTCCGATTCTGGTGGTGACGCTGATCGCCGTCGTCACCACTGCCGCATGGTCGGTCGGCCCCGCGTCTGCCGCGCCGGGCCGGATCGTGTCGTCGGAGGCGATCGGCTCCCACCAGCTTCTGCTGAGCGTGTTCTCACCGTCGATGGACCGATCCATCCCCGTACGGGTGCTGCGTGCCGCGGACCGGCGGCCGGTTCCGCGCCTGTATCTCCTCAACGGGGCAGGCGGTGGTGAGGACTCTGCGAACTGGGTGGAGCAGGGCAACGCTCCCGCGTTCTTCGCCGACAAGCCTGTCGATGTAATCATCCCGATGGCCGGTGCGTTCAGCTACTACACCGACTGGCAGCGCGACGATCCCACTCTCGGCCGCAATCGCTGGGAGACCTTTCTGACCCGCGAGCTGCCCGCTACGCTGGACGGGATTCTGTCGAGCACCGGCCGCAACGGCATTGCCGGACTGTCGATGTCGGGGAGCGCGGCTCTGTCGCTGGCCGAACGCGCCGGCGACCTGTACTCGGCGGTGGCGTCGATGAGCGGTTGTCCCAACACGAGTGGGTTGCTCGGGTCGGCGTACGTGCGCGCCACCGTCGAAGGGCGCGGCGCCGCCGACACCACCAATATGTGGGGGCCACCCGGCAGTCCCGACTGGGTTGCACACGACGCGCAGATCAACGCAGAACGTCTGCGCGGCAAGGCCGTCTTCGTGTCCTCGGGTCCCGGTGTACCCGGCCAGCACGACAACCTCTCCGACGCCCAGCACATCCAGATGATCCTCGTCGGTGGACCCATCGAAGCGGCCGTCGACGAGTGCAGCCACCGGTTCGTCGCCAGCCTGGCCGCCCTGGGAATCGGTGTCACGACGTATTTTCCGCCGACGGGCACACATTCGTTCGCCTACTGGAACGACGCGCTGGCGCGCGCCTGGCCAGTCCTGGCGAGCGGATTGCGGTGAGCCCGTGTCCGGGCGCCTGCCACCCTCAGAGTGTTTTCAGTGTCCTTGACCACCAACGATGTTGACGTCGGTGAGTGTCCGGCCGGTGGTCAGCGGCCCGAACACATAGATGGTGGCTGCAACGATCGCCATCGCCGCGGCGACCACGGTGAACAACCACCCCGCGCCGCTGTGATGGAACAGCGGCACCAGGATGAACGGCATCAATCCGCTGGACAGTCGGGACAGTGAATACGTCCAACTCGTTGCGGTACCCCGAAGTCGTGTGGGGAAGATCTCGGCCTGGTAGACGTGATACGAGTTCGAGAAGACGTTGCTCGCGGCGGTGTAGAGGAAGCCGAACACGATGATCATCGCCGTCGTCCCCGAAATGCCGAACAGGACGCCGAAAACCGCCATCGTGATGGCCGAGCCCACGATGAGGTACTTGCGTTCGAAGCGTTCGATCAGCGGCAGTGACACCAACGAGCCGATCGGGTATCCGATGTAGGTCACCGCCAGGAAGCCCAGACTGTCGACGATGTCGTACCCCTTGGCGGCCAACACGATCGGGGCCAGGGTGCCGAATCCGTAGTAGCCCCAGGTCTGGAAGAACTGGAATACCGCCATCATCAGGGTGCGGGGCCGGACCGCACCGTCGAACAATTCCCGCAGCGCACCGCCGTGCTGGGTCGACGGCGTCGACGGCGACGGATCCGGCAGCGGCAGTCCCCGCTCCCGCGCCTCGGTCTCGAATCCCGTGACGATCTCGTCGGCCTCGGTGTCGCGCCCGACCGAGGACAACCACCGTGGCGACTCCGGGAGCCCGCGACGCAGAACGAAGATGAGCACCGCCCCCAGCGCACCGATGATGAACAGCCAGCGCCAGCCCTCCAGTCCGAGCGGCTGCAACGGTACGAGGTAATGACCGAGGAAGCCGACCAGCGGAACACCGACGAAGGACAAGGTGTATGCCCACGCCGTGTACCTGCCACGTTCGGTGGGTGGCAGCATGTCGCCGAGATAGGTGTCGCTGACCGGGGGTTCGGCACCGATGCCGATCCCCGAGAGGAAGCGACAGATCACCAGCATCGTCGCGTTCGGGCTGAACGCCGCGAGCAGGGTGAACACGGAGTACGTACTCATGCTGAGGAGAAAGGCGCGGCGCCGGCCGAGGCGGTCGGCCAAGCGGCCCAGCGTGATCGCGCCGACGAACATACCGAGGAAGGCCGACGCGAGCAGGAGCGTCAGCGCGTTGCCGCCGAGGCTGAACTGCTTCTTCAACACCGAACTCAGCGTGCCGGCGAGGAACACCTCGTAGATGTCGAAGAACAGTCCGAAACCGATGACGACGGTCGCGCGACGGTGCAGCGGTGTGATCGGCAACCGATCCATCCGCGCGGCGATCGAATAGGTTTCGGCAGGGGTGGACACGCCCGCACGCTACTCCGGGGACACCGTTGCCGATGCCGAACTCCCGTTTGTCGGATTCGCCGGGTATCCACCGGATTTCGGCCCGTTCAGTCAGCGCGTGTGCGGCCGAAAACCCCGCAGTCGCAGGCTGTTGGCGACCACGAAGACCGACGAGAAGGCCATCGCTGCTCCGGCGATCATCGGGTTCAGCAGTCCGGCCGCCGCGATCGGCAACGCGGCGACGTTGTATCCGAAGGCCCAGAACAGGTTTCCCCGGATGGTGCGCAGCGTGCGCCGCGAGAGCGCGATGGCGTCGACCACCTTGCGCAGGTCACCGTCGACGATGGTGAGGTCGGCGGCGGCGATCGCGACGTCGGTTCCGGTACCCATCGACACACCGAGATCGGCCTGGGCGAGCGCGGCGGCGTCGTTGATGCCGTCACCGACCATCGCCACCGTCTTACCCTGACGCTGGAAGTCCTTGACCGCGTTCACCTTCTCCTCGGGCCGCACCTCGGCGATCACCTGGTCGATGCCGACCGCGCCGGCCACGAAACGCGCCGCTCCCGCGTTGTCGCCGGTCAGCAGAACCGGCGTCAGGCCCATGCGTTTGAGTTCCGAGATCGCTTCTCGCGATGATTCTTTCACCGTGTCGGCGACGACGATCACCCCGTACTCGGTCGAGTTGTCGCCCTCGATGCCGACGATCACCGCGGTCGCTCCCCGTTCGTGGGCGGCGTCGAGTGCCTGCCGCAGCGGCTCGGGTAACCGCTCACCGAGATCCCGGGGGCTACCGACGCGAACCTTCTCGCCGCCCACGATCCCGCTGACACCGACCCCTTCGGTGCTGGTGAAGTCGGTGACGTCGCCTACCGGGAGATGCTGGGCGGCAGCGACAATGGCCTTGGCGAGGGGGTGTTCGGATGCCGACTCGACGGCTGCCGCAGCCGCCAGGATGCGATCGCCATCGACTCCGTCGGCGGGCTGGACCTTCTCGACCTGCATGACGCCGGTGGTGACGGTGCCGGTCTTGTCGAGCAGCACGGTGTCGATCCGGCGGGTCTGTTCGAGAACCTCGGGGCCGGTCAACAGAATTCCCAATTGCGCACCACGACCGGTGCCCACCATCAGCGCGGTCGGCGTCGCCAACCCCAGCGCACACGGGCACGCGATGATCAGCACGGAGACCGCCGCGGTGAACGCGAAGCCCACCGGCGAATCCGACGCGACCGCGGCACCCAGCCAGAATCCCAGTGCAGCAACGGCAATCGCGATCACCACGGGCACGAACCAGGCGGAGATCCGGTCGGCGAGGCGCTGCGCCCCGGCCTTGCCGGCCTGGGCGTCGGCGACCATCCGGGTCATCTGCGCCAGGGCGGTGTCGGCGCCGACGTGGGTCGCCCGCACCAGCAGCCGGCCGCTGGTGTTGATCGTCGCGCCGACCACCGAGTCGCCGGGGCCGACCTCGGTCGGCATCGACTCGCCGGTCACCATCGACGCGTCGACCGCCGAGGCGCCGCCGCCGACGACGCCGTCGGTGGCGATCTTCTCGCCGGGTCGCACGACGAATTCGTCGCCAACCGCCAGCTCTGCGATCGGAATCCGCTGTTCGACGCCGTCGCGCACGACGGCAACATCCTTGGCGCCCAGGCGCATCAGGGCGCGCAGTGCGTCACCGGCGGTGCGCGTCGCGCGCTTCTCCAGATATCTGCCGAGGAGCAGGAAGGTCGTGACACCCGCGGCGGCCTCGAGGTAGATGTTGGCGCCGCCGTCGCCGCGTTGTGGGATCAGGTCGAAGCCATGGGTCATGCCGGGTTCGCCTGCGGTGCCGAGGAACAGCGCGTAGAGCGACCACCCGAAGGCGGCCAGCGTCCCCATCGACACCAGGGTGTCCATGGTGGTGGCGCCGTGACGCAGGTTCACCCAGGCGGCGCGGTGGAACGGCCACGCGCCCCACACCACCACGGGTGCGGCGAGCGTCAACGACAGCCACTGCCAGTAGGTGAACTGCCACGCCGGGACCATCGCGAGCACGACGACCGGAATCGTCAACGCGGCGCTGATCAGCACTCGGGTACGCAGTGCGTCGAGGTCCGGGTCGGCGTCGGGGTCGGCGTCGTCGGCCCCCGACGGGCGGTCATCGACGGGCGCGGCGTCATATCCCGCGGATCGGATGGCCGCGATGAGTGCGGCGGTATCCACCTCGGAGGGATGGTCGATCTGGGCGCGTTCGGTCGCGAAGTTGACGGTGGCGTGCACGCCGTCGAGTTTGTTGAGCTTGCGCTCGATGCGGTTGGCGCACGACGCGCAGGTCATCCCCTCGATGTCGAGGTCGATGCGTTCGGTGGTGGGTGCGGTCATCGGTGACCCCCATGGAGATCGGTGGTGGTCGAATGATGTTCGGGCACCGGTACTCCCGCGTCGGGCGCGACCGCATGCCCGACGGCGAACGCGATGGCGAACACCGCCGCGAGCGCCACCAGGAAGGCGGCGACCCGCACGACGGTGTTCGACGCGACGGTGTTCGGGATCATCTGCGGGTCACACCAATTGGTAGCCGGCTTCGGTGACGGCGCGGGCGACCGCCTCGCGGTCGAGGGGTGTCTCGCTCGTCACCTCCACCCGTCCCGAATCGACGGTCACGTCCACGTTCTGCACACCGGGGATCTCCTCGATCTCCTCGCGGACCGACGCGGCGCAGTGGCCGCAGGTCATGCCGGTGACGGTGTAGGTCTCGCTCGCCATGAGCACGCTCCTTCAAGGTGTAAATGCTTGTTGAACAGTGGGTTTCAGGACTTGACCAGGCGGGCAATCGCCTGCACTGCCTCGTCGACCTTGGCTTTGCCCTCGGCGTCGCCTTCCTGGGCCGCCCGGACCACACAGTGATTCATGTGCTCCTCGAGCAGGCCGAGACTGACCGCCTGCAAGGCCTTGGTCATCGCCGAGACCTGGGTCAGGATGTCGATGCAGTACTTCTCTTCTTCGACCATCCGCTGCAGACCGCGGGCCTGTCCCTCGATCCGCCGAAGGCGACGCAGATAGTCATCCTTGTTGCTGATGTAGCCGTGTTCGGCGTGATCCATGATGTCCTCCTCGGGCACCGTGTCCTGATACCCCCTACAGGTATACGCCCCCGGGGCGGCACACGCTACCCCCCTAGGGTATGCGGGAGAGGAGGGTCACGAAGAGATGAGCGCCGTCGACGCAGTGGAGAGGGCGCCGTTGGCGGAGAGAAGGGCGCTGTCGGCGGTCAGTCGCGCCGCAGCGCGGCGGCCAGTCGCGACAGAGCTGTCGCGACGTCATCAAGAGCGTCGCCGACCTCGGTCAGGCCCAACGTCGGCTGCGGATCGTGCGCCGGGGCAGATTGTTGCTGCGCCGCGAACTCCGAGGGGGCAGGCGTCGGAGCGGTAGCCACGTACGGCTCGTCCGGCGCGAAGGTGGGCTCCGGACGCGAGGCGGGGACGTCGAAGCTGTGGCGTCGGCCGTGGTAGGGGGTCTGATCGTGCGGGGGCGCCGAGTCGGTGGACCGACGGCCGCCCCGATAGTCCGACTCCCCGACCATCGGCGGCTCGGACCTGGAAGGTTCCGGCCTGAAGGGTTCGGGACGGGAGGGTTCGGGACGGGAGGGTTCGGGGCGGGGCGGCTCCGGCATCCGATGCGACCCGCGTGCACCGGCCCCTGCGACCGGCAGGTCACCGGTGGACGGCCCGTGGGATCCGCTCGGACCCGGTGCCGTGCCCTGCGTCGAATACTCGGGCCCGGGCGCCGAGGAGTGCAGCCCGGCATGGCCGTGACCGCCCGCGGCCATCCCCGACATCGCGGTCGGTGCGTGACCATTGGATCGGACGTAGAGGTGCGGCCCGGGGTGGCCGTGGAAGTACAGGCACGGGGCGTTCTCCAGCGAGCGCACCGGGCACGGATTGCGTTCGATCAGCGACTGCGCGTGCGGGTCGAAGTCGTTCCACTCCAGCCAGAATCGCCGATCATTGCGCGGCGACGTGCTGCCGTCGGTGGCGTGATTGCCGCGGTGACCGATCGGCAGGCGACATTCGAGCATCCACCCGGCCGACTCCGGGAGTCCCAGCGCGCGGCGTTCGGCAGCCGTACTGACCACCGTCGACCAGCAACCCTCGCTGTCCATCGAACCTCCCATTCGCGCGGTCCGACCGCGCTGTGCCCGGTGGGTCCACGCGTCGTCCACCGAGGGCGGACGTTGCCGCACCGACAGCCTGCTCGTCACCATGTGCGGTAAGAAAACGCGACCCCCGCCGGTCAGTGTACGAAGGAAGACCCGTCGGGGCTACCCCGGGACGCTCACCGGCGCGGCGTCGGCGACCTCGGCAATCACACCTCGTGCCAGACCGAAATACCTCGACCTCGCGTCGACGTCGGACCGCGGGAAGTCCGAACGCACGTGGCAGCCCCGTGATTCACGGCGCGCGGCCGCCGCGGCCACGACCACACCGGCAGCCAGGGTCAGCGACGCGTCCTCGGCGTCGGCGACCCCGGCGATCCGGCGCATCGGCGCCGACTCCAGCAGCGTTGCGACCTCGGCGAGCCCCGAGGCGTCGCGGCACAGCGCGACGTGGCGGCTCATCGCATCCTGGAGGGTCGTGCGGTCGAGTGCGGGTAGGTCCTCGTGACCGCGCACCTCGTCACCGTGCACCCCGTCGACGGCGGCGCCCCGGATCGCGTCGCGGTCGGTCACCGCGACGCCGGCCGCGCGGATACCCATGACCACGCCCTCGAGCAGGCTGTTGGAGGCGAGTCGGTTCGCGCCGTGCAGACCGGTGCGGGCCACCTCGCCGGCAGCGAGCAGACCGGGCACACCGGTGCGGGCGAAGGTGTCGGTGACCACGCCGCCGCACTGGTAGTGCGCCCCGGGTACCACCGGGATCAGGCCGGAGTCGAGGGACAGCCCGGCCGCCCGCACGCCGGCGGTGACCGTCGGGAATCGGTCCGCGAAGCGATCGATACCCGAAATGTCGAGGTAGACGCACGGATGGCCGGTGCGGGCGAGGGCCGCCATCGCGGCGTTGGCGACGACGTCGCGGGGAGCGAGATCGCCGAGCGGATGCACGCCCGCGGTCACCGACGCTCCGTCGGCGTCGACGAGCCGTCCGCCCTCACCGCGGATCGCCTCGGTCACCAGGGTTCGGCGCCCGCGCTCTCCCGGGGTGTACAGCATCGTCGGATGGAACTGGATGAACTCGAGGTCGGCGACGCAGGCCCCGGCACGAAGCGCCAGGGCGATTCCGTCGGCGGTGGCCCCGGACGGATTGGTCGTGGCCGCATACAGATGCCCCGCACCGCCGGTGGCCAGCAGGACCGTCGGCGCCGACACGACGCCGGGTTCGCCGACCCCACCGTTGGCACCGCCGCGGACGTAGGAGACGCCGACGACACGGCCGACGATGTCGGTGAGCACCCGCGTCACCACCGATTCGTCGAGGCATTCGATGCCGCCGGCGGCCTGCGCCTCGCCCAGCGCCGCCCACAATGCGCGTTGCACGGCCGCGCCGGTCGCGTCGCCACCGGCGTGCAGGATGCGCCGTACCCGGTGGCCGCCCTCTCGGGTGCGGGCCAGCGCACCGGTGGGATCGCGGTCGAATTGCGTTCCCCACGAGATCAATTCGGAGACCGCCGCCCAGCCTGCGTCGAGGATGGGGCGGCTCGCGGCGGGGTCGCTGAGGCCTGCGCCGGCAGCCAGGGTGTCGGCGAGATGGGAATCGACGGAGTCGGCGGGGTTGTCGGGCATGACCACCGCGACACCACCCTGCGCGTAGAAGGTGGCGGTGGCCTGTTCGGTCCGGTCGGTCTGCCATCGCGGGCCCTTGTGCACCAACACGACGCGTAGTCCGGCAGCCCGTGCGGTGAGTGCCGCGGCGATACCCGCCACTCCCGCGCCGACCACGACGAGGTCGGCGGATCGCGACATGGCCATGGTCCACCTCTTTCCTTGCTCCCGTTACAGCGGCTGCGGCGACGGGAATCTGTGTCGAACAACCAGCGGTGCACGTTTTCGATTCCCAGTCGAAAACCTCTCCCGGCGGACTCTACGCCATCGCGTGTGTACGACATATCTTTTAGGTGCGCAGATGCGCACATGTGGGTACAGTTCATTCGGTGCGGACCCTGCTCACCAACGCGACGTTCGGGCGGCTGTATCTGGCGCAGATCGTGTCGCTGGCCGGAACCGGACTGATGACGGTCGCGCTGGGACTACTCGCCTACCGCCTGGCCGGTGATGACGCGGCACAGGTCCTCGGCGCGGCGCTGGCGGTCAAGATGGTGGCGTATGTGGTGATGGCGCCGGTCATGCGCGCGCTACTCGCACGGTTCTCCCCGGCCCGGGTGCTCATCGGCGCGGATCTGACCCGCACGGCCATGGCAGCGTGTCTGCCGTGGGTGGAGCACACGTGGCAGATCTATCTGCTCATCTTCGCCCTGCAGACGGCGTCGGCGACGTTCACGCCGACGTTCTCCGCGACGCTGGCCCACGTCGTTGCCGACGAGATCGACTACACCGCCGCGGTCTCGGCGTCGCGCGCCGCCTACGATCTCGAGGCGCTGCTGAGCCCGCTACTCGCGGCCGCATTGTTGACCGTGTGGTCCTACTCGACGCTTTTCGCCTGCACCGCAGTCGGTTTCGTGTGCTCGGCGCTGCTCGTGCGTTCCTCCGGCCTACACCGCACCCACCTCACCTCTCCGACGATGACCACCTTTGTCGACAGGCTCGGCTCGGGTGTGCGAATCATGTTCGGCCACCGCGTGTTCCGTCGGATCCTGTGGGCCAACCTCGCCGTCGCGGCGGCGACCGCGGTGGTATTCGTCGGCACGGTGGTCTACGTCCGCGCCGATCTGCACGCCAGCGACTCGACCGTCGCCGTCGCGCTGGCGGTCTTCGGCGGCGGATCGCTCGTCGCGACACTGCTCGTACCCGTGCTGTCCCGACGCGTGGGGGTGGCGATGGTCTTGCTCGCCGGCGCGGGTACGTGTGCCGTCGGGTTGGCCGGCGCCGCCTGGTGGCTGGCCGCACAGCCCGGTACCGCGGCCCTGTTACTGACCTGGGTGGTGCTCGGTGCAGCCACCTCACTGGTCAACACCACCGTGCCCCGGCTGATCCGCGACCGCACCCCGACGGCGGTGTGCGACGACGTCTTCGCCGCGCAGTTTTCGTTGTCGCACGCGGGGTTCCTGCTGACCTACTCGATCGCCGGCTGGGGTCCGGCACTCGTCGGTTCGGCCGGAACGGTCGGCGTATTGGCCGCGCTGGCCGCGGTGGCCACCGGATTCGCGACGTGGACCGGCCGGGCCGACACCGTCGACGAGTCCGCGTCGTCGCCCGCGCGGCTCGCGATCTCTCCCCTACGATGACCTCACGGCGCGCCCGAGCCGCCGCACCGCAAGTGAGGTCAGGTGGACCAGGTCAGATGAAGGTCGAGGACGACTCGCCGACGCCGAGTCTGCACCATCGTGTACACGCCGACCCCGAGCTCCTCGGCACCGCGGCGTCGACCTTCTCGATGCTCGCCGACCCCACACGCCTGCACCTGTTGTGGCTGCTCACCGAGGGTGAGGCCGATGTCTCCGCGCTCACCACAGCGGTCGGCGCGTCACGTACCGCGGTCAGTCAGCACCTGGCCAAACTGCGTTTCACCGGGCTCGTCGACACCCGCCGGGACGGCCGCCGGGTGATCTATCGCATCCGCGACGGTCACGTGAGCCGTCTCGTCGCCGAGGCAATCAATCACGCCGATCATCGCGTCACCGGAGAACCCACCCACGAGTAGCACCCGGACGCCCACGAGCCGGGTGGACGAGGTGACGCTCGGTACACTGGCCGGCGGTGACGATCATGAACAAACCCCTAGTCAACTCCCCCCGCACGGAATCCTCCGGTCTTCTCGATCCGCATGAGCAGGGATCGGTGCGCACGCAGTTGCGACCGGTGTCGCCGCTGTCGGAGGCCTACCGATTCGGCTCGACGGCCGTGCACGCCACGGCCGGTGTGGCCCGGTTTGCGCTCGGCACCGCCACCGACGCGCTGCGGCTGCGCCCGCCGACCGCACAGCGCACGGCCCGACGCGCAGCCCACGAGGTCCGCACCACCTTCGAGCATCTCGGACCCACCTACGTGAAGCTCGGTCAGCTGATCGCATCGAGCCCGGGAGTCTTCACCGAGACCCTGGCGTCGGAGTTCGAGTCGCTGCTCGACCGGGTCTCCCCGGCCGACGATGCCGACATCCGTGCACTGTTCATCGAGGAGTTCGGCCGGCCGCCGGAGGACGTGTTCGCGACCTTCGACACCGAGCCGATCGCGTCGGCGTCGATCGCCCAGGTCCACACGGCGACGCTGGCCGACGGCACCGAGGTGGTCGTCAAGATCCAACGGCCGGGCATCGGTGAGCGGCTGGCACCCGACGTCGCCATCCTCGATCGGTTCGCGGCGCTGGCCGAACTGTCGGAGTACGGTCGCATGCTCAGCGCCCGGCACGTCGTCGAGGACTTCGCGACCGGCCTCGACGCCGAATTGGATTTCCGCAACGAGGCGTCGACGATGCGCGAGTGGTACGAATGCCTGCGCCCGGGCCCGTTCGGCGACCGGGTGCGCGTGCCCGCCGTCTACGACGAGTTCACCACCGCCCGCGTGATGACGATGGAACGCATCTACGCCACCCGCATCGACGATGCCGCGGCAGTCCGCGCCGCCGGGCACGACGGTGTTGCGCTGTGCCGCAATCTCCTTTTGTCCCTTCTGGAGTCGGCGTTCCACGGTGGCCTGTTCCACGGCGACCTGCATGCGGGCAATGTGCTCGTCGACGACGCGGGCCGGCTCGTGCTGCTCGACTTCGGCATCGTCGGACGGTTCACCCCGCGCACCCGGCGCATCCTGCGTCAGCTCGTCGTGGATCTGATCGTGCGCAACGACTACGAATCCGCCGGACGCGCGATCTTCCTGCTCGGCGCGGTACGCAATCCGGGCTCGACCACCGCGGGCGGTGCCGACATAGAGAAGGTCGCCAAGCCGTTGTCGAGCACCGACCTCGGCTCGATGAGCTACACCGATCTGGGCCGTCAGCTCGCCGCCGTCGCACGCGCCCACGACGCCCGGCTGCCACGCGAGCTCGTGCTGGTGGGCAAGCAACTCCTCTACGTCGAGAAGTACATGAAGTTGCTGGCCCCGCGGTGGAAGGCGATGAGCGACCGCGAGATCTACGGATACATGGCCGGGATCATGAAAGAGGCCGAGCGTGATCGTCGATCGGCGGGATCGGCGGGCCGCTGAGCCGATGGGCGAGGCGTTGGACCGTGCCGCGGGCACCCGCCATTAGGGTGGAACGCAGTCGCGAGCGCCCGACGATGGCTCGACGTCGCCAACCTGAGGGAGACGATTGATGAAACGAGTGTTGCCGGCGCTGCTGGCGTTCTTCGGCGTGGCCTGCATCACCGCCGCGATCGCCATTCCGCTGGCCCTGGTCCCGCAGCTCCGGGTGGTTCCACTCGATCTCGACATCACGTCCAATGCGACCACCGTGCCCGCCGACGGTTCTCCCGGTGAACGCTTCCCGGCGGTCATTTTCGATCGCTGCTCGATCGGTCAGGCCAAGGCCGAGACCCTGCAGGCGCACCTGACCCAGCAACGCCGGTCGGTGATCGTCGACCCGTCGGATCGTCGGCAGGCCACCGTCCAGTCCGCACAGACCGTGCAGGTCGACCGCACGCGCACCGCGGGCGGCGACGAGGCGCAGCCGCCGGCTCCCAACGCCAACGGGGACCTGCAATGCAACGACGGTCTGCTGACCGCGAGCATCGATCGGGTCTCGGTGAGCCGCAAGACGTCGGTGCCGAATGGCACCGTCAGCTCCCTGCAGGTCGAGGCCGCCCCCAAGGGTGTCGACGCCAAGGACGTGTCGGTCCAGCTCACCAACCGCAAGGGCTTCCAGTACAAGTTCCCGTTCGACACCAAGAAGCGTTCGTACCTCGTCTACGACCTCAACACCCGCCAGGACACCGACGCCAAGTTCGTCGGCGAGCAGACCATCGACGGCGTCAAGACCTACCACTTCCGGACCCAGGTCCCCGAGACCGATCTGTCGACCCTGCCCAACCCGCAGAACGAGGCCGCGCTCGGCACCATGCTGACGATGCCGGCCAAGTGGTGGGGCATCACCGGTGCCGGTGTTCGACCCAACGACCAGGTCAACATGCACCGCTACGCGACGGCGACGCGTGATCTGTGGGTCGAACCGGAGACCGGCACCATCGTCGACGGCCGTGAGGACCAGCATCAGTACTTCCGGTCGCCGTACAAGGACGACGACTCCACCCCGGCCGCGGTGCGCAACTATCAACTCGACGCACTGAAGGGCACTTTCGCCTGGACCGACGGCACCGTCTCCGAGCAGGCGTCGAAAGCCAAGCACTACATGGGATTGCTGAAGCTCGGCAATCTCTGGTTGCCGCTGATCCTCGGCATCGTCGGTGTGCTCCTGCTGCTCGCGTGGCTGCTGTTGCTGCTGCGCGCCCGCCGCAACCGCCCGACCGATCCCGACGACGACCTGGACGGCGAGGCTCTGCGGGACGCCGAACGCCGCGGCGAGGTGCCCGACGGTGACGAACCCGGATGGGACGAACCCGGATGGGACGAACCCGGCTCGGAGGAGCCGACGGTCGTCGAGCCGAGCGGTGCCGCTGCGGCGGCACCGACGGCGGTCATCGCCTCCCAGCGCTCTCGGCACAGCGCCCCGCAGTCCCCCAATCCCGAGGACGACGACAGCGCCTATCTGTGGGATCGTCCCACCCAGCGCATCCCCCGCGTCGAGGGACCGGCACCGAAGATCGACGGCGATCGGGACTTCCGATCGATCGACGATTCACCTTCGGCGCCAACGGGTTCCGAGGACGTCGCCCATGACGGCGGCGCCCACGAGAAAGGCGACCCCGACGACGGTGAGACGTCGGTCTTCCGGCGGCCGCCCACGGAGTAGCCGATCGCGGGCGGGTCGGTCATCGCGGGGCGGTAGCTCATCGCGGGCGGTAGGTCATCGCGGGCAGTTGATCGAGACCCGACAGAGCGAGGCCCAGCACACCACCCAGGCCGACTGTCGGGTCCCCCACGACCGCGGCTCTCACCTCGCAATCGTGTAAGTCGGCTTATACCGTGGCTGACTGAACGTCCGCCGAGGTGAGTGGGTGAGCATATGTGGCGTTTCGGTGCACTGGGTTGCGCCCTGGGCGGCGCGGTCGCCGGCGTGCTGATCTCGACGTCCGTCGCCGCACGGCAGGCGGCACACATGCTCTCCCCGACACGGGCCGCGCACCCCGCCCCCACTTCGGAGCAGCCGAGTACGCGCACGGACCCGGTTTGCCGACCCATATAGGTCTCCCCACACCCGTCGCAACGAAACAACGAGGGCCGGTGATCAATGATCACCGGCCCTCGTTCGTGGTCGTTCAGGCGCTCGCAGGCGCTCTGACTCCGATCAGCGGATCAGAAGAACGCCGGGGCGAAGGTGCTGCCCCACGACTGCTTGAAGTCGGCCTGCCAGTAGTCCCACCAGTGATCGCCATCGGGGGTGATCCGCGTGGTGAGCTGGATCGGGAGGGTGCGCAGCCGTGCGATGTAGATCTGGCTGCTGGTCGACGCGGCGACCTCGAGCGGAACCATCTGCGCGAAGTGCACCGCGTTGAAGTTCGGGCTGCCCGGGGTGATCGATGAGTCGTAGCGACTGCCCATGCCGGTGCCTGCCGAGATGAAGACGCGATGGCCCGACAGGTTCCCCGCAGAGAGGAACGGGTCGTTCTGGAACCACTCACCGGCCGGGTAGAAGCCCCACATGTTGTTGGGGTCGCCGCCCATGGTCGAGACCGACGCCTGGATGCCCTGGGTGAAGCCGGGCATGGTCACCGTTGGGTAGCCGCTGTAGGACGCGACGGCCTTGTAGAAATTGGGGTGGCGAGAAGCGAGGTTGAGCGCCGAGGTGCCCGACATCGACAAGCCGGCGATGCCGTTGCGCTTGTTGTCGCTGTTGTGCTGCTTCGCCATGTAGGCGGGCAGCTCGCGGGTCAGGAAGGTTTCCCACTTGTTGATGCCCAGCTTCGGGTCGGGGC
Source organism: Gordonia sp. N1V (assembly GCF_029269935.1). Lineage (NCBI taxonomy): Bacteria > Bacillati > Actinomycetota > Actinomycetes > Mycobacteriales > Gordoniaceae > Gordonia > Gordonia sp. N1V. The sequence continues at coordinate 146,851 of NZ_JARJDD010000010.1, forward strand.
GCTCCCAGTCGGTGTAGAAGCTGCCGCCTCCGCCGAACGGAATCACGACATTGGTGCCCTTGCCGCCCATCCAGCGGGCCACATCGGTGTTGATCAGCCAGCCACTGTTGTTGTTGGGCGCACGCAGGCCATCGAGCAGATAAAGGGTCGGCTTGGGGCCTCCGCCTCCTCCGTCGACGATGCACACGGGCACGGAACGGTGCATGGCGGCGGAGTAGACGTTCTCCACTCCGCAGCCGTTGGCAGCATGGGCGGCTGGCGCGGCAACCGTGGTGACACCGGCAACGGCGGCCAAGGCCACCATTCCCGCCACCAGGCGCTTACGGGCGCGAGTCAGCATCAGTTGTCAATCCTTACGATCGTGACCCGAGCGGGCTCGTTCACATGGGTGGTGCGGGGTGGTGGCGGCTCTCCGCCCGGGACGATCCCCGTCGCGGCCGATAGTAACGGCCCCATAACACCGCGGCAAAGGCGCTCGAGGGGCCACCACCCACTGCGACAGATCCTGCCAGGCTCGGGTGACTGCCGTCACCTGCACCAATCACGGTTGGACGTCGACTTGATCACATCGGAAAAAGAAATCTGAGATGCGGTCCGAAATGTCCTGAGAGTCCTTAAAGAGTTGTCGGTGAATGCGTGACGCACCGCACCGGTGCCGATCAGGTGTCGGGCGCATTAGTGTCGGTGTCGACTCTCAGGGAGGTCCAGTGACTCAGCAGCAGCAGGCCGACGCCATCGTGGTCGGGGCCGGTTTGGCCGGACTTGTCGCCACCTATGAACTCACCCGCGCCGGACGCAAGGTGATCGTCGTCGATCAGGAGAACCGCAACAATCTCGGCGGGCAGGCGTTCTGGTCGTTGGGCGGGCTGTTCCTCGTCGACACCCCCGAGCAACGGCGTCTCGGCATTCACGACTCCGCCGAGCTGGCACTGCAGGACTGGATGGGCTCGGCCGGCTTCGATCGCGACGACGAGGACTACTGGCCGCGACAATGGGCCCGCGCCTACGTCGACTTCGCCGCGACCGAGAAGCGGCAGTACCTGCACGACCTCGGCTTGCGGGCACCGCTGGTGGGTTGGGCCGAGCGTGGCGGCGGATTCGCCGACGGCCACGGCAACTCGGTGCCGCGATTCCATCTGACCTGGGGCACCGGCCCCGAAGTGGTGCGAATCTTCGCCGAGCCGGTGCTCGACGCCGAGCGGCGCGGCCTGGTCGAGTTCCGTTTCCGCCATCGCGTCGACGACATCGTCGTCGAAGACGGTATGGCGGTCGGGGTGAGGGGTGCCCTGCTCGAGCCCACCGATCTGGAGCGCGGAAAGGCGTCGAGCCGTGAGGTGGTCGGCGACTTCGAGGTCCGCGCCGGCGCCGTCGTGCTCACCACCGGCGGGATCGGCCACAACCACGATCTGATCCGCGAGAACTGGCCGGTGGAGCGCCTCGGGCCGGCGCCGAAGACGATGATCGCCGGCGTGCCCGCCCACGTGGACGGCCGGATGCTCGGCATCGCCGAGGACGCGGGTGCGAGTCTGGTGAATCGCGACCGGATGTGGCACTACACCGAGGGCATCATCAATTGGGACCCGATCTGGCCCAACCACGCCATCCGGATCATTCCCGGACCCTCGTCGATCTGGCTCGACGCCAACGGTGACCGGCTGGCCCCGCCGAATTTCCCCGGCTTCGACACCAACTCCACGATGAAGGCGATCCTCGCGACCGGTCACGATTACTCGTGGTTCATCCTCACGCAGTCGATCATCGAGAAGGAGTTCATGCTCTCGGGTTCCGAGCAGAATCCGGATCTGACGCGCAAGGATCTGAAGTTTGCCGCCAAGAGCCGCTTGGCCAAGGGAGCCCCGGGACCGGTGGCCGCGTTCGTCGAGCACGGTGAGGACTTCGTCGTCGCCGACAACCTCGCCGAACTCGTGCACGGGATGAACAAGATCACCCGGGGCCCACAACTGGATCTGCAGAAGGTCGAACGCATCATCTCCGCGCGTGACGCCGACGTCGACAACAAGTTCTCCAAGGACGCGCAGCTGATGGCCATCACCAATGCGCGGCAGTATCTCGGCGACAAGGTGGCCCGGGTGGCCAAACCGCACAAGATCCTCGACCCGGAGCACGGCCCGCTGATCGCAGTCCGCCTGAACATCTTGACCCGCAAGACCCTCGGTGGACTCGAGACCAACCTCGATTCGGCGGTGATGCGACCCGACGGTTCGGTCTTCGAGGGCCTCTACGCCGCAGGCGAGGTCGCTGGTTTCGGTGGTGGTGGTGTCCACGGCTACAACGCGCTCGAGGGCACCTTCCTCGGGGGCTGCATCTTCTCCGGGCGGGTCGCGGGGCGGGCGATCGCGCGGAAATGAGCAGGCGCGGATCGCGGACGCGGGCCCGCCTCATCGGTACGACCGGTGCGCTACTCATCCTCATCGGCATCACTGCATGTGACTTCGACGCGGGTGTGCCTCGACTGAAGTCGATCGACGCCGACGAGATGGCGACGGCGCTCGACGACGAAGAACTCCGACTCGTCGATGGCTGGGCTTTCGGCCAGGCATTCCAGCAGGACAACGCCTTCGTCGGCAAACCGAATGTCTATGCCCGCTACGACGGGGCACCCGACACCATCGAGACCACGAGAAATCATCCGCCGGGGCCTACCTACTCAGCGTTCTCTCCGACCACCTGCGACAGCGTGGCCGGCGAGAGTGTCCGGCACAAGAACCTCGGGTTCTCTTGCGTCCCCGGCCTGCGCCTGTTCGAATCACATCGAGGCACCCCCGGCGACCTCCAGTCGGTGACTGCCCTGATCCTCGGCGACGGGGTCTCCGCCCATCTCTACGTCAACATCGAGGGAACTTGATCCATATATCCTGAAAAGGCTTGCCTGATCTCATCTTTCGCAGGGTTGCCTCAGTGACCACGGCCATCCGGTCAGTCGGATAGGGTAGACGACGTGCCGGTGCCGCAGACGATCCTGACACGCAAGACCAAATACGCCCTGTTCCTGGTCATGACGATCAACGAGGGCGGCGAGTCCGGTGTTCGTGACTTCCTCGCCGAACTGGGCTCCCGTATCAACTCGGTGTCTTCGCGTGCCCCCGATCAGGCACTCGCCGGGATCATCTCGATCGGCTCGGCTGCGTGGGATCGCCTCTTCGAGGGCGCGCGACCACGATCGCTGCGGCCGTTCGTCGTCTATGAGGGGCCGGTGCACACCGCACCGGCCACCCCGGCCGATCTACTCCTGCACATCAAGGCCGACCAGGCCGACCTCTGTTACGAGCTCGGCAGACTGGCCATGAACGATCTCGGCGACGCGATCACCGTCGTCGACGAGGTCCATGGCTTCCGCTACTTCGATCTGCGTGACCTGATCGGCTTCGTCGACGGCAGCGAGAATCCGGTGGGACAGGCGGCGATCGACGCGATCACCGTCGGCGACGAGGACCCGGCATTCGCCGGCGGCAGTTACGTCGCCATTCAGCGCTACCTCACCGACTTCGCCGCCTGGAACGCCATCGGCGTCACCGAACAGGAAAACGCCATCGGCCGAACGAAATTGGACAATGTCGAGATGTCCGACGATGTGAAGCCCGCCAACTCGCACATCGCGCTCAACGTCGTCGAGGACGCCAACGGCGAGGAGATCGACGTCGTCCGCGACAACATGCCCTACGGAAACGTCTCCGGCACCGGCGAACTCGGCACCGGAGAGGCCGGCACCTTCTACATCGCGTACTCCTCGGGTCCCGACGTCACCGAGGAGATGCTGCGCAAGATGTTCATCGGCGACCCGCCGGGCAACTACGACCGACTCCTGGACTTCACCACTGCAGTCACCGGCGCCCAGTTCTTCACCCCGACAGTCGATTTCCTCGACGACCTACCCCCGGCTCCGGCTGCCGGCACCGAAGACGACGAATCCGACGACGCCCCACCGACGACCGCCGAACCGAGACCCACCGCGCCGTCGCGTCCGAGCGACGGGTCGTTGGGCATCGGTTCACTGCACTGACGCGCACTGCCACCCCGATCGATCCGACCACCACCAAGGAGACGCCTCATGAACAACCTGCATCGCGAACTCGCGCCCATCTCCACCTCGGCGTGGGAGGCGATCGAAGAAGAGGCGACCCGCTCGTTCAAGCGCAACAGCGCCGGGCGTCGGATCGTCGACGTCAAGGGGCCCCTCGGACTCGAGGCGTCGTCGGTCACCCGCGGGCATCGATCCAAGATCGACTCCCCCGCCGACGGCATCCTCGCCTTTCAGCGCCATGTGCAGCCGCTCGTCGAACTGAAGGTCCCGTTCACCGTCACCCGCGAGGCCATCGACGACGTCGACCGCGGCGCCGAGGACTCCGACTGGGATCCGGTCGTCGACGCCGCACGCCAGCTCGCGCTCGCCGAGGATCAAGCGATCTTCGAAGGCTATGCGGCCGCTGGGATCTCCGGCATTCGCGCCGAGACCAGCTCCACGCCGATCGCGCTGCCGGAGGACGTCCGCGACTACCCGGAAGCGTTCAGTCAGGCGCTCTCCACCCTCAAACTCGCCTCCATCGACGGCCCGTACTCGATCGCGGTCTCCGCCGACGTCTACAACCTGATCAACGAGACCTCCAACCACGGATATCCGATCCGCCAGCACATCCAGCGGCTGATCGACGGCGACATCGTGTGGGCGCCCGCGATATCCGGCGCCTTCGTATTGTCCACCCGCGGCGGTGATTTCGAGCTGACCATCGGTCAGGACGTCTCCATCGGCTACGACTCGCACGACGGCGACACGGTGAACCTGTACTTCCAGGAGTCCTTCACCTACCTCACCTACACCGGCGAGGCGGCGATTGCGTTGACAAAGGGCTAAGGCCGTTGGTGGCGAAGCCATCTCGCATACTCTCGCCCATGTCGATGAGCCGCGAAGTCGGTGAACATGGGCCCGACCAGACGGTATCGATGCCCTGTGCTGCGCTCAGCCGATGGTCGAGCACCGCCCAATGGTCGAGTACCGTCCTTCCACATGGAAACATGTTCGCGGCAAAGGGGATCCGAGTTTCGTGACCGTTCTGGTCGACCTCACGTGACGAGCATGTGGCGGTCACCTACGCCGTCTACCAGGACCTGATCGACACCTACGACAGCGTGCGGTCACTCACCCACTCCGACGGCCTGGCAGAACGCCCCCACGCACTCCGAATCAGGAAGGACCGGTTGTCCGTCGACTGGGCGCTGTTCCCGGCGTGTGCGCACCCTCCGCATCGACTGGACGTCGCGTGCTCGCAGGGACTCACGCATCCGCAAGCCGGTGCGTCGGTCGGTTGGGCGCGGCCCTCCCATACGCTGGTCGGAACGGCCTCACCGATCGGATCAGAGGGTGTAGAGAATTTCGCGCGCGGCGCGTTCGCCCGAGCGAACGGCGCCATCGATATAGCGGCTCTTCAAGCTTGAGCGGGCAATGCCTGGTCAGAGGCCGGCGTGTCGATGACGTGAGACGCCCCTGGTCTCCGGAAATCTGGATGTTGCGACACATTCAAGATTTCGGTGAGGAGTACCAGGGGCATGGCTGATGTTACGTCGTTGTTGTTGGGTCTGGAAGGACTCGAGGTCAGGGCTGTCTCGAGGCAGGTCGACCGTGTTCGGGTGGTCGATGTGGTCACCGGCGATCCGGAGGCGGCCCGGTGCCCGGACTGCCGGGTGGTCTCGACGTCGGTGAAGGATCACGCGGTCACCCGGCCCCGCGATATCCGCTATGAGGATGATCCAATCCTGTTGCGGTGGAACAAGACCCGATATCGGTGCGGGAACCCGGACTGTGAGCGTGCCACGTTCACCGAATCGATCCCGCAAGTCCCACCGCGGCGCCGAACAACGACGCGATTGCGCACTCAGGTCGGCCGTGCCGTCGGGGACGCAGCCCGCTCGGTGGTCGAGGTTGCCGCCGGAGTCGGCGTGTCCTGGCCGACCGCACACGCCGCGTTCGTCGAGCACGCCGACCGGGTACTGGGCACCCCGCAACCGGTGCGCGTCCTGGGGATCGACGAGACCCGCCGTGGCAAGCCCCGCTGGGTCCGTGACGCCGACGGACGACGCTGGGTACGCATCGGCCCGTGGGACACCGGGTTCATCGATCTCGGTGGCGATCAGGGCCTACTCGGGCAGGTCGAGGGCCGCACCAGCACGGCCGTCACCGACTGGCTGACCGCGCAGTCCGAGGAGTTCCGCGACCAGATCAGCCACGTGGTGATCGATCCGTCGGCCGCCTACGCCGCCGCGGTCACCGACGCCTTGCTGCCGAACGCGCAGTTGGTGGTTGATCATTTTCATCTGGTCAAGCTGGCCAACGACATGGTCACCGCGGTGCGTCGGCGGGTCACCTTCGACGCCCACGGTCGCCGCGGTCGCACACAGGACCCGCAATGGGCCAACCGGCGACGACCGCTGAGTGCGCGAGAACGACTGTCGGACAGATCATTTGCGAAGATGTGGAATGCGTTGATCGACCACGATCCCGGCCACCGACTTTCGATCTCCCCATGATTCGAGCATGCCGACGCCTTTCACTGATCCGGATTCGCTACACCGGCGATGAAAGAAGTGAACCATGCCCATCCCGGCCACCCACCCGGCGGCGACGATGCGAACGACGGACATCTCGGCGCATCGAGTGCGCGGCGACACCCGCGAGACCGTTCAGGGTCAGCACCGGAGGTGGAGCGGCGAGATGAAAGCCGTTGTTGCCCTTCACCCATCGGTGATGGCGATGCCGGTGGCCACACCAGGCGCTCGCCACATTCGGCCACTCCGGTGGGTGATCACGGTCGCACCGGTCACGTGGGGCACGGTGAACACCTCAACAGCACCCCTCCTCGCGGCCGATATCCTGCCCCGATCCGCGTCCTACGATCTCTCGGCCACCATGGGGCGTGCGGCACTGTGGGATCAACGTTTCGCAGTATGGGGTATCGCACGGGTTGTCGGACTGGTTGTCTCGGCCCGGGGTCAAGGGGCGGTCGGATCACCCAGCACAAAGTCCGGGGCACCGAAGACGAAGTTCTCGGGAATGTCGGCGATCTCCATCACCGTACCGAGATCTTCCTCGGTACCGAAGTAGGCAAATCTGAGTTGCTCCATGTAGGTACCGGTTTGCAGCAGCGAGTATCCGTCGGCCTGCAAAGTCGTCACCGCCGAATCGAATAGATCGCCCCGAGCGTCAAAACACAAGTGCTGGATACCTTCACCACGCTCGTCGAGGAAATCCTGATAGATCGAGAGACCTTTGACCGGCTCGATGACCTCATAGGTCATCTCACCGATCCGGCACAGCGCCATCAGGATCGTCGACGACTTCTCGACCCGACCCCGGTAGGTGTATCCGGTCAGGTTCGATTCGTCGACGGTGTAGACCGCCCAGGGACCGATCCCCAGCCGAAGCATGCCGTCGACGGTCCTGCGCAGGTCCCGCGTGACGCGAGCGACCTGAAAGAGCGGTCCGACAGAGTAGTTGGGAAGACCCAGGGGCTGCAGTTCGGCACTCATCTTTTCTCCTCGTTGATTCGATCTTGCTCGTCATCGACGATGACGAGTGCTTGCGCCGGACACCGTTTGGCGCCTTTACGCGCGGCTATCGCTTGCTCACCGACCGGCTCGGAGATCAAGATCTCGACCTTGGCGTCGGGCAAGTCGTACACGTCAGGAGCGGCAGCCACACAATTGCCATAGGCCAGGCACGCTCCGCGATCGACCTCGATCCTCATCGTGCCGACCCCATCGCACTGGGTACCGCCGCACCAAGGACCTCGGCTGCATCGTCGAGGGAGCCGCCCTTGTGCACGTGTCGCCGCAGGCCGACGATGCTGCGGGTGGCTGCAAGTCCGATACACCCGGTGACCAGGCCGTCACGCCGATGCAGGTACACACCCGCCGGTGCGTCCGCGGCGACCGCAAAACGCTCTATCTCATCATCGGGACGAGGTCGGCCGAAGGTCTCGATGCGCACGCCGAATTGATCGGACCACACATAGGGCACACTGTCGAATTCGGTTGCGGCGTCGCGACCTGCGAGCAGATTGTGCGCGGCACGCTGCCCCTGTTCGGCTGCGCTGGTCCAATGTTCGGAACGTCGGGCGATGGTGCCGTCGATCAACCGGATGCGAACCACGTCGCCGGCGCCGACGATGGAGTCGCCGGCAAACAGAGTGCGATCACAGACCAGACCGTCCTCGATCTGCAGACCCGAATTTGCCAGCCATTCGATGTTGGGTACCGCACCGATCGCGATGAGTGCGGCATCGACCGACTCCGAACTCCCATCGGCCAAGGCGATATCCACCGAACCGCTCGAGCCGACCGCGGGAATGGACACTCCGCTCACCGATACCCCGGTTCGCAGACGTACCCCCTTTTCCCGCATCAGCTCTGCCATGTCTGCACCGACCTGCGCACCGAGGACGTCTCCCATCGGCGTCGAGGCACGTTCGATCACCACGACGTCGGCGCCGTTCTCGGCGGCCACCGAAGCCACCTCGGAACCGAGGAAGCCGCCGCCGATCACGCCGAGGACCCGGCCACTGCGAACGTGCTCGGCGAGTCGACGGGAATCGTCGAGGCTACGAATGGTGTGTAGGCGGGTTCCGTCGGCGACCAGCCCCGGAATCATCCGAGGTCGTGCACCCGTGGCGATCACCAAACCGTCATAGGGCAGAGTCGACCCGTCGTCGAGGAGCACGAGGTGCGCACCCGAATCGACTCCGACCGCAGCGGTGGCCATGCGGGTCTCGATGCCGAGATCGGCGAGTTCACCGTCACCGATCAGTGCAAGACGCTCGACCGACCACTCGCCACTGAGATATTGCTTGGATAGCGGCGGCCTGTCGTACGGCAGATGCTCTTCGGCGCCGACGAGCACTATCGAGCCATCAAATCCTTCGTCGCGCAACGTTTCTGCTGCGCGTGTGCCGGCCAGCGATGCGCCGACGATCACCACGGTCTGCATGTTCTCGTCCTTCTGTCGTAGGCTTCCTCGGTCGTGACGGTCGGCGCATCCACGCCGAGCGATTCGGTGCTCACCACTGCCACGGCAACAGGCCGACCGGGATGACCGCGCCGGTCACCCATTCCGCAGCGGTCAATGCGACAACGCTGTCGGCCACCGCCCGTGGATCAAGGACGCGGCCACCGAAATTCCGCGGCGATTCGCCCTGCGCCGACGTCGAGATCGCGTGACGCGCCTGGGCCAACATGGCGGTCTCGGTCGCTCCGGGGAGGACGACGTTCACTCGAATCCCGTGATCGGCCAATTCGATTGCCGCAGTGCGTGAGAAGCTGATCAACGCCGCTTTGGACGCGCCGTACGCGCCGAGCTCGGCCTTGCCGTAGGCGGCCGCCGACGCGACATTGATGACGCATGATCCCGCACCGAGCCCGTGCATTGCGGCGTTGAGCACGGTGGCCGCCCCTGTGACATTGACGTGCAAGCAGTGCTCCCATTGCGAGGGATCGGTGTCGGCGAGCGATCCCGCCGGACGCACCGCTGCCGCATGAACCACCAGATCGATTCGCGCACCGGCAATCTCGACAGCTCGCACACAGTCCATGGGCTGCGCAATGTCGCCGACCACTCTGCTCACACCCGAGTGCGCGCCGTCGTCGGGATAATGCAGATCGAGCGCGACCACCCGATAGCCATCGGCACCCAACCGTTGCGCCACCGCTGCGCCTATCCCCGCCCCCGCGCCTGTGACCAGCGCGGTGCGTTGCGCGGCAGTCTCGGTCACACCCCGGCCCTCGCGCTCGGGGACTGCGCAATCGTGCCATTTCCGATCGTGTTCGGCGTCGTCGGCTCGGTCATCAGATCCGCCCAGCTCTCACCACTGGTGATCCGGGCCCACCGTGCATAGAAGTTGCGAGCGTTTTCCTCGGTGGACCAGTGTGTGGACTCGACGGCGCCGTCGAGGGAGCACGGGGTGGTCATTCCGATGCCCTGGGCATAGTTGTAGTCGAAGGTCTGCGCCTGGGTTCCGCGGCTGGCATTGGTCGCATAATCCCAGTTCTCCATATCGTCCTGCTCGGTCATACCGCCGGGACCGGAGTACCGCAAATAGTAGTGCCGCAACCACTCACGGGCATCGGCACGCATGTCCTTGTCCACCACATACCAGCGCCACATCTCGGTCTCCCATGGCGAGACCGGGTGCGCCACCAGAATCGACTTGGGAAAGCCCAACGCGTGAAACGACATCGACGGAAACAGGGTGGCCGGGCCATTGGCCCCCGGCGGAGCACCCTGCTCGCGTCGAATCTCTTGCTTACGCGCGTTCATCTCGGCGAAGTACTCGGTCAGCTCCGGACGATCGGTGAACGTCGGCGACGGCCGCACCTCGTCGGGGGAATCGCACGCACCGTGACCGAGCAGCGGATAGGACACCGACCGCTGGAACTTCGCGCGGCGCGCGGCGAGCGCGTCGGGGCCGGTCCCGTGCCGGGTCCCGCCCGGGCCGGCAGGCCCGATACCGACGGTCTCCACGCTCGAATGTGTGGTGTCGGCGTGATAGGAGTCGCCCAGAAAGTTCTCGGCGACAAACTTCCAGTTTGCCGGCACCCGCCACCGTTGCACGCCGGCAATGGTTTCGGCACCCGCTCGCACCCCCGCCATACTGTCGGCAAGATTGTTCAACCAATGCACAAAAGTACCGACGTAGTCGGCGAAGTCGGGGGCGCCGGCGTCCCAGGTGGCAAAGATCAGGCCGCGATAATTCTCCACCCGACCGGGACGCACCAAACCCCAGTCCTCGCGTCGGAGCTTACGCCCGTAGGCGCCACCGAACTGTGGTACCCCGAAGAGATCGCCTGGCGTGTCGACGATTTCACCGTCGATCGAATACGACCAACCATGATACGGGCAGGTGAAGGTCATCGTGTTGCCCTCGTCATATCGACAGATCTTCATACCCCGATGTCGACAGGAATTGAGCAGAACGTACACCTGGTCATCGGTTCCTCGCGTCATCAAGACCGCGTCGGTGCCCATCCGCGAGGTGAAATAGTCTCCGGGATGGGGGATCTGCGACTCGTGTCCGACGAACAACCAAGCGCGGCCGAAGAGATTCTTCATCTCCATCGCGAAGATCGACTCATCGACGAAGATCTGCCGACTGATGATGCCGTTCTCGACATCAACGAGGGCGGAGAGGTCGGGAGGTGTGTGATCTGCCTGGGTGCGATCGGGCTGGGTGATCATGGCGCGGACCTTTCGTCGCGTGCGCCGGCGCTGGGAATGCCGGCGGTGGGAGTCAGAAGAAGATGGTGAGGCTTTTGGCCAGGAGTACGCTCTGGTCGAGGTGGACCACACGTTGCCGGATCAGCCATCGATCATCGCGGCGCACGAGCACGTCACGCCGACGACCGATGAAGGTATCGGTTTCGGTGTCGACCCGGTTGCGGGTGACGACGAATCGGGAGGTGACCTCGATGTCCTCGGAGGTCACCTGCACCAACCGCACATTGGAAATGAGGTGCGTGACCCGCGACACCGGCTCCTCGGCCCAATGCTCGCCGGTGGCGAGTTGGCGCACACGCATCGTCAGGGTCGTCTTGTCCTCGTCGAACCACATGGCGTCGTGGCCCGCGCGGGTGAACTCTCGCTCCGGTGTTTCGGCAGAGATGTTGCGGCGCAGTGGGATCTGATAGCTGATGTCCTCATGGAGGAGATCGAGCCATTCGAGGTACCGCCGCTCGTCGAGTAGATCGGCCTCTTCATACAGGAACTGCTCGACATCGAACTGCAGACCACGCAGTTCGCTCAGATCAGTGGAGGCAAGTGTCATCGGATCGCCTTTCGCTCGTCGCGGTACCGGGCCGGGCATCGGAGAAGCTGCGACGTGGGGTGCCGACCCCGTACGCCACACCCATGCCGGTGATCCACGGCTCGACCAATTCGTAGGAAGTGAAATCTGCCTTGGCATTTCCAGCCGCAGCCCACGCCGCAGCCCAGGTCCGAATCTCATTGGCGCCACCACCGCGACGATCGAGCTCGTCTTGGGTGAGATCATGAGACCACCCGAGATCGGCCCGGGTCATCGCGTCGAGGATGCTGCGATCCCATTGCTCATCGAGATAGGTCAGCGCTCCGGCAATCGATTCTCGTCGCTGATCTGCATCGAATCTGCGGGCGCCGGGAGCAGGTTCGGGGAACGGCGGGTTGTGACTCAGTCCGCCGGTGCCCACGAACAGGACCTTGTCGTCCCGCTCGGCGAGCAGTTCGCCGATCACCGCACCGACGTGCGCTGCACGCCGCACCGGGAACAGTGGAAAGCCAATGGCATTGATGACAATCGGGATCAGCGACACCGCGTCGGGTCGGGTGAACAATTGCATCAGGGTCAGACCCATCCCATGATCGACCGACACTCCCTCCGCAACGGCGAGATCGACATCGGCGGCCACGGTGCGGGCGTACAGATCGGCGGCGAGCGGTGAGATGTCCAATTCGCACTCGGGAATGTCGAACTCCGCGAGCGTCTTTCCTGAGATCACCCCGGTGAACGGCGGCCGGATACTGTTCAACAGATTCATGTGGTCCGGGGCGAACAGGACCACCACATCGGGACCGAAGTCTGCGATGAACGCCTTGGCCTGCTCGACTGCTCTCCGATAGATCGGCCCGGCAGACTCGTTGCCGGGCAACGTCATGAACGGGCTGTGTGACAGACACAGATAGGCGCGATCGGCGCTGCGCTCGAGACCGGTGTCCATCAGTAACCCTTCGACATCGGCGCGCGCCCACTACGCTGCTGATCATCCTGCAGAGTGCGCCGGTGCTCATCCCAGGTGACAAAGCCCGCCGACACCCGGTAGTTCAGGCCGAGTGAGTCCAGCAGCCGAGAGTTCTCGACCAACAGCATCCGCACCCCCTCATCAGCGCTGTCGTTGTAATGCCGATGCCAGTGCATCGTTGGCACGCAGATGAAATCCCCTGGGCCCCAGGCAACTACCGCGTCTTCGATCTCGGAGTGCCCGTGACCCGACACCACCACGTGGACGGCCTCGTGATGATGCTGCTGCATATCCGAGGACTCCCCCGGACCGAACTCCTGGAGGAACAGTTCAAAGGTCTTCATCGGCGATGCGAGCACAGGACCCAGCCGGGCCGGATTCGTGCCCGACGGGGTGTACCAGGCCACATCTTCGGCTCGCACCAGATAGGAGTCGTCGGAGTTCACTCGGGGCAGAGGGGTTCGTTGGATTGCGATGTCGGCACGGAACTCGGCGAGAGCGACCGCAGCGCTGATCGCCTCGGTCTTGTCAGTGGTGCTGCGCTGCGTGGTCATCGGGCCTCCTGGGTCGGCTTCGACGAACGGATGGCGTGCTCCTCAACGAACTCCGCGAGACCGCAGTCAGCGCGTTCGCGTCCGATGCCGCTCTGTTTCACACCACCGAAAGGCATGTCGAACGACAGCGACCACACGTTGTGGGAGTTGATGAATCCGCAGCCGGCAGACACACGACGGGCCACCGCCATCGCCCGATCCTGGTCGGTGCTCCACACCGATGACGCCAGCCCGTACTCGCTGTCGTTGGCCAACATGACGGCGTCATCAACGCTGTCGTAGGCGATGATCGGGATGGCCGGACCGAATTGCTCGGTGACCACCAGCGGATGGTCGGCGCTGATGCCGGTGACCACCGTGGGCAGCAGGTAGTGGCCGCGGCTCTCGAGATCGGCTGCGGTGTACCGGCCTCCGCGGTGAATCGTCGCACCGCTGCGTTCAGCGGAGTCCACGAGTGTGATCACGCGAGCGCGTTGCGCCGCGGAGATCAGCGGCCCGAAAACCACGCCCTCATCCAAACCATGGCCGACCACACATTTCTCGAGCCAACCGGTCATCGCTTCGACGAGTTCGGTTGCGCGCGTCCGCGCGACGTAGATGCGCTTGACGCCGAAACAGATCTGACCGGCGCGGGTGAACACCCCACGACACAGTCGGTCGACGAGTTCGTCGATGTCGGCGTCGTCGAGGATGAGTGCCGGGTCGTTGCCGCCCAGCTCCAATCCGACGCGTTTCACGGTCCCCGCCGCCGCGGCGGCGACCTTGCGTCCGGTGTCGGTACCCCCGGTGAACGAGACCGCGCGGATGTCGCGATGTGCGGTGAGCATCGCCCCTGCCGCATCGCCGTTGACGATGTTGAGGACGCCGTCGGGTAGTTCGGCAGCGATCGCGCCGAGCAGCCGGCTCAGGGCCAGCGGTGCCAGCGGCGACGGTTTGACCACCACAGTGTTTCCGGCCACCAACGCCGGCGCCACCTTGCTCAATGCCAACACCATCGGCGAGTTCCACGGGACGATCAGTGCCGTCGGGCCCACCGGATCACGCGCGATCACCAGCGATGACGACTCGTCGACACGCACGGTGTCGGCCAGAAATCGCGGCGCCCGCAGGAGCGTGTCGGTGGCCAACGCCAGACCGCGAGCGATATCGGTGCTCGCTTCGGCGTAGAGGGCACCGTTCTCGCGCACCAGGAGGGTCGCCAAGGACGGCGCCAGCGCATGCGCGGCGGCTACCCCGCGTGCCAGGGCCGCTACCCGATCCTCGGTGGCCAACTGTTCCCAACCGTGGCTCGCGGCCACCGCAGAGGCCACCGCGGCGTCGACGACGTCGGCATCGGCATCGGCGATCACTCCGACGACATCATCGATCCGGCCGGGGTCGGTAACCTCGGTGGTCGGTCCGCTACTGCGCCACCGACCGCCGATGAGGTGTCCCACTAGCGTGTCGGTGACCACCGATCCGGCCGTCACTGCACACTCCCCGCGTTGACCGCACCCGCGTCGGTGCTGTGCAGACGATGCATCTGCGCCAATCGCCGGCCCGACTCGCGGGCGCCCTCGGCGTAGTCGTCCGGGCATGCGGTGTAGGGCGGTCGGGCCGGGCCGGCGGCGATGTATCCGGCCTCGTTGATGCGGATCTTCTCCAACTGCACGTTGTATCTGGAGAACAGTTCGAAGCTGCCGTTGGGGAAAAAGGTTTGTGCCGCATGCTGATACTGCGCGCCGATCTCGTCGATCCGGCCGGCATCGGCCGCTGAAACGGCCTCACGGAGCGCGACCGCCGGGGCCGGCCCACACGACGCACTGCCACTCCAGCAGGCCTGCACGGTGCCTTCGCTGAGACGCCAGGCGGTCGGCCAGTCACGCTCGACCGGCAAGATCGCCATCGTGCCTTCGGTGGCTGCGAGGTCGGCGACGAAAGAGGGGCCCATCATCGGATACTTGGTGGCAACGATCTGCGGGATCTGCGCGAGCTGGGCATAGGCCTGGGTGGAGATCCGACCGCGAAAGGACACCGGATTGTCATAGATCACGATCGCGAGATCGTCGACGGCTCGCGCCACATCGGAATAGAACCCGACCGTCGCGGTGTCGTCGCACGGCGACCACATCGGTCGTCCGAGCAACAGTCCCGACGCCCCCATATCAGCGAATAGCTTTGCTCGCGTGATGGTATCGCGAGTATTCAGTGTGGTCGCACCTATGAAGACCGGGACTCGTCCGGCGGCCGTCTCGATCACGGTGGCGGCGAAATCACGGTGCTCGTCGAAGGTGAGTGTCGCCCCCTCCCCAAGAGTGCCGTTGGCCATGATCGCATCGACGCCGTCGTCAATGAGCGCTGACACCGCTCGGGCGGTTTCGGTGTGGTCGACGGTATCGATCGCTGCGGGATCGGAGGCATTGGCAGTCGCCGGTGTTGGGATGATGGCCAACACGCCGCGGATATCCGAGGTGTCTACTCGCATCGGTGTTCAGCTCCCGATTCCGCTGGACTGCAATCGCTCTCGTGCGGCAGCAGCGACGGCTTCGGCATCGAAGTCGTAGAGCCAGCGCCGGAAGGTGACCGAGTCGACGATCTCGGAGTCACGGGTCGTCAGATCGGGATACTCGGAGTCATAGCGGCGGCCGTTGGCCCGTGCGCCGGCCTGGACCTCACCTGTCCGCGGCCGGCGCACCTGCGCGTAGCCGGCCAGTGCGTCAACGATGTCGGCGTGCGCAGGTCCGCAGCCATCGAGGAAAACACCTAGCGCCGCAGCATCTTCGATGGATTGATTGGCACCCTGACCGAGGTGCGGCAGCATCGGATGGGCGGCGTCACCGAGCAACGCCAACCGACCCGAGGTCCACTCGGTCAGTGGTTCACGGTCGTAGAGCCCCCACCAGTGGGTCGTCTCCACCTGTTCGAGGAGTCCGGTCACCACCGGATCCCAGCCTTCGAAGGATCGACGCAGCTCATCGGGATCTCCCGGCGCCGACCATGATTCGGCGAGTTCGCGAGTGCTGGGCACGAATGCGACGTAGTTGATCAGTTCGCCACGACGGACCGGATACACCAGAAAGTGCTTGCGGTCACCCATCCACAGCTGCGATGCCGCCTGCTTCCATTCCGGAAGCCGTTGCGCAGGAATCAATCCGCGATATGCGATAGAACCGGAGTTGACCGGAGTCGACGGTTCGACCACGTACCGCTGCAGGGTGGAGTTGATACCGTCGGCGCCGATCACCACGTCGGCGTGTGCACGTTCACCGTTGGCGAATTCCACGTGAGCACCCGACTCGTCCTGTGTGAAGCCCACGCACCGGTAATCGGCGTGAATGCGTTGTGCTGGAAAGGATTCCACCAGCGCATCGAGAAGATCAGCTCGATGCATACCGTACATGCCATTCCACCCCTGAGAATCCGAGGTCAGGATCGGGGCGACGACCGATCCGTCAGCGCGGTAGTAGGTGGAGCCGTCGGAGATCCGTGCGCCAACTTCCGCCAGCGCCGGCCCCAGTCCGATCCGCTCGAGGAATCGCAGACTGTTGGGGGTGATGAGAACCCCGGCGCCCACCTCCGCCAGCTTCGGCGCCTGCTCGTAGACCTCGACGTCGAGACCGCGTGCCAACAGCGCGCCGGCCGCCGCCATTCCGCCGATTCCGCCACCGATGACGGCGACCCGAAGATCGCCAGTACCTGTGTGTTGTGGACCGTTCTGCACCACTGACCCCTTGCCTGTTGCGACTCTGCGTCTCACCGCGGCCCGCATATTCGCGTGACCGCATCGACTTCCCTGCACAGTCTTTCCAGACGACGATCGGTGAATCAACGAAGCCTTCCGGCGAACGGAACGCCGCCCGGGTCGCTCTGCGACACTGCTCGCACCACAGCGCCGATCAGCGGCCGGTTGTCACCTCCGGTAGACCATCATGAAGCCCTCAGAGCATCTTGCCCAGGCGCGCCGACTCGCGGCGCAGGACATCCAGGAAGGGTCCGGTGAGTTGCTCCATCGACACCTGCGCGGCAAAGCAACTTACCGACATCGCCGCACGCACCGTCGACGATGAGTCGATGACCGGCACCGCGATCGTGCGGACGCCGACCTCAAGCTCTTCGTCGGTGTGGGCGTAGCCGCACTCACGGGCTTGCCGAATCCGATGCAGCAGCGCGTCATTGTCGACGATCGTCGCCGTCGTGGTCGGAAACCGCTCGCTTCGCTCGAGGATGTCTGCGACCCGCGCCGACGGCATCGCGGCAAGCAGGACCCGGCCGGTCGCCGACGCCCACAGCGGCAGCGTCGCGCCCACTCGCACACCGGCAGAAACGATGCGGGTGGATTCTGCGCGTGCCAGAAACAGCGAATCAACCCCGTCGTCGACGGCCAATGACGCCGACTCGCCCAGTTCGTCACGGACAGCCACCAGACAAGGCTGTGCCAGTGTCGGGAGCGTACTGGTACTCCAGTACGCAGAAGTCAATCGGACCACACGCGGTGTGGGCCGAAAGTACTTGCCGTCGTGGGACAGATATCCCGCCTCGACCAGCGTGAGCAGACACCGGCGGGCCGCAGCGGGCGTGGTCCCCGAGGCTCGGGCCGCCGCACTGACGGTCAGTTGGGTGTTCTCGCGATCAAAAGCCTCCAGGATCGCCAATCCCTTGGCGAGACCGCCCATGGCCTCGGACCGCCTGGATGATTCGGGCACCGGGTATGGCCCGGACCGATCAGGCGACTCCGAGCTCACTGTTTTCAGCCTCCTCGCCGAGACAACCGATAGCCACACTCGCATATCCCCACGCGCCCACACCGTTCGATATGCACAATCCTCGCAACGAGTCTATCAATGGCGCAATCGAGTCCGCTGAACGGAACAGCCACTCGACTCTACGCGCCGCGCATCGCACCGTGATCAGGCACCCATTCGCACGTCACAAGGAGATCATCCGGTGAGTCCCACTACTGTCCGCATGTTGTGCAGCGACATCTCACACATGGCCCTCGGCTACGTCTGGCGAGACAGCGGGGTCACCCAAAAACATGGATTCGATCTCGTCACCCACATCGCCAACTCCGATGTTCCCGGGCAACCGAGAATCGAGATGAACGAACGTGGCCCCAAGGTACTATCCGGCGAATACGACTTCATGAGCGGTTTGCACCACGACACCTATGCCTACCGATCGCGCGGCGACAAGCGGTTCGTCTATCTGGCTCAGGCACAGAACGATTGGGATGATCGTCTCATCGCCGACGACTCGGTGCGCACACCGGCCGATCTCAGTGGCAGAACGGTGGTGGTCAGCACGTCGGCTCCGTGCGTCTACGGAAACCTGCGTCGGGCCCTCGAGATCGCCGGAGCCGACCTCGACACCATCACCTTCGATGTCTGGCGCGAACAGGGCACCGGCGTCGCACGACGCGCCGTGGAGGCCGTACTCAACGGCGACGCTGCGGCGGCCGCCGTCGACGTGCCTTTCGACCAGTTCGGCGAGAAGCGTGGTCTGCGCATCGTCGATCTGCCGCCTATGCCGGTCATCCACAACACCACCATTTGCGCAAACCGGGAGTGGGTCAAGGTAAATGAAGAGCTCACACGGGACTTCCTGCGTTCGATGATCGAGGCGATCCACTTCCTCAAGACCCGTCCCGACGAGTCGTGCGCCATCCTTGAAGCGACCATTGCGCCGCTGATCGGCATCGAGGACGCCGACGACATCGCCCACCTGCGCGCCTACTGGGCACAGGCATTGAGCCCCAAGCCGTACCCACATCCGCTCGCGATCTGGAATGTCTATCAACTCGACACCCTCCACCATGCGGAGAGCAACTTCATTGGCCCGCTGGAGATCTGGGACACCGGATACCTCCGCGACATCGACGACACCGACTTCATCGACAACCTCTACGGTGGCGCCCGCAACGCCGCGGCGCCTGCGGTCGCCGCGGTCATCTGAGGTTCGGCGGTTCGGCCGGTGCAGCCGGAGACAATCCACGAGAAGTGAAGCGATATGAGGAGCTATGTGAAATGAACTATGACGCAGTGCTTTCCGAGACCATAGGACTTCGCGGCGCCGACGACGACCTAGTGGAGGCCTACACCGCCCGCCCCTTGCGTCCCGGACCGCGCGGCGGGGTCATGATGATTCACCACATGGCCGGATATGACCGCGAATCCAAGGAGGCGGTTCGCCGAATCGCCGAAATGGGGTACGACACGATCTGCGTCAACCTCTATCACCGCGATGCGCCGGGTGCGAGTGCCGCCGATGCCGCGGCCGCATCGCGTGGTCGACGCGGAGTCCCCGACGACCGCCTGATCGGCGATCTGCGCGGTGCCGCTCGATGGTTACGAGATCTGCCGACATCCAACGGAAAGGTCGGTTGTATCGGATTCTGCTCCGGTGGAAGGCAGGCGGTCATGGCCTCCATGGAGATCGATCTGCAGGCCGTCGTGGATTGCTATGGTGCATTCATCGTCGCTGAGCCGCCTGCGGACTTTCCCGTCGACGTCACGCCGCTGGCCCAGCGGCTCGGCGAGGTCGGCGCACCCATCCTGGCGATGTCGGGCAACAATGACACCCATCCGAGTCCACAACAGATCAGTGAGTTCGAGAAGTTGCTGCGCGACAACGGAAAGGACATCGTCGTGCAGCTCTACGACAATGCCGGTCACGCCTTCATGTCGACCGATCGTTCCTTCTACTGCGTCGAGGCCGCAGTGGATGCATGGCGTCAGGCCGAGTCCTTCTTCGGCGACAAACTGAGTTGATGAAGCAATCGATCGCTGATGGCCGCGTCGGCATCGCGGGTTTCGGCGCCATCGGGCGGGCCTTTGCCGCCCGATGGGCCGACCACGACGTCAGCCCGGTCGTCTTCGACATCGACCCTGCAGCGCGCACCGCCGCGGCCGAAGCCGGCCTGCCGGTGGTCGAGAGCATCGTCACCCTCGCCGAGCGCTGCGAGATCATCTCGCTGATAGTGCGCACCGATGCCGACGTCCTCGATGTCGTCAACACCCTCATCACCGGGACGTCTGCCACCGGCGCACCGACCAACGATGTGACGGGACTCCGAGCGCTGATCGTTCACAGCACCGTCACCCCCGACACCGTCCGTTATGCGGCAGAAGTCCTGAGCACTCTCGATGTCATCGTGATCGATGCGTGTCCCACCGAGATCCCGTCGGCCGTGCGCACCGGCGCCTACGCCATGTTGGTCGGCGGCGCCGACGATAACGTGGCGGCGCTGACCCCGTATCTGCGTGGTCTCGCCGACGACGTGCGCCATCTCGGGGCGCTCGGCGCCGGGTCGGTCACCAAGATGGCCAAGAACTTGCAGATAGCCGCCGACCGCATCCTCGTGCACGAGTTGCTCGATATCTGCCTCGCCGCGGGGGTCGACCCCACCGATTTCCTCGACATGCTCCGCGATACGGGCTACGGATCGAGCCGCCCCGTAGCCCAGTACTGGGAATCAGTCTTCAATCCCGACACCGGGTCCACGTGGCCGGCGATGGGCAGCAACCTCTTCCAAAAGGACGTACCTCTGGCAACCGAGTTCGCGGCCGACGTCGGGGTGGCCACACCGATGCTGCGCGCGCTTGCAGCCTCGTGTGCCGCCCTCGTCGACGAGGCCACCCGCCGCTGACTCGGGGCCTGGGCTTCACAGAGCCACCGGGGTCGTTGTTGCGCACTCCTGACACCTCTCCACAGTCGTTCGCTGGAACGTGCGTTAAGCGAATTCTGTTCGTTGCGCGCACAACAAAAGCGGTCTAGTATTAGCTGCGTCACATTAGAATAGTCATTCTAATCAGCCCGGGAGGTACCTCGTGACGACTACGCAAACAACCAGACCGACGGGTTGCGTCGACTTATCGCTGCCCAGTCCCAGAACTGCCGACCTAACCTCGCCGTCGCCGGTGGCCGCCCCCCATGCAGGCGCCGCGCCTTCTGTGCTCTGGAAGGCCTTCGACGTCCTCAACGCTTTCGACCGACGCCGACGCATCCTGACCCTCGCCCAGATCGTCCGCCACAGCGGATTGCCCAAATCAACGGTGCACCGCGTCCTGGCGATGCTTGTCGAACTCGGCGCCCTCGAGCAGCAGGACGACGGTTACCGCATCGGTCTGCGCATGTTCAGCCTCGGCGCACTCCCACCGGAGGCGGCGCTGCGCGAAGCCGCCCTGGTACACCTCGAGGAACTGCATCGATTCACCGGCCACACCCTGCACCTGGCTGTATTGCGCGGGTCCGACGTGGTCTACCTGGAAAAACTCTCGACCCGCAAGGGCGTGCCGACGCCGGCCAAGGTCGGCAATCGGCTACCCGCGGTCTGCACCGCCGTTGGCAAGGCGATGCTCGCCCACACCGACGATGCCGCACTCGGCGCCGTCCTCGAACAGCCCATCCCCCGGCTGACCCGCCGCTCGCTATTCAACGCGGCGCAGGTGATCGACCAACTCGCGATCATCCGCGACTCCGGACACGCCCTCGACCGTGAAGAATCGTCGGCCGGTCTGGCCTGCGTCGGGGTTCCGGTTCTGGTCAACGGCAGCCCGGTGGCAGCCATCTCGGTGGCATTCCCGGCCGCGGCGGGCAACGGAGACGTCCTCGTGCGGCCCCTGCAACAGGCCGCAGCGGCCATCTCCCGCTCACCGAGCCTGCTCGGTCCCGGAACCATGACCACCACCGGCTAAAATAGTCGTCATGAATGCGCGGGGCACCACCTACCACCAGGTACTCGACGCCGCAGAGCAGTTGTTCGGCGACCGCGGCTACAGCGAGGTGTCCATCGTCGCGATCTGCGAGGCATCTGGTGTTCCGGTCGGCTCCATCTATCACCACTTCAAGAACAAGGCCGGAATCCTGCGGGCGGTTCTCGAGCGAGGCGTCGGAGACTTCTTCGACGCCTTGCCCAGGCCCGACGATTTGACCGGTTCTGCACGCGAGCGGATGAACGCCCACTACACAACCTCAGCCGATCTCATCGTCGCCAATCTGTCCTTGTTCCGGCTGATCGCCTCGGTGCAGTTGCACTCGACCCCGGCCGATACCGAACTGCAGCAACTACTTCGACAGATCTCCGACGGCGGCTCGGAGATCATGGCCCAGTTCATCGAATCGGTGGCCATCGAACTCGGTATCGACGACGCCGCCCACTACGCTCGCAAGATCGCGCCGCTGAATTTGGTGTTCCTCAACGGTATGGTCATCACCGCCGGTAGCGTCGACATCGACATCCACACCGGTATCCGGGTGTATCTGCAGAACTTCATCCTGTCGTCGATCCTCGCTCACGCGCAGGCACAGGCGCTGATGTCATCACACTGATCCGGATCCGTTGCCGGCACAACAAGACCGGGGATGTCCGTCACGGACATCCCCGGTCTGGTTCATTGCCACTCCGGCAGAGTGTCACGGATCAATAGAACTGGCTGAGATTCTTGATCAGCAGCGTGGAGACATCGAAGAGCACTGTCCGCTTGCGCAACGCGAAGCCCCACTCGTTGTCGGCGCGGACGATCGTGTCGTAGCGCTTTCCGACGATCCAGTCGTGATCACGCTCCGTTCGAGTTCGATGCAGGTAGAACGACGACTCCACATCCCATGCGGTCGGATCGTCGGTTTCGCGAACGCGAATGTTGGAGAGCAGATGTCGGGTGCGTGACGGCGGATTCTCCGCCCACGCCATCTGGGTGAAGATCCGATCAACACGTTGACGGAGGTCGACGAAGGTCTCGTCGAAGTACGCCGAACCGCTCGGAGCGGCGATCTCCTTCTTACGGTCACGCCAGAACCGGTTGTCGCGCACCGGGGCCCAATAGTGAACCTCCGAATCGAGAAGAGTCAACCACTCCCGGAACTTCCAGTCATCGAGCAGATCGGCCTCGGTGAACAGGAACTGTTCGATGTCTCGCTGAGTCGCCACGTCCACCGCTGTGGTGGAGGTCGCATTGTCGGTCAAGGCGGTCATGCCATCGCCCCCTTGCCTGCCGACTCCGGACTTGTCTGCGACGAAGACCCCTGCTGGGCGCGGCGGGCTTTCATCTCGGCGATTTCCGACCACGATGCTCCCGACATCAGATCCGACCAATGCTGATACATTCCGCGGGCGCCGTGGTCGGCGTAGCAATGCGGCACCGTCCGACCCGGGTAGCCGTCGACGTCACTGCGTTCGGTACCGAGGTGCGCGGTATAGGCCAGCGGGCTCTGTCGGGCCACTCGACCACGCAGGATGCGCTGCTCCTCCAACCAGTTCTCCGCATCGTCCTGCTCGAACATGCCGCCCGGACTGAACGTCCGCAGCACGTCGACGCGCATCGTCTCCTTGAGCTCCTCCGGCGCGTCGACGGGAACGAAGGTCCACGCCCACATCTCGAATTCGTTCGGGCCACGCGGGTGCGCGAGCCGGATGGTGCCGTTGGACAGGATCATCAGATTGGGGAAGATGTTCGCGTGGCCACGGACCTTGATGAACCGGTCTTCACCAATACGCGAAACGATCTCGTCCTTGCGCGTCAACTCCCAGTCCAACACCTTCGGATTCGCTTGGAAGCGCACGTGATTGAACCATCCTGCCCCGTGACCGTACGGATCGGAGTATTGCGCCCCACCGACCGCCGCGAGCCCCATGTCGACCACGCTGGGCGCAGCCTCGTCGTCGCGGGAATCATCACGATCCTGCAGTGCCATCACCTGGATGACCGAGGCATGAGTGGTCTCGCCGTGCGACATGTCACTGGCGGCCTGCTCGGCGTTGAACTTCCAGTTGCAGCCGATTACCCACTTGTGCAGCGCAACCGGTTCCAGCCCACCGTCGTAACGATCGAAGTAGGAGTCGACGTACCACGCCATGTCACCGAGGTACTCCTCGAACGACGGCGCGGTCGGGTCCCAGCAACCGAAAATGAAGCCACGATAGTTGTGCAGCAACGGAACCTGGATCGGGCCCCAGTCCTCTTTGCGTAGACCACCGGGATAGGAGGTCTCCTCATGCGGAACCTGAATCAGGTTGCCGGCGAGGTCATATGTCCATCCGTGGAACGAACACATGAAGGCCTTCGCGTTGCCTTCGTCGGCGCGACAGATACGCATCCCACGGTGGCGGCACTGGTTGAGGAAGGCCTTCACCGAGCCATCCTTCTGTCGGACGATGACGACCGGATCCTCACCGATGTAGTTCTGGATGAAGTCCCCGGGCTTGGGAATCATCTTGTCGTGGGCCAGAAATGACCACGACCGCCGAAAGACGTTCTCAAGCTCGGCTTCATAGATCTCCTGGCTGTGGAAGATCTCGCCGTGGATGAGACCACGTTCGGCGTCGACGTAATCGGATACATCGAACTTCATTGGGCTGCTCCTCTGTTCGGCCGCGACACCGGGGTCGGCGGCTGTGACTGTGCGCCACGGAGTCGGCGACACGGAGTCACCGGTGGCGCGGCTTGGATGCGCATCGGCTCAACCGGCCGCCACCGTGCTGAAATCGATCACGTAGTCGGGTGCGAGATTCTGCGGTTCGGGCATGCCCTTCATCAGGACTGCTTCGACGAGGTATCCGCCGAGTTTGTCGAAGGTGTCGTAGTAGCAGAACGCGCCGGCGCCACCGAACAGGTCTGCGCCCATCGCCAGTGGCACATCAGCGGATTCGAGCCACTGCTGGTTGCCATCCCATTCCTGACCGTCGGCGGTGATGGTGAGCAACATGTGATGCAGTCCCTCGCCGTAGAGGTCACCGAACTCGCGGTTGTAGTGGCTCGGACCGAAGGTCGGCTGCACGATCTCGAATCCGAAGTCGGCGACGGTCGACATCGCGGTGAAGTACTCGTGCTCCACCGACTCACCGCGGTAGAACGACCCCTCCAGACCACGGCCGCCGGGTTCGGTACGCCAGTCCCGAACATTCCATTCGTCGATGCCGAGCAGCTCGGCGTAGCCCTTGAGCGTTTCCATCAGGTCGCGAACGACCACCCCGAAGTGGTTGACGCCGGAGACCTCCAGCGGTCCGGCTGTGCGCGTCGTGGTTGCCGAGAGATCCCAGTGTTCATCAACGGCCACCGCGGGAAGGGCTCCGGCGACGGCGCCATCAGCACTGCGCGGTACCTGGATCTCGATCAGATATCCGCCGAGTGCGGCCCGGGTGTCGACGAAGTGTCGATCCACGACCCCATCGACGGTCAGCGAGGCAGCGATGCCGTAGCCGCGCTGCGCAAGTGCGTCGGCGATGGCGGTGTACTCGTCGGCGTCGGCGACACTCACCGTCAGGTGGCTCACGCCCTGGCGACGCCGGAATCGTAGCTCCTGAAAGGCGCTTTCGCCGTCGAGGGGTTGGATCAGCTCGAAGGTCACCGGTCCGATCGGATTGCCGAGCATCGTCAGCCCCTCGCCGGATGCGGTGGTGCTACCGGTCGCGGTGACGAAGGACGGTTGCGTGGGGCGGCCGTTCACCGTGGAGGCGCTCACTCGACCGGCGTCGAATCGGCGGACGTCCCACTGCTCGATGCCGAAGATCTCGGCGTAATGGGCTGCGGCAGTAGAGAGATCGTTGACGACCACACCGATCGAGTACAGTCGATCCACCGGAATCAGACCTGACATCACTTCTCCTTTGATTCTGAGATTGCCCCGCAGGAATGCGAGGAGTTGCTGAGATTCCCGGCGAGCAGGGCATCGGGGGTGTCGACGAGAATGTCAGAACCCTCCACGCGCACCGCGTGGGTACGGAGATCCACCGAGGCCGGAAAGCACACTGCACGGCCGGTTCGGATGTCGAATTTTCCGAAATGCCAAGCACATTCCACCTCGCATCCGTCGATGTAGCCGTCGGCGAGCGATGACTGACCGTGCGAACAGGTGTCATCGATGGCGAAGAACTCGTCCTCGACCCGGAACACCGCGATCGGCGGATCGGTCTCCACCCGGAATGCCTCGCCCTCGTCGACGTCACTCGTCGCGCATACTCGAGTCCATGTCACCGCGAATCCTCCTGCCAGATAGTCACTCTCACGTGTTGGTGTGACAGTATGCGCAGAGGGTGATGTGGATCTCCATCCCGTTCCGGTCGCCGGTACGCCGGAATGGTTTTCGCGCACCGGAACTATCGACCGCCGATGACGACGCCGGCCGGTACGCAGCGTGACGCTGTGTACCGGCCGGCGTGTGTGGGTGGACGACGTTGTGCCCGAGAGGGCTTCGGCGCCAGATGGGAGGCGCCGGTCATGGACGACTAGTTGGGGTAGATGATCGACTCGTCGGCCCAGTGGTGGACATCGGCGGGCATCCACCGGTTGTACTGGTGGACAAACGGTTGCGCGCGATAGAACTCGAACCCGTTGCTACCGTGCTCGCGTGGCCCCATCGCCGGCGCACTGCCCTGCGAGCTGGTTTTACGACGCAACACGTGATGGGCGTTGTAGATGCCGGCGTCTTCCCACAGCTCCAACAGCAGCGACTGGTTCTCGAACTCTAAGCTCCGATACCACTGGTATTCCAGCACTCCGGGCTCGCGCAGCGCCGATTCTTGATCTTCGCGGAACATCGGTAGCAGGGCGTCGCCGCCGCCGGGGCTCACCTGGATGATGATGCGTACTGCACCGGTACCGGGCCAGAAGATGGCCTGCCGTTCGGATTCGTGGCCGGCCGGTGTCCACACCGGGCCCGGGGTGAAGTACTGCAGCGAATAGAAATCGGTGAACGGTGTGTTACCGCGCGTCGCTGTTTCGCGGATCAACAGATCGTTGGTGGCCTCGTCCGGATCGGAGTTCACTCGTCCCCAGAAGTCGCCGTAGGCGAATTGGTCTTCCCACACCTGCACGATGGCGATGTCGGCCGGATCGTTGATACTGCGGTGTGCCTCGGACTCCAGGCACCCGGGCTCGGTACGCACCTTTTGCACGTACTGGATCACTTCTTCTGGATCGCCGTCGACCCGTAGTTGGTGCAGCGCTCTGATCTTGGTCATATCTCACTCCAGGCTTTCTCCCCGGCGGCCTCACGCCGGCCGGTAGATGGTGAATGTTGTTGTGAATGGGAAGCTTTCGACGTTGATCTAGCCAACGACTTCGGCATGTTCGGGCGCCGATTCCGGGGCTCCTGCAGTCGGGTCGAAGTGGTGGCCCCACACGCTGAGCGCGTCGTAGTGGGCGACCTTCCAGTACGTGTCGTCGACGAGCTTTCCGTTCCAGCCGTATTCGATGGCGAAGCCCGACGGGGTGATGACGTAGAACGAGGTCATCCGATCGTTGGAGTGTTCTCCCAAACTGATCTGGACGGGCTGGTGACGGTCGTTGACGATGTCGAGTGCGCGCCCGACGGCCTCGAGCTTGTCGACCTCGAGCATCAAGTGCGACAAACCCAGTGGCGCGCCGGGGATGTTGGCCACCCCGATGGTGTGGTGGCGTGGATTGCAGTGCAGGAAGTAGGCATTGTCGGGTCCGAAGCCGATGGTGTCGGAGAGCCGGAAGTCCAGGACTCGCTGGAAGAACGTCGCGCTGGCCTTGGCGTCTGCGGTGGCCAGGAATACGTGCCCCAGCCCGAGATCGCCACACAAGAACTTCACTCCGCGAGGGGAGACGAACGGAGCACTGGTGCTCTCGGCGGCGACGAAGATCTCGATGGCGTTGTCGTCGAGATCGGTGAACGCTGCAACGCGAGCGACGCCGCGGTTGGCGGCCAACGCCTCATCCTCACGTACCTCCACGCCTTCTGCCTTCAGGGCACGGATCGCTTCATCGAGTTCGGCGTCGCCGGCGGCCTCGAGCCCGATGGCGATCAACGAGTCGGGGCCGGGTGCGCCGCCGACCACCTCCAGACGCCAGGATCGTTCGTCGGTACGGAACCGCACCGTACCCTCGGCCCCGCTCGGTGCGACCTGCAGTCCGAGGATGTCGGTGGCGAACTCGATCCACTCGCTCACCGGACCCCGCACCACCAGATATCCCAATGCCGACACTGTGCTCATACCACGACTCCTTGTGCTCGATCATCGACAATGTTGTCTGCGAGCGAGTGTCATCGCCGATATCGGTGGTCGCATGGATTCGTCCCAGCGGTCGGAACGCAGCGCCGCCGGTGGTCATCGGCGTCGATTAAGACAGAGTCAGTCCATCGTGCACACCTGAAGGGAACCGAAGTGACAACTGCAACAATCGAAGCACCGACCGACAAGTATCAGTCGTTGAGCCGCTTTCGCATTCACTACGTCGAGGCCGGCACCGGCCACCCGCTGATCCTGCTACACGGAGGCGGTCCCGGCGCCACCGGAATGACCAACTACGGCCAGAACATCGGGCCACTGGCACAACATTTCCGTGTGCTCGCACTCGACATGCCCGGTTGGGGCGACAGCGACCCGCAAACCCGCGAGACCGGATTCGATCATCCGGGGGTGTTGATCGAATTCCTCGATGCGTTGGGGATCGATCGTGCCGCGCTGGTCGGCAACTCGATGGGCGGGATGACCTCGGTGACGACCGCCACCCGCTTCCCCGAGCGTGTCTCGCATCTGATCACCATGGGCGCGCCCGCACCGGTCCCGCACATCTTCTCCCCCGCCGGACCATCCGAGGGAATCAAGGTCCTCGCCCGCGCCTATCATGACATGACGCCGGCAAATATGAAGCAGCTCGTCGAGACCATGGTTTTCGACAACGCTTTCGCCACTGATGAATTGTCGACCGCGCGTTGCGAAGCCGCTCTCACCAAACCCGAACACCTGCAAAACTGGCGTAATTGGGCCGAGGATCCCCGTAATCCCATCACCTACTTCTCTCTCGGCAACGAGATCTCGAAGATCACCGCGCCGTCGTTGATCGTCCAAGGTCGCGACGATCGGGTGGTGCCCTTTGAGAGTGCGCTTCATCTGGTTTCGCAGATCCCCGACAGCCGGATGGTGATGTTCAACCGTTGCGGTCACTGGGCGCAGATGGAACACGCTGACGAATTCAATCGTCTCGTCATCGATTTCGTCACCAATTCCTGACGATCCGACTGACGGGAAAGAGAGGACCATCATGACTGCAACTTCGCCTTCGGCAGCCGCACTCGGCTCGACGGAGCCCATGGTGAGCGGCCTGAGCCACATCTCGGTGCATGCCCGAGATGTCGATGAGGCCATCACCTTCTGGACGTCGATCTTCGGCGCCGAGGAATTCATGTTCAACCATCAGCCCGAGAGCGGACTCATCGGAGTCGAGACCACGGAGCGGTTGGCCTCGGTGAAACTCGGATCGACGGTACTGCATTTCAATGTCAAACCCGGCATCAGTGGGTGGGATACGGAGTACCCGCATTTCGCCTTCACCGTGACCGCCGAGCAACTGCGCACCCTCAAGCTACGGTTGGAGGTGACCGGTGTGAAAACCCATCCGCTGTGGACGCGCAGCCAGGTCGAAGCCCTGATGTACTTCCGCGATCCGTCGGGAAATCTGTTCGAGTTCTTCTGTTGGCGTTACGACAACGTCGACGAACTTCGGGTGGATGCGTTCTCCGGGGGCGACTTCCGACCGCCGGTCGACGACCTCCGATACGACTGGGCCGGCCCGGATGCGCTGGCAACCCTGGCCTGACACCCGGTCTTCGTCATCGGCCCTCGACCCCGGTTTGTCTGCCGGGATCGGGGGTCGTGTCATATCGCCGTCCCGCATACTCGGAAGTTCCACCGATCGGAACGTGATCGACGATGCGGCTGCGTAATCATTTACGGTGACAGGCGTGAACACTGTTGACGTCTCCGCTTCAGCCACCCTGAGCGGACTCAATCACCTGTCGATGGCAGTGCGGGATCTCGACGAGGCCGTCCGGTTCTGGACGTCGATTTTCGACGCCCACGTACTCTGGGTAAACCACTCCGCCCACTTCGGCGAGGTCAGGGTGGCCGGCATCATCATCGGTTTCGCCGAGGGCGAGCCGGGTGCGACCGGCCACGGCGAAGAATATCCGCATTGGGGTTTCACTGTCGAACCCTCAGCGATGCGTCCATTGCAACACCGGCTGCACGCTTTCGGTGTTCCGACAAGCGACATCTGGACACGCCGGCAGGTGGAGGCGTTGATGTACTTCCGGGATCCGTCGGGCAACCTCCTCGAGTTCTATTGCCCCCAGGGCTTCGACGGTGTTGCCGACCTCCCACTCGGGGTTTTCGGTGGCGGCACCTACGAACCCGATCTCTTTGCGCTGCATTACGACACATGGAACGACTCAACATCTGCTCTCGAAAAACGTTGAGGCACAGACACACACCACTGATCTCAGAGGAATCTCCTGTGGAAAACGCGATTGGGATCATCGGAGTCGGTTCGATGGGTGGCGCACTGCTGGGTCGTTGGCGGGCAGCCAACATACATGTGGTTGCTTACGACGTCACTCAGGCTGGTCGGGAGCAGGCATCGGCGCACGGTGTCGCCGTCGCCGCCAACCCGGCCGAGTTGGCGGCGCAAGTCGACGCCGTTGCCGTGATGGTCCGCACCGACGCCGAGACCCTCGACGCAGTCCTCGGTGACGACGGCGCATTGGCCGGTTTGGCTGACGGTGGCCTTCTTCTGCTGCACAGTACGATTGCGCCGTCCACGACCACGCAGATCGTCGCTGCCGCGCAGTCGCGCCGGATCGACGTCGTGGACGCACCTGTGGTCGGGGTGCCCGCGGTGGTGGAGGCGGGCAGAGCGGTTGCGATAGTCGGTGGCTCCCAACAAGCATTCGATCGTGCTGCGCCGCTACTGAAGCCGTGTTTCCGGGACGCAATCCACATGGGACCGACCGGTGCAGGAAACGCGGCCAAGATCATCAAGAACCTCTGCACGGCGGCAGAAGCGCTGGTGTTGGCCGAAGCACTTCGCATCGGCGAGTCCTGGGGCATCGACTACCTTGACGCGTTGGCCATGATGACGACCGTCGATCAGTACCATTTCATCGACCACTGGTCGACGGCGTTCGACGCCAACGGATATGGGAGCGCACCACTGCGCGTCCCCAATCTCTACGACAAGGACGTTCCGTTGGCCCGCGACATCGCACACGCAGCCGGCATATCTGTTCCGATCACCGAGGCATTGGCAGACTCTGCGCAACAGATCGTCGCTGCCACGGAATAGAATTTGCTGATGGTTCTGCATTGTTGTCCGCGATGGTTACTATGCGCCACACACTTCGGCCGCCTCCTGCATCACAGGTGGCGGCCGAAGTGCCCGTACGGATTCGATCAGAGCACCACGTCTTCACTATGCCCCAAGGGTGGTGGCACCAGCATTCCGTGTGTCTCGAAGATGACGCCGTTGGCGACACGGGATTCCGGTGAGGCAAGCATCAGGTACTCGGGCACATAGTCCTGCGCTGTCGGGAAGAACTTCATCCCGCCCATCTTGGCCATGTCCTCAGGTCCGCCGAGCGAATCGATGAGGTCGGAGAAGCTGGTGTTCTCCTGACCCAGCGTCGCCAAACCTCGCAAGTCGGTGGGCATTCCGCCGGGTGCAATGCCGTTCACGCGAACCGCGCCGCCGAATTCGAAGGCGAGTTGGCGGACCATACCCACGAGCGCGTGTTTCGTCGCGGTATAGAGTGGCCCGCCACCACCGACCATGGTCGCGGCGTTGGACAGGGTGAAGATCATGCTGCCGCCCGACTCGACCAACGCTTCGACTGATGCCTTGGCGCCCAGAAGATGGCCTTTGACGTTGACGTTGAACAATTCGGTGAAAGCACTGTCAAGGTCAGTGGCGCTCGTACCACGAAGGGACGCATGGAAGTCCCAAAGCCCGGCGTTGCCGATGAACGTATCGAGATGGCCGAACGCCTCAAGGGTGGCCGCCACGGCCGCCTGATCATCAGGCCAATGCGAGGTGTTGCCCACGGTGACCTTGATCCGGTCCCCGAATTCGTCGGCAAGGAGTTTCGCCTTCTGCTCCGACAATTCGAGGACGCCCACGCGCGCGCCCTCGGCGATGAAACGTTCGGTGATGGCCCGCCCCAAGCCCGAGCCGGCGCCAGTGATGAGCACCACCCGTCCGTCCAGAATTCCCATGTCTGTCTACCTCTTTCCGCTGCTGTTCCCATGAACCGGCAGGTACACACCGGTCTGTCACCTCAGTGTGGGCGACCTCACCATCGAGTGCGGTCTTGCGTACCGCGGACCGGAACCGCCTGACGATCGGCACCTGAAGAACGCGTTGACTGTTGTGGAGGTGGTCGTCGGACAACCGGGTACTCGGCGATGACCTGCACAAATGGGGGCAATAGTCGAAGCCACCGCGAAAATGCTGTCGCGCGACACCACAATCACCCTCGACGCCGACGGCTGCCCCTCGACGTCGGACACGAAGAACGACTGTTCACCCCCGGACACGGAAGGCACTCCTGGTGCGGATCGCGGGCGCTCTGTTGAATCTGCCCGTCGCAGAAGGTTTTGTGGCGCGAATCCCGGATCGGTCCGGGTTGATGCTCGGGCCGAGCGCCGGCGCACTGGTCGACGTCACTCGGCGAAAAGCCGACGTGAACGACGTGGTCACCTTCCCGCTCTCCGCGATCACCTCCCGTACGCCGACCACCCGCGACGCGTTGGCCGACCAACTGGCAGCCGTGGCCCGCGACGGCTTCGCGCCGCAGGTCGGTGAACCCGATCCTGATCGCGCGTGCATCGCGGTCGGCGTCCGATCACCGCACGGAGCGCTTACCGCCACGTTGGCACTCTCGGGGCGCCGACCAAGCCGAGATCATGACGCGGCAGGTGCCGGCGATGACCGAGTACGCCACGCGACTGGCGCCGCTGCTGGCGTGAACAGCGGCTGATCCACACCCTCGGCGCATCCGGTCACCCTGTGATCCGATGTGCGGCCGCCGGCAAACCGTTCGCCGAGAGAACGTCCCGTTGCTACCGTCAATCAGGTGATCGCCCCATGCTGACCCGTCTGATCCGGACCTACCTGTCCCGCTACCCCGCGCACATCACCGCGGTGATCCTGCTGCAACTCGTGGCGACGGTGGCCATGCTGTATCTGCCGACGCTCAACGCCGACATCATCGACAAGGGCGTCGCCAAGGGCGACACCGGCTACATCCTGCGGATCGGCGCGTGGATGCTGGCGGTGACCTTCGTCCAGATCGTGTGCACGCTGATCGCCCAGTACTTCGGTGCGCGGGCCGCGCTCGGCGCCGGCCGCGACATCCGCCACGATCTGCTGCACCGCGTCAACTCGTTCTCCGCGCGCGAGGTCGGCACCTTCGGCGCACCGTCGCTGATCACCCGCACCACCAATGACGTGCAGCAGGTGCAACTCCTGCTCGTCATGAGCACCGCCATCCTGGTGATGGCACCGATCATGTGTATCGGCGGCATCGTCATGGGCGTCCATGTGGCGCCGGGATTGTCGTGGGTGCTGCTGATCGCCGTACCGATCCTCGGCATCACGATGGGCTTCATCATCGCCCGGATGATCCCCGGCTTCCGCGCCATGCAGGAGCGCCTCGACGCCATCAACCGCATCATGCGTGAGCAGATCACCGGTATCCGCGTGGTGCGGGCGTTCGTGCGCGAACGCCATGAGATGCAACGGTTCTCCGTCGCCAACGACCAGTTGAGTGACGCGTCGCTGCGGGTGGGCCGGATGATGGCCCTGATGTTCCCATCGGTCACCGTGATCACCAATGTGACGATTGTCGCGATCATCTGGTTCGGCGGTCACGCGGTCTCCGACGGCAGCGCCCAGATCGGGGCACTGACGGCGATGATGAGCTACGTCATGCAGATCATGATGTCGGTGATGATGGCGTCGTTCCTGGCGATGATGGCGCCGCGCGCCGCGGTGTGCGCCGAACGCATCTGCGAGGTCCTCGACACCGAGACGTCGGTCGTGCCGTCGAAAACCCCGGCCGGTTTCACCGGCGATCCCGCCTCCGTCGAGTTCGACGCCGCGCAGTTCCGGTACCCGGGAGCCGACGAGAACGTGTTGTCAGACATCACCTTCGACGTGCGTCCGGGGACCACCACCGCCGTCGTCGGGTCCACCGGCTCGGGCAAGACCACGCTGCTCGGCCTGGTCCCACGACTCATCGACGTCACCGCGGGCGCGGTTCGCGTCGGCGGCACCGACGTCCGCGAACTCGACCCCGATGAGTTGCGGTCGGTGATCGGACTCGTCCCGCAACGGCCCTACCTGTTCTCCGGGACGGTGGCCACCAATGTCCGGCACGGCAAACCCGACGCCACCGACGAGGAGGTGTGGGCGGCACTGGAGATCGCGCAGGCAACCGATTTCGTCTCCGCGATGCCCCAGCAACTCGACACCCCGATCGCGCAGGGCGGCACCACCGTCTCAGGCGGACAGCGCCAGCGTCTGGCGATCGCGCGGGCACTGGTCCGGCGGCCGTCGGTCTATCTGTTCGACGACTCGTTCTCCGCACTCGACCTGACCACCGACGCGAAACTGCGTGCCGCCCTTCGGCCCGCCACCGCCGACGCCGCGGTGATCATCGTGGCCCAACGCATCTCGACCATCGTCGACGCCGATCAGATAGTCGTCCTCGACCGCGGACACGTCGTCGGTCTCGGTACCCACGACGAATTGCTCACCTCCTGCGAGACCTACGCCGAGATCGCGCGTTCGCAGCTGTCGATCGGAGAACCCGCATGACCCGCCCCGCAGGCGGCCCGGGTCCCGGCCGCGGTCCGATGGCCGCGGGCCCCGTCCTGGAGAAGCCCAAGTCGTTCGGCCCGTCGATGAAACGTCTTGTGCGCCTGCTGATGGCCTATCGGTGGCGCATGGCGACGGTGCTGACCGCCATCGTCGGGTCGGTCATCCTCCTCGCGGCGGCACCACGCATTCTGGGGCACGCCACCGATCTCATCTTCGACGGTGCGATCGGCAAGGCGTTGCCGTCGGGGATTACCAAGGAGCAGGCCGTCGAGGGGTTGCGTGCGCGCGGGCAGGGCACCTTCGCCGACATGGTGTCGGCGATGAACCTGACCCCGGGTGTCGGGATCGACTTCACCACCGTCGCCTGGACGCTGCTGATCGTGCTGATCTGCTACGTGGCGTCATCCCTGTTGTCGTGGTTGGCATTCCGGATTCTCAACGTCATCGTGGTCAACACGGTGCGCGAGTTGCGCGCCGAGATCGAGCAGAAGGTGCATCGGCTTCCGCTGCGCTATTACGACACCACCCCGCGCGGTGACCTGCTGAGCCGGGTGACCAACGACCTCGACAACCTGTCACAGGGCTTGCAGCAGACCATTTCCCAGTTCGTTAACTCGGTGCTGACGGTCATCGCACTGTTGGTTGTGATGATCTGGATCTCGCCGCTGCTGGCGCTGATCGCGGTGGTGACGGTCCCGCTGGCGGTGGCCGCGACCACGATCATCGCCCGAAGGTCCAAGCCGCACTTCATCTCCCAGTGGTCCTCGACCGGAAAGCTCAACTCCCAGATCGAGGAGGCGTTCACCGGGCACGAACTGGTCAAGGTGTTCGGTCGGCAACGCGAGATCGAGCAGACCTTCAACGAACGCAACGAGAAGCTCTACCAGTCGAGTTGGCGTGCGCAGTTCATCTCGGGCATGGTCATGCCGACCATCATGTTCCTGGGCAACCTCAACTACGTGGCCGTCGCCGTGGTCGGCGGCCTGCGCGTGGCATCGGGATCACTGAGTCTCGGTGAGGTGCAGGCGTTCATCCAGTACTCCCGTCAGTTCACCCAGCCGCTCACCCAGATCGGCTCGATGATCAACCTGATGCAGAGCAGCGTCGCCTCCGCCGAGCGGATCTTCGAGATCCTCGACGCCGAGGAACAGACCCCCGATCCGGCGCAGCCGCTGAGTCCGTCGGAGGACAAGGGCCGCATCGAGTTCGACGACGTCGCGTTCCGCTATCTGCCGGACAAGCCCCTGATCGAGGACCTGTCACTGGTGGCGAGCCCTGGGCACATGGTCGCGATCGTCGGACCCACCGGCGCGGGCAAGACGACGCTGGTGAATCTGATCATGCGGTTCTACGACGTCAACTCCGGGCAGATCCGCCTCGACGGTGTGGAGACCCGCGCGATGACGCGCGACGACCTGCGTGAGCGAACCGGGATGGTGCTACAGGATTCGTGGCTGTTCGGCGGGACGATCTACGACAACATCGCCTACGGCGACCCGACCGCCAGTCGCGAGGAGGTCATGGCCGCGGCGATGACCAGCCACGTCGACCACTTCGTCCGCATCCTGCCCGACGGCTACGACACCGTCCTCGACGACGAGGGTGGTGGCGTGAGTGCCGGTGAGCGACAGCTCATCACGATCGCCCGCGCCTTCCTCGCGCGACCGACGGTCCTGATCCTCGACGAGGCGACCAGTTCGGTGGACACCCGCACCGAGCTGCTGATCCAGCAGGCCATGGCCAACCTGCGGGCCGATCGCACGAGTTTTGTGATCGCCCATCGCCTTTCGACGATCCGCGACGCCGACACCATCATCGTCATGGAGGACGGGCACATCGTCGAACAGGGTAATCACGACGAGCTGCTGGCCGCCCAGGGCGCCTACTGTCGCCTCTACCGCAGCCAGTTCGCGGGCGCACTGGACGACGACTGATCGCCACCGGCCACCAGCCAGAAAACTGCTAGCGCCACTACAGCCGACTACCAAGAATCCCCGGTACACAGAATCATCACCGCCGCAACGGATGCGGCGATCCGAGATAGTGAGATGAGGTTTTCATGAAGAGTCGTCTGGTGACCATGGGTATCGGTGGGGCCGCGGTGCTCGCCGCCGCGTTGACCGGGTGTTCGTCAACGGAGAACTCGTCGACGCAGGCCGACTCCGCCGCGTCGACGTCGGCGTCCTCGTCCGCCTCGACGTCCTCGTCTGGCTCGACCGGGACCACCGAGATGGCGGCATTCGAGAAGTGCATGGCCAACAACGGCGTCACGATGCCCGCCCACAACGGGCGGCCCGGAGACCGGACCCCGCCGTCGGGCGCACCGGGGCAAGCGCCCGCGGGCGGTTCGGGCGGTTCAGGAAGCACTGCATCGACACGGCAGCACACCATGAGCGCGCCCCCGGGGGTCGATCAGGCCACCTGGACCAAGGCGCTGGCCGCGTGCAAGTCACTCGCACCGACCCCGCAGCCACAGCCGAGCTCGTGACCGATCCGCCGCGGGGCCTTCTCGGGCCCCGCGGCACCATCAGGATTGGCCGCGCTCCAATTCGCCCGCAATGCCGCGTTCGAGTTGTTCGGCGGCGGGCGTCGGCACGTCGATGAGTCCGTCGAGCTCGGCCCGAGCCTTGCGGTAGGCGGCCTGCCGCTCGGCCGGCGTGGCTGCGGCGTCGGCGGCGACGGAGATGAGTTTGCGTGCGCGGTCCAGGGATTCGCGCTCGATGGGCGAGAAGTCCGATTGTTTGCGGCGTCGCGCCTCACGCTCGGCGGCGTCGAATGACGCGGCATAGACACCGACGGCGTCGCGGTACTCGGCGAAGGTCTCCGGATCGAGGGTTTCACCGGGCGCGGGTCGCATGTCGTCGGCGCGCACCTTGGCCTGATGAAAGGCCAGGGTGAGCGGTTCACGCATGTCGATGAGCATCGGGAATTCGATGAGCGTCGCGAGGTCGAGTTCGTAGGCGAACCATTTCTCGTTGATCTCGTCGTGCCGTTTGAGAACCTTGGTCACCTGGGCTTTGTCGGCACGGGTGCTGCGCAATTCCTCGGCCTTGGCGGTCGCCTTGATGCGTGCGAGTTCGATCTTGTCGCGTCGGCGCTTCTCGTTGTATCGGGCGACGTGGTTGGCCCAGCCGCCGACGATGCCGCCGA
Organism: Gordonia sp. N1V; assembly: GCF_029269935.1. Taxonomy (NCBI): domain Bacteria; kingdom Bacillati; phylum Actinomycetota; class Actinomycetes; order Mycobacteriales; family Gordoniaceae; genus Gordonia; species Gordonia sp. N1V. The sequence continues at coordinate 184,925 of NZ_JARJDD010000010.1, forward strand.
CCGGGAAGACCAGCCACCAGTAGTCGCCCGCGAAGTGGAGGAATTGGTCCACGTCACAACCTTACCGGGCGATCGCACCGTGGATAGGGTGAGTGGATGGCCGACCCCGACGCCCCGGAACTGCTCGTCGAGCACATCGACGCGTGGCGGGAGTGGCTCGCCGGGCATCACGCGTCGGCGTCCGGGGTGTGGCTTGTGTTCTGGCGCAAAGAATCCGGCAACGAGCCCCTTGACTATGACGACGCTGTCCGGGAGGCGTTGTGTTGGGGGTGGATCGATGGGGTCACCCGCACGATCGACGCGCATCGGCGTGGCATGTGGTTCACCCGGCGCGGACGCGGCAGCGCGTGGGCGGCGTCGAACAAACAACGGGTCGCCGAGCTCATCGACTCCGGCCGGATGCAGCCACCCGGCCTGGCCGTCATCGACGACGCGAAGGCACGCGGCCTGTGGAACCTGCTCGACGACGCCGAGGCCGGCGTCGAGCATCCCGACCTGACCGTCGCGCTGGATGCGAACCCGACGGCCCGCGCCCACTGGGACGCGTTCCCGCCGGGGGCACGCAAGGCCGCCCTCACCCAGATCGCCATGGCACGCAAACCCGAGACGAAGGCGCGTCGGATCACCGTCATCGTCGAGAAGGCCGCCCGCGACGAACGGCCGTGAAGCCTTACAGATCCGGAATCGGCAGGTCGAGGTTGGGTGTGACGATGCCGCCGTCGACCTCGATGATCTTGCCGGTCAGGTACGCGCCGGCGGGCGAGGCGAGATACACCGCGGCCGCGGCGACGTCGGCGGGGTCGCCGAGTCGGTGGAGGGGCGTCGCACCCTCGATGGTGGTGCGCATGGTCTCGTCGGCGGCGACGATGTCGAGGGCCGAGGTGAGGATCGCCCCGGGCGCGATGCCGTTGACGCGGACGCGCGGATTGAGGTCCATCGCCGCGAGCCGGGTGTAGTGGGCCAGTGCGGCCTTCGCCGTGCCGTAGGCGGCATAGGCGCGGCCCGGTGTGCGACCCACCGCCGAGGTGATGTTGATGATCGAGCCACCGTCGGCGTTGGCCAGCAGATGCGGCACCGACGCCCGCACCAGCGCGTGCGCGCCGGTCACGTTGAACGTGAACGCGTCGGTGAGGTGGTGGGGTTTGGTGTCGAGCAGCGGCCGTGGCAGCGCCCCGCCGACGTTGTTGACCACGGTGTCGAGGCGACCGAACTCGTCGATCGCCGCCTGTGCCAGGGCGGCGACGGTGTCGGGGTCGGCGAGATCGGCGGCCACGACGTGCGCCCGCCGTCCCCGCGCGGCCACCTCGTCGGCGACGGCGTCGAGCTGCTCGGCGGTGCGTGCGCTGATCAGCACGTCGGCACCCGCCTCGGCGAAGCCGATGGCGATCGCCGCACCGAGTCCGCGGCCCGCGCCGGTGACGATGGCAACGGTGTCGGTCATCCGGAACCTGTCGAGTATCACGACTCGACAATGCCACAGAACTAGAACGTGTTCTAGTGATTGGCGGAGCGGGTCACGTTCTTCCTCGGGAGTTTCGTTCGTCCCCCGGCAATTGCTGAGGGACGAACGAATTGCTTCAGGAAGAACATTCCTCCCCTACCTTCTCGCCCGCTCGTTCAGGCCGAGGCCCCGGCCACCCAACTCATGTCGGGATAACGTTCTCCCGCCGGTCGCAACGCCGCGAGTCGCTCGAGCTGCTCGGCGGTGAGCGTCACCGACAGCGCGCCGATATTCTCGTCGAGGTAGGTGCGACGCTTGGTACCCGGGATCGGGACGACATCGTCACCCTGGGCGAGCAGCCAGGCCAGCGCCACCTGCCCGGCCGTAGCGTCGACTTCGCTTGCAACCGATCGGATCTCGTCGACGAGGGCGAGGTTGTGGTCGAGATTGTCTGCCTGCCAGCGCGGCAAGGTCGCGCGGAAGTCACCCGCGCCGGGTGCGGCGGCGGCCGCCGAGCCGGTGAGCATGCCGCGACCGAGCGGACTATAGGGCACCACGGTCACACCGAGTTCGCGCGCCGCCGGCACGTCGGAGGTCTCGATGTCGCGGCTGAACAGCGACCACTCCGATTGCAGAGCGGCGATCGGATGCACCGCCGACGCTCGCCGGAGGGTGTCGGCGCCCGCCTCACTGAGGCCGAGTTCGCGGACCTTGCCCGCGGCCACGAGATCGGCCATCGCGCCGACGGTCTCCTCGATCGGACGGGTCGGGTCCACTCGATGCAGGTAGTAGAGGTCGATGACGTCGACGCCCAGGCGCTGCAGCGACGCGTCGACACAGCGTCGGACGTAGTCGGGTGAGCCGTCGACACCGCTGGGCAATCCGGTGTCGGGATCGGTGAGAATCCCGAACTTGGTGGCGAGGACGATCTCGTCGCGGCGGTCGGCGAGCACTGTCGACAGCAGCTTCTCGTTGGCGCCGCCGCCGTACATGTCGGCGGTGTCGAGCAGGGTGATCCCGGTGTCGAGAGTGTGGTGCAGGGTGGCGAGTGCTTCGTCCTGGTCGGCCGGGCCGTAGGCGAAACTCATTCCCATACAGCCCAATCCGATACCGGAGACCTCGAGGGAGCCGATGCGGCGGGGAGAGCGGGGGGTCATGGTTGGGTCCTTCCTCCGTAGGTGGCGATCTTGTATTCGGTGGCCGCGAGGGACAGCGTCAGTTCGGCGATCTGTCTGCGGATGGTGTCGCGGTGTTCGAGCAGCATGTCGAGGCGTTCGTCGACGGTGTCCTCCCCGGCGTCGACGAGCTCGACGTAGTGTTGGAGATCTCGGATTGCCATGCCAGACAACCGCATTCGGGTCAAGAAGACGAGCCTGCGCATCGCGTCGGCATCATAGATCCGGTTGCCCACGGCGTCGCGGGGGACTTCGACGAGCCCGATGCGCTCGTAGTAGCGCAGGGTGTGCGGCGAGATGTCGAGTGCCTCGGCGGCCTGCGCGACGCTCATCGGTTCGGCGATCTCGTCGAGGCCAACGAGGGAGTGGATCACCTCCACCGACAGCGGTCCGTCGAGGCCGCCGAGCGCATCGAGCGCCTTGCGCATCAGATGTTCTGTGCTCATGGCAGCAACGCTAGGCCTTTGAGCGCGCTCGAAGGCAAGAGCGGGTTCCGGGCGTTCTTCCCCCGCTTTTCCGCAGCTACCTTTTCTGCGGCCGGGGGCTCAGTAGTCGCGGTCGGCCGACACCGTGGAAATCAACTCCTCCCCGGCGACGAACCGCCGGAGGTTCTCGGCCACCCACGGCGCGAGTTCTCGCGTCAGCCCCGACGACGGGTTCGCGATGTGCGGGGTGATGATGCAGTTGGGCAACGACCACAGCGGGTCGTCGGCGGCCGGCGGCTCAGGATCGGTGACATCGAGTGCGGCACCGGCGATCTCACCACTGCGCAGTGCCCAATAGAGGGCTTGTTGATCAACGAGGGGCCCACGGGCGACGTTGACGATCCAGCAGTGCGCGGGCAACGCGGCCAAGCTCTCGGCGTTGATCAGGTGATGGGTTTCCGGCGTCGACGGCGCCGCGAGCACGACGTGGTCGGTCGAGCGCCACACCTCGTCCATCCGCGACGACGGCAGCGTCTCGTCGGCGCCCTCGACCGGTCGGCCCGACCGGTTGACCGCGAGCACCTGAGCACCACCGGCCTTGAGTCGCGGCGTCAGCGACGCACCGATTCCGCCCGCGCCCACGATCGCCACCGTCGCACCGCGCAACGTGCGCACCGCGGTGTCGATGGGTTCTTTGTCCCAGTGGTCGCGAATCGACGTGTGGATCTGTCGCAGTCCGGTGAGCAGCAGCGCCAGCGCGTGCTCGGCGACGTTTTCGGCGTAGAAGCCCGACGCGTTGGTCCAGGTCCGCTTGTCGTCGAGTACCCCGGCGGTGACGAACCCCTCGATCCCGGCCGTCTTGAGCGCCACCCACTCGACGGCGTCGGGCAGCGCGGGGAAGCCGTCGGGGCCGCCGAGCCAGACCAGCACCCGCGCCTCGTCGAGTCCGACGATTTCTCCGCCCGCCTCCTCGACGGCGGCGACGACGTGCTCGTCACGGATCGGTTCGACGGCGACCGGCACCCGCGTGGTCATGAGCGCACCTGCGCGATCTCGCGGGCCGCCGAGGTCGCGAGGCGGTCGGCGATCTCGTTGTAGTGATCACCGTTGTGGCCCTTGACCCAGCGCCACTCCACCTGGTGCCGCTTCTCCTCGTCGATCAGGCGCTTCCACAGGTCGGCGTTCTTCACCGGCTTCTTGTCGGCGGTCTTCCAGCCGTTGCGCTGCCAGCCGGCGACCCACTTCATGATGCCGTTGCGCACGTAGCTGGAGTCGGTGTAGAGGATCACCGTCGACGGCCGCTTCAGCGCCGCGAGACCCTCGATCGCCGCCTGCAACTCCATCTTGTTGTTGGTGGTGTCGGGCGCCGAGCCGGAGATCTCCTTCTCGGTGCCCTTGTACCGCAACACCGCTCCCCATCCACCGGGGCCCGGATTGCCCAGGCAGGCGCCATCGGTGGAGATCTCCACGACATCGTCGGAACCGGGGGTCGTGTCAGGATCGTTCGCCATTCCTCCGAGATTACGAGACACGCAACGCTTGCACGAAACGACTAGGGTGGAGCCATGCCTGTCTGGGATCCGACGCGCTATCTCCAGTTCGCCGACGCCCGCTCGCGACCGTTTCTCGACCTCATCTCGCGCGTCCCGATCGAGCCCGCCACGATCATCGACCTCGGCTGCGGGCCCGGCCACCTCACCCGCTACCTGCGTGCACGCTGGCCCGACGCGCACATCCTCGGTATCGATTCGTCGGCGGAGATGATCGACGAGGCGCTGCGTTCCAATTCCGATCCCGACGCCAACTACGACGTCCACGACGTCACCACCTGGAAGCCGTACGAGCCGGTCGACCTGATCGTCTCCAACGCGATGTTCCAATGGGTCCCCGACCAGTTCTCGGTGATCGGCGACCTCCTCGACCATCTGACGCCGGGCGGCGCCTTCGCGGTGCAGGTCCCCAACAACGCGAGTTCGGCCACCCACACGTTGCTTGACGAACTCTCCCGCGAAGAGCCCTACGTCGAGCACCTGCACGATGTGCGGCGGCTGCCGACCACCGGTCCGCAGGAGTACCTGGAGTTCTTCGCCGACCGCGGCTACTCCGTCGATGCCTGGGAGACGACCTACCTGCACGTCCTCGACGGCGAGGACCCGGTGTTCGAGTGGATTTCCGGGACCGGCGCGCGTCCGTTCCTGCAAGGTCTGCCCGACGACCTCGTCGACGGCTTCACCGACGAGTACAAGGCGCGTCTGCGTGCGGCGTTCCCGTCGCGGCCCTGGGGGACGCCGCTGCCGTTCCGGCGGACCTTCGCCGTCGCCTCCCCGCAACCGCACATCTGAACTGCTCAGGTGGCGTGGGCCCCGCTCGGACGCACCCCGGTGTAGACGCCCTCGGGGCGAAACCGTAACCGCGGCGCCTGGTATTCCTCGAGCGCATGCGCGATCCAGCCCGCGATCCGCGCCAGCGCGAAGATCGTCTCGGCGGCATCCGGACGCATCCGGTACCGCAACGCCAGTGCCGCCAGCGCCAGGTCGGAGTTGACGAAGGTCGACGGCCCGAGCGCCTCGACGATCGCGGTGACCGCAGGCTGCACGCGTCGATCGCCACCACCGCTGCGCGCCAGCATCTCCAGCAGCACCGTCGCCCGGGGATCGCGGGCCCGGTAGATCACGTGGCCGGTCCCAGGTATGGGGGTGTCGGCATAGAGGGCGTCGGCGATGGCCGCGGTCGGGTCGTCGAGGGCGTCGGCGAGGAATCGGTAGGCCAATGTGGTTGCGCCACCGTGCATCGGGCCGTCGAAGGCACCGAGCCCGGCGCCGATGACGGCGTAGACGCTGCCCCGCGCGCTGGCCGCGACCCGCGCGGCGACGGTGCCTGCGGCCAGGTCGTGGTCGGCGAGCGCGACCAGTGCGGCGTTGAGCACCTTGACCGAACGTGGTGTCGCGGGCTCGTCGGTTAGACGCGGCCACAGTCGTTGTGCCAGTGAACCTTCCGAATCCAATTCTTCTGTCGACGGCCCGGGAGGCAGTGCGTCGACGGCGGTGACGAGGACGCGGGTGGCCTTCTCGGTGACGGCTGCGGGTTCGATGTGATGGCGCAACGGGTCTCGAGCCCCGAGTAGGTCGACGGTGAGCCGGATCCGGTCCAGCCCGCGCGAGTTGGTTCCGGCGACACGTCGCACCGCGGCTCCGATTCCCCGCGCGGGCGCGGCCTCGTTCCCCTGCGCCGGCGGGGCCGCGGTCCACCTTTCACCCCAGAGTAATTGGGCGACATCCTCATAGCTCGTCGTCTGGGCGAGGTCGGCGACGTCGTGGCCACGATAGTGCAGCCGATCGTCGTGCAGATAGGTCAGCTGGGTGCGGATGCGTTCGGCGACGCCGGCCGGCGGCCGATGTCGCGAGCCCTGCAGGAGCCCGTCGACCTCGTCGACGGCGAACATGCTGCCGTCGTATCCGGCGATGCGGGAACTGTGCAGGCGCCCGCGGCTGACATAGGCGTAGACGGTGGAGAGCTTGATGCCCAACACCTTTGCGACCTGCTCGGTGGTCAGGTAGTCGCGCCCGTCGTGCCGGACGGGCGTCGGAAATCGGCGGGTGTGCGCGCGGGTCACACATTGATTGAATCAACATTGACCACACCGCTCAACCTCGCCACCCTGAGAGCACGGAGCCGCCGACGGAGCGGTCTCCAGCAGCGTCAGGAGTTGTGATGACCGAACCACTGATCGCCCCGCCGGGACTACACGACCTCGTCGTCGCCGATACCGAGATCGGCGACGTGCGTGGCGCCGAGGGCTTCTATCACTACCGCCAGTACTCGGCGATCGAGTTGGCGCGCACCCGCTCATTCGAGGAGGTGTGGTTTCTGTTCCTGTACGGCCATCTGCCGAGTGCCGCCGAACTCGACGACTTCGTCGAGGTGGTGCACCGGATGTCGGTGCTGCCGCCCGAGGTCGGGGGCATCCTCACCGCGGCGGCGCTGCTCGGCGGTGAGCGGGACTCGTTGTCGGGACTGCGCACCGTGCTCTCGGCGGCGGGCAGCGCGACCGGGGTCCGGCCGCTCTGGGACAGCGATGACGAACAGCGCCGCACCGACGCCATCCGGGTGGCCGCACTCACCCCGACGATCCTCGGTGCGCTCGCCCGTATCCGCGCCGGTGAGGAGCCGCTGCAGCCGCGCCGCGATCTGTCCGCGGCGGCCAACTGGCTCTACCTGATCTCCGGTCGGGAGCCGACGCAGGCGCACGTGCGGGCCATCGAGCACTATCTGATCGCCACGATCGACCACGGTTTCAACGCATCGACGTTCACCGCTCGGGTCATCGCCTCCACCGGCGCCGACGTAGTCGCGGCGGTGTGCGGGGCCATCGGTTCGTTCTCGGGGCCGCTGCACGGTGGTGCACCCGATCGCGCACTCGATGCCCTGGACGAGATCGCCGCGTTCGGCGACCCCGCCGAGTGGGCCCGCCGCCAGGTCGACGAGCACCGGCGCATCATGGGATTCGGGCATGCCGTCTATCGCACGGCTGATCCGCGCGCAATGATGTTGCGGGACATCGCCGGTGAACTCGGCGGTCCCCTCGTCGAGCAGGCCGTCGCCGCCGAGGCAGCCATCACCGAGGTCCTGGCGCAGGCCCACCCCGATCAGCCGCGTTACGCCAACGTCGAGTTCTATGCCGGTGTGGTGATGGAATGCTGCGGCGTGCCGCGGTCGATGTTCACGCCGACCTTCGCGGTCAGTCGGGTCGTGGGTTGGTGTGCGAACATCCTCGAGCAGGCCCGCTCTCGCAAGATCATCCGTCCCGCCGCACGGTATGTCGGTCCGCCCCCGGCCGAACCCGCCGCCGTGCCAGACTGATCGCATGGCACGACAGGTCTTTCTGATCCGCGCGATCAACGTCGGGGGCGCAAAACTACCGATGGAGGAATTGCGCGCCACGGCAACCGAACTCGGTGCCACCGATGTGACGACCCATATCGCGTCCGGCAATCTGATCTGCACACCACCCGACTCCACCGACGACTTCGCACGTGCACTCGAGACCGCCATCGAGGAACGCTTCGGCTTCTCCCGCGAGGTGATCGCCCGGTCGGCGACGCAACTCCGTGACGCACTCGATGCCTACCCGTTCGAAGCAAGCGAAGAGAAGTTCGCGCACATCTATTTCCTCACCGGTGAACCCGAAACCGCCAAGACGGAAGCCTTCGTGGCCAAGGACTTCGGTGCCGACGAACTCGCGGTCATCGGCACCGACCTGCACATTCACTACGCGGCGGGGGTCGCCGGCAGCACACTGAGCGCACCCAAGATCGCCCGGGGTCTCGGGGTGACGGGGACCGGACGCAACCTGCGGACGGTGCGCACGCTCATCGAACTCGCCGAGACCTGAAGCCGGCGGCGCCGGTCAGACGTGCAGCAGTGCCACCGGTTCAGACGCGCAGCAGTGCCACTGGTCAGACGCGCAGCAGTGCCGCGGTGACGGCTTCGATGTCCTCGCGTTGCTTCTCGAACGGCGCTTCCCACAGTTTGCGGGGCAGCTCCTCGAGTTGTTCGACCACACCCTCGAGCTGTTGCAGGCGGTCGGTCTTGTCGTCGCCGTCGAGATCGGCCGCCGCGATCAGCTGATCGTCGAGGGCGAAGACGGCGTCGTCGAGCCGGTCGCGGTCGGCCAGAGTCGCCTTGTCGTGCGGGATCGCCGGATTCTGGTGCACGTCGGCGATCGCGTAACGAACCCGGCGGTGCAGCAACGCCTCCGGCGAGGTCGCCGTCGTCCAGTTGTCGGGGGCGCGGCTCGGTTTGCCCGGGATCAGGTCGGTCGACCGCGCGAACGCCCGGACCCGCTTGTCGGAATCCCAGGCGAACCAGATTGCGCCGATCAGGATGAACAGTGCGACGAAAACGATGACGCCGATGACAACGATCGCGATGGCCGACATAGTGCGACCTTAGCCCAGTCCCGTCCCAACGCTGCGCGGCTGCGGCACCGCCAGACGGGACCACGTCATGCGAGCGGCTCCGGCGCGTGCGCGGCGCGGACCGCCGCGACGTTGACACGGGTGAGCACCCGGTGCAGGTCCTCGAGGTCGGCGAGGTCCACCCCGAGGGCGTCGACGACCGCCGGCGGGATCGTCAGCGCCTGCTCGCGCAGCGCCCACCCGGTGTCGGTGAGTGCGATGTCGACATTGCGTTCGTCGTCGTCACGGCGACGACGTTCGATCAGCCCGTTGGTCTCCAGCCGCTTCAGCAGCGGCGAGAGCGTCGCCGAATCGAGTTGCAACACCGCGCCAAGGTCCTTGACCGCGCGGGGCGAGGACTCCCACAGCGCGAGCATCACCAGGTATTGCGGGTGGGTCAGGCCGAGGGGCTCGAGCAGTCGGCGATAGATGCGCAGGACCGATCGGTTGGCGACGGCCAGGGCGAAACACACCTGTCGCTCCAGCAGCAACGGGTTCTCGCCGAGGTCCGGTCCGGCGACCACCTCCGGTTCGCCGATTGTCGTTTCCGCCATGTCCCTCCACCCGATGACTCCACTGATGCCTCACATGGTAGGCCCGGCGGCCGGGGGCGGTCCGCTCGACGGTTTGCCCGCCACCCAGTCCTCGATGGTCAGTCCCCACTTGCCGAAGCGGTCGTCGAAACCGTCGGCGCGCGTGGCGGCCAGTGCCTTCTTGGCCGGTGAATAGTGACGGCCGGCCCACCGAGAGTGCGGCCGGGCCAAACGGATCGCGCCCATCCAGCCGACCGGCGGAATGAACGCGCCGACCGCGGCGGTCGAGTACTTGCCCTTCTCGACGCACACCAGGACGCAGGCGATGTGGATCGGCAGCACCACCAGCACGCCCCAATTCCCGTGCAGCTGTGCGTTGTCCGCGGCGGTGGTGTCGTCGAAGGGATTGACGCCCAACGCCAATAGCCCGAGAACAGCCGTGGTCAGCGAGACCACCTGTACCGAGAGTTGGCCCTCGGTGCTCCAGTAGACGTCGCCGAGGTGCAGGATCAAGGCGAATTCGTCGAGGACCAGGCTTGCGCCGACGCCAATGAGGACCGCGGCGATCAGCGCGCCCGGACGATGGCCGGCAACGGTCACCGACATCACCGCACCGACCAACAACAACACCAGCCCCGGCACGGCGTGGTGAATGTGCACGCCGCCGCGCACATTGTTGTGGAAGGGACCTCGGCCGGCGCGGATCAACCGCGTGATGGTGCGGGTGATGACAAAGGTCAGCAGGAACGCGAGGAACAGCAACGACAGCGGCAACCGGCCCGAATGCCAGAAGGTGTCGACGGCGCTCACGGCAGCGTCAGGCGCCCGCGGTGATCCCGGTGCGGCGCTGCTCGATGATGAGGCAACGGTCCTCGACGTAGAGCAGTCCGGCCGACTCGGCGATTTCCCGGGCCTCCGGGGAGGCGATACCCAGCTGCAGCCAGAGTGCGGTGGCACCGGCGGCCACGGCCTGCCGGGCGATCTCCGGGGTGTCGGCGGACGGGCGGAACACGTCGACGAGCCCCACCTGTTCGGGCACGTCGGCCAGCGTCGGGTACACCTGCTCCCCGACGATCTCGGTGGCGGTGGGATTGACCGGGATGATCCGCCAACCCTTCGACTTCATGTAGTCCGGAACCTCGTTGGCGGCCTTGGTCGGATTGGCACTGGCCCCGACCACCGTGATGGTGTCGTAGGTGCGCAGGATCTGTTCGACGACCTCATCGGTGCTCATGGCGCCAGTTTAGGGCGTTTCGCCCCGGCGCCGAACGTAAGCTGTGATCCGGGGGCGGAGAAGGAGCGGTAGATGCAGCTGACCCACCCGATCCATCAGGCATTCTCGCGTGGTTTCTATTCCGATTCGGGCCGCGACTACGAGGTCCGACTGTTGCTCGGCTACTGCACATCCGGGGGCGCCGACGCCGGGGAGGTTCTCGCGACCATCGACGCCCTCGACTCCGGGCACGAGCAGGCGTGGGCCGATGCCTGGCTGGCGGCGGGCCGTCGGGTGGCCGGCGCTGCGCGCGACTCGTTTGCCCACGGGCACCGAGAGAGCGCAGCGTCGGCGTATCTGCGTGCGGCGAACTATCTCTCGACCGCCTTCGACGGCCTCGACGGGGTGGGTACCGAGACGCAACGGATGACGGTGTTCGCCGAACACCGCGCCGCGTGGGACGGCTTCGTCGGCGCCGGCTCCTTTGCGGCACAACGCCTTTCCATCCCCTATGACAGAACCACCATGCCCGGCTGGTTGGTGCGGCCCGCCGACAACGATCGGCCCCGCCCGACACTGGTTCTGGTGAACGGGAGCGACGGGTCGATCTCGGCTCTGTGGTGTGCGGCCGGGCACGCCGCACTCACCCGCGGATACAACGTCGTGCTGTTCGACGGCCCGGGGCAGCAGTCGATGCTGTTCGAGAAATCGGTGCTGTTCCGCCCCGATTGGGAGGCGGTGCTGACCCCGGTCACCGACACCGTCATCGGGCAGCCGGGCGTGGATACGCAACGCCTTGCGGTGTACGGGATCTCGCAGGCCGGTTTCTGGGTGCCACAGGCGTTGTCCGTGGAGCACCGTTATCGGGCGGCCGTGGTCGATCCCGGGGTGGTCGATGTGTCGGCGTCGTGGACGACGCACCTGCCGAAATCGCTGGTGGGCATGCTCGACGATCCTTCGAAGGCGAAGCGATTCGATCAGGAGATGGCACTCGGGCTGACCGGACAGAAAGCAACCCAACGCATGTGGGCATGGCGGGCACGACCTTATGGGGGCAACGGGCAGTACTTCGACACGATGCGCGAGGTCATGCGCTACCGCCTCGACACCGATGCGGCCGCCGCGATCGCCACCCCGATGTTGATCACCGCGCCCGAACACGAGCAGTTCTGGCCCGGGCAATCGGCCCGGCTGGCTGCGATGCTGACCGGAACGTCGTCGACCGTCGTCGATTTCACCGCCGCCGAGGGCGCCAGTTGGCACTGCCAGCCGATGGGCCGGGCGGTGACCGCCGAGCGGATGTTCGACTGGCTCGACGACGCTCTCGAGGTGAGTGCGTGATGGCGGGCCGTCGGGGAAAGCGGGATCCGTTCGAGGGTCTCGATCTCGCGTCTCTGAATGGGACACGTGCGGTGGTCACCGGCGCCACCAACGGATTGGGGTTGGCGACGGCGCGCGCACTCGCCCGCGCAGGAGCCTCGGTGATCCTGCCCGCCCGTGACGTCGACTTGGGGCGCCGCCGCGCAGAAGAATTCAACGCAGCGGAGTTCGGCGGCGACTGTTCGGTGGTTCGGCTCGACCTCGCGGATCTGTCGTCGGTGCGCGACTGCGCGGCATCCATCGAGGGGCCCATCGACTTCCTCGTCAACAACGCCGGCATGTTCCCGCACACGCACTCCCAGACCGTCGACGGATTCGAACTCGGCATCGGCACCAATTTCCTCGGCCCGTTCGCTTTCACCAATCTCCTTCTCGCACAGGTCCGCCGACGCATCGTGTGTGTCGCGTCCGACGCCCACAAGGCCGCGCGGATCGACCCGGACGATCTCAACTACGCCGACGCATCGTGGAGCCCGCCGCGCGCCTATGCCCGATCCAAACTCGCGGTCATGTTGTGGGGCCTCGAGCTCGACCGGCGTTTGCGCACAACGGGTTCGCCCGTCGAGACGATGTTGACCACACCCGGGTGGGTGGCGTCCAACATCTCCAACAAACCGCATCTCGGACTGGCGCATCGCATCGTGCGCGGCGGTGCCGAACTGCTCGCCAACGACGTCGACGCCGGTGCCGCCACCACCATCTACTGCCTCACCCAGCCGATCGCCACCGGAAGCTACGTCGGCGTCGACGGTATCGGCGCGCTGCGCGGCCGGCCGGTGCTGTTCGGCCGCTCCACCACGGCCTGCGATTTCACGCTCGCCGGCCGACTCTGGGAGGCGGCCGAAAGGCTCACGGGGACGGGCTTCTGAGTTCTGCTGGCATTCGGGACTTGTCGGTGTCAGCTACTCGGCGTCTGTCGGGGTGAGTACCGAGCGTCGGCGCACGATCGTGGTCACCGACGTGGCCAGCAGGAGTCCGCCCGCAGCGATCCAGAGCACCGCGTCGGGGATGCGAGTGTACGCGTATGCACCGGCAATGGCCCCGGCGGACAAGGCAATCCACATCGCCAGGTAACGCAACCACGCGGTGCGGGACCCACCGAAGAAGCCGTCCACCAGCCGCTGCCCGGCCTTGACCAGGGTTCCGGTCATATACGTCAACCCGATCGACACCTCGCCTCCACGCTGAAACGTGGCGTTGAGCACGCCCATCGCCACCGAGATCACCAGGATCGCAGGCACTCCGACACCCAGCGACTGGGCGAGGGCGGAGCAACCGACGATCCCCGTAGTCGCCCACAACACCACCACTCTGCCGTGCGCGAAACGTGACAGCACCGACCCGGCGACGACGCCGAAGAAGAACAGCCCGATCAGCCCGGCGGCCCGCCCGGCCTGCACCCAGTCACCGGAGGCGGCATTCGCGGCCGCCCTGGTGGTGTTGCCGCTCATGAAGGACACGAAGAAGCCACCGAGATGCAGGAAGCCGACGGCGTCAAGGTAGCCGGCGATCGCCGCCAACACCATTGCCAGCGCCAGTTCCCGCCTGCGTATCGAGTGCACTCGCGGATTGTGGCACAGACGTCCGGGATGTAGCCCGCCACGAGGCGAGATGTAGCAGAAGGTCACGCCAGGGGCGAACGTTCTGCTACAACGTGCCGATTCGACGACGAACTCTTGGCGGAAGCGGAGGGATTTGAACCCCCGGTGGTTTTACCCACGCTCGCTTTCAAGGCGAGTGCATTCGGCCGCTCTGCCACGCTTCCCTGCCGAAAAGGGTACGTGAGGGCCCAGCACCCGGCCGAATCGGCTCACGGGTCGTCATCGATCTCTCGACGCGTCGCCAGCTGGTGGACGCGGCCCGTGCACGCAGCGCGCCTACCAGCACCGACCGCGCTCAGTGGCCGCCCTGTGCCACGATCGGGTGATGCGTGCCGTCACCGTTTCTTCGTCAGGCGATCTGTCCGTCTCCACCATCGACGATCCGGTCGCCGACCTCGGCGAGGTCGTCATCGACGTCGTCTCGGCCGGGGTGAACCGCGCTGACCTTCTCCAGCGCCGCGGCAACTATCCGCCGCCTCCCGGCGCACCGGAGACCCTCGGGCTCGAGGTCTCGGGCCGGATCAGCGAGGTCGGGGCACGGGTGTCGGGCTGGTCGGTCGGCGACGAGGTGTGCGCGTTGCTCGCCGGCGGCGGATACGCCGAGAGGGTGGCGGTTCCCGCGGCGCAGGTGTTGCCGGTCCCGGCCGGGGTTCTTCTCGCCGACGCCGCGGCGCTACCGGAGGTGGCGTGCACGGTGGTTTCCAACGTCATCGAGGCCGGGGGTCTGCGAGCTGGTGAACTGCTCCTCGTCCACGGCGGATCGAGCGGTATTGGCACCCACGCCATTCAGCTCGCCCACGCACTCGGCGCCCGCGTCGCCGTCACCGCACGTACCGCGGCCAAGCTCGATCGATGCGCCGGGTTCGGCGCCGACATCCTGATCAATTACGCCACAGACGATTACGTTGAGGTGATCACCGAAAGCGGAGGCGCCGACGTCATTCTCGACATCATCGGCGCAAAGTACCTGGCGCAGAACATCTCTGCGCTGCGCACCGGCGGCCGCCTGGTCATCATCGGCATGCAGGGCGGCACCAAGGCCGAGCTGTCGATCGCCGCGCTGATGGGTAAACGCGCGTCGGTGATCGGGACGACGCTGCGATCCCGACCGGTCGATGGGGACGGCGGCAAGGCCCAGATCGTGACGCACACGCGAACGGTGACCTGGCCGCTGATCGAGGCGGGCAAGGTGCTGCCGGTCATCGACAGCGTCTACGACCTCGACGACGCCGCGGCAGCGCATGATCGCCTCGACAGCGGCGAGGCGATCGGCAAGGTGTTGCTGCGCGTGGCCGCAGTCTGATCACTGATCACTGCAGTCTGATCACTGCAGACTGATCACCCAAGGCCGGTCACCCCCGGCGCCAAGAGCTGGCGGTTCAGGCGAGCCCGTCCGGACAGGGTCGGGCCGAGGAGCCGTCGCGGATCTTGCCGAAGATGCGGCCGAGGGACTCGAACTCCTCGGCGCTGAGCACCTCGATGACATGCTTGCGAACCACCGCGTCGCGGATGTCGAGCTGTGCGCGCAGTTGGGCCCGTCCGTGGGCGGTGAGGCGGACCAGTCGGTGCCGGGCATCCGAGCGGGAGTGCACGCGTTCGAGGATTTCGTCGTCGATGAGGCGGGCGACCACGCGCGACACCGTGCTCACGCCGGCATGCATCGCCGCGGCGATCTCACTGATCCCGATCGACTCCCGGGCGGCGATGATCTCGAGCACCCGCATGTCATTGACCGAGACCCCCGCGGCGCTGAAGCCCGCGGTCACCTCGGCCATCAGGGCCCAGCCCCCGTCGACGAAAGCGCTCCACACGGCCAACTCAGCGTCGGACAGCCGCGCAGACTCCTCGGTGTTCACTTTCCACAAAATAGTGCACCAGAGCAGAACTTACTAACTCAGTGGGTCAGGCGACCGACAGAAGTTGTCCGCTTCACGCCAGCGAACCGAGTGTCCGCACGAGATGATCGACTTCGTAAGGTGTCGAATACGGCCCGAGCCCGACGGTGACAGCTCCTCCGAAATCGCCGGCGCCCATCCGGGCGAGCGCACGGCTCGGTAGATCGGCGAGCGCACAGATTCCGTTGTCGGCAAGCCTGCGGACCACGGTATCGGCCCCGACGCCGTCGACCGCGAAGCTGACCAACGGCACCCGGTTGTCGCTCTTGCCGATCACCGAGACGTGATTGAGCTGGTCAAGCGAGTTGATGAGGTAGAAACCGAGCCGCTGCAGGTATTCGTTGACGCCATCGAGAGCAGTAGTCAGCCGTCGCCGACGCTTACCCAGCGCAGTCTCGTCGAGACCCGCGAGATGCTCGACGGAAGCCACCAGACCGGCGAGCAGAGCGCCCTGATGCTCGTCGATCTCGAGGCGCTCAGGCCCCACCGCATGCGGATCCGATGACATCGTGTTCAACCGGTCGATCGCGCGCGGCTCGGCGAAGACCATCGCCGCCATCCGCGGCCCACCCCACCGTTCGGCGGACACGACGACGACGTCGGCGCCGAGTTCGTCGATGTCGAGCGGAAGGTAGGGCGCGGCGCTCGACGCGTCGACGACGACCATCGCGCCGACCTCCCGCGCCCGCGCGGCGATGTCGCCGACATCGGTGAGGGTGCCCAGCGTCGACGAAGCCAGCGGAACCGCGACGACGGCGGTGTGCCGGTCGATCAGATCGTCGTACTGCCAGGTCGGCAGTTCTCCGGTCTCGACGTCGATCTCGGCCCATCGAAGAGTGCCGCCGACACGGTCGACGACGCGCACCCACGGCAGGATGTTCGGCTCGTCGTCCTGGCGGCTGACGACGACGTTGCCCGACAGCCATGTGTTGGGGTTGATCGCCTCGGCGAGCGTCCACAGCAATACCGAACGCGACGGTCCGAGGACCACGCCGGAGGACTGCCCGGCAACCAGATCGGCGATGGCCCGGCGGGCGCCGTCGAGGGCTTCGGCGGTCTCCCGCGCCGCCGGGTACCGGCCCCGCGCCGACGCCCCGAGCTGTCGGAATCCGCGGGACACCGCGGAGGCCACCGAGTCCGGGATCACCATCCCGGCCTGCGGATCGAAGCGAATCCAGCCGTCGCCGAGCGAGGGAAAAAGTCCACGCGCATGGGCGACGTCGAAGGGCATGGCCCCACGATAGACGCGGCCTGCGCGCCGATCGGCGGGTATCCGATGACCGGTTCCGTGCGTTGGCCGCAAGCGGGTTGGGCACAATGGAGAACATGGTCATAGACGGCAACAATGCGAATCCCTTTGCCACCCCCGATCGCGACGGAGCGTCCGAGACCGACAACGATTCGGTCGTCGTCCTGGGTGCCGATTCGCCGCTGGGTACCCAGGCTGCGTCGGAAGACTCCTCCTCGGAGTCCTCTGACGGATCCAACGTCGCCGACATGGTCGAGCAACCGGCGAAGGTCATGCGGATCGGCACGATGATCAAGCAACTGCTCGAAGAGGTCCGTGCGGCTCCGCTCGACGAGGCGAGCCGTAACCGGCTGCGCGAGATCCACGAGTCGTCGATCCGCGAACTCGAGGACGGGCTGGCACCGGAGCTGCGCGAGGAGCTCGAGCGGCTGGCCCTGCCGTTCACCGACGACACCACCCCGTCCGACGCCGAGCTGCGGATCGCCCAAGCCCAGCTCGTCGGCTGGCTCGAGGGGCTCTTCCACGGCATCCAGACCGCCCTGTTCGCCCAGCAGATGGCCGCTCGCGCTCAACTCGAGCAGATGCGTCAGGGTGCGCTGCCCCCGGGGATGACACCGTCGGCGGGCGGACACGGCAGCACCGGCCAGTACCTCTGATCGGCACCTCTGAACGCCGGCGGTGGGCCCGGCGCTTGTATGCTGTGGCCTCGTGTCAGCCGAAGTGATGCAGGGGCGGGTCCCACCGCCGCCCACAGGTGCGACGTCGCGGTCCATGCGCCGGGCGTTCGACGACCTGTCGGCGGGTCTGAACGCCCGCGAACTGTGGCTGCATCTCGGGTGGCAGGACATCAAGCAGCGCTACCGCCGCTCGTTGCTCGGTCCCCTGTGGATCACCATCGCCACCGGTGTCACCGCGGTCGCGATGGGCCTGCTCTACGGCGAGCTGTTCCACATGGACATCAAGTCGTTCCTGCCGTACGTGACGCTCGGGTTCATCTTCTGGAACTTCATCCAGAACTCGATCCTCGAGGGCGCCGAGGTGTTCTCGAAGAACGAAGGACTGATCAAACAGCTGCCGTCGCCGGTGAGCGTGCACGTCTACCGGATGGTGTGGCGGCAGCTGATCATCTTCGCCCATAACATCGTCATCTACATCGCGATCCTGATCATCTTCCCGCAGCCGCTGAATTGGACTGCCCTGCTGGTCATCCCGGCCATCGCGCTGTTCGTCATCAACGGTGTGTGGGTGTCGATCGTCTTCGGCATCCTCTCGACCCGCTTCCGCGACATCGGCCAGTTGCTGACCACCGCGGTGCAGTTGGTGTTCTTCATGACGCCGATCATCTGGACCACCGAGAACCTCGGCAAGCAGACCGGAGAGAAGTCCGAGCGACTCAAACTCGTCGAACTCAACCCGATGTATCACTACCTCGACATCGCGCGCGGCCCGCTGCTCGGTGAGTCGGTGGCCTTCTATCACTGGGCGGTCGTGATCGGCTGCACGATCGTCGGCTGGCTGATGGCGTTGGCCGTGATGCGCAACTACCGCGCCCGCGTGGCCTACTGGGTGTGACCGGCGGAGATAAGGCGACAACCATGGCGACCAGCAAGAGCACTGTCCGGGTGGACACCTGGGATGCGTGTGTCGACTTCCCGATTTTCGACGCCAAGACGCGCTCGCTGAAGAAATCGGTGATCGGTGCGGCCGGCGGCGTAATCGGCGCCAATGCGTCGAACGTGATCGTCGTCGAGGCCCTGAAGAACATCAATCTGCATCTCGAGCACGGCGATCGCGTCGGATTGGTCGGGCACAACGGTGCCGGTAAGTCGACGTTGTTGCGACTGCTGTCAGGGATCTACGAGCCGACGCGCGGGCACTGTCAGGTGACCGGCCGCGTCGCACCCGTCTTCGACCTCGGGGTCGGCATGGACCCGGAGATCTCCGGCTACGAGAACATCATCATCCGCGGCATGTTCTTGGGATTGACCCGCAAGGAGATGCTCAAGAAGACCGACGAGATCGCGGAGTTCTCCGAGCTCGGCGACTACCTGAACATGCCGCTGCGCACCTACTCCACCGGTATGCGGGTGCGACTCGCCCTCGGCGTGGTGACCAGCATCGATCCAGAGATCCTCATCCTCGATGAGGGCATCGGCGCCGTCGACGCCGAGTTCATGAAGAAGGCGCGGACCCGCCTCGAGGCACTCGTGGAGCGCTCGGGCATCCTCGTCTTCGCCAGCCACTCCAACGAATTCCTCGCCCAGCTGTGCGACCGCGCCCTGTGGATCGATCACGGCGAGGTGCGCATGGACGGCGGCATCGAGGACGTGGTGAACGCCTATGAGGGTCCCGAGGCGGCATCGCATGTGCGTGAGGTTCTCGACGGCCTGAAGAAGGAAGCCGACACCGCCGAATGAGCATGCGCGACAAGATCGTTGCGGTCGTCGTCACCCATCGGCGCGCGGAGCTGCTGGCCGCGTCCCTCGCGGTCCTCGCCTCGCAGACCCGGCCCGTCGACCACATCGTCGTCGTCGACAATGCCGATGAGGCAGCGGTCGCCGAACTCGTTGCTGCTCAGCCTGTTCCGACAACATATCTGGGGTCCGCGCGCAATCTCGGCGGGGCGGGCGGTTTCGCACTCGGCATGCTGCACGCACTGGTCCTCGGCGCCGACTGGGTGTGGTGCGCCGACGACGACGGCCGGCCCGAGGGGCCCGAGGTTCTCGAGACCCTGCTGGGCTGCGCGACCCGCCACGACCTCGCCGAGGTGTCACCGGTGGTCGTCAACATCGACGATCCGGACACCCTTGCATTTCCGCTTCGACGCGGAATCGCCTGGCGGCGTAAGCGTTCCGAGCTGTTCGAGAACGGCGAGGACAGCGGCAACGATCTGTTGCCCGGCATCGCGTCGCTGTTCAACGGAGCCCTGTTCCGCGCGGACACGCTGGACATGGTCGGCGTGCCGGACCTGCGTCTGTTCTTCCGCGGTGACGAGGTCGAGATGCATCGCCGGCTGCAGCGGTCCGGTCTGCCATTCGGAACCTGTTTGACCACTGCGTATCTGCACCCCTACGGCTCCGACGAGTTCCGGCCGATCATGGGCGGTCGGATGCACACCCAGTACCCGGACAACCCGACCAAACGGTTCTTCACCTACCGCAATCGCGGCTACCTGATGAGTCAGCCCGGGATGCGCAAGCTGCTCCCGCAGGAGTATGCGCGATTCGGCTGGTACTTCCTGGTGCAACAGCACGACGTCAAGGGCTTCTCCGAGTGGCTGCGCCTGCAGCGGCTCGGCCGACGGGAGCGGTTCGTCCGGCCGGAGTGAGGGGTGATTCACCCCGGTTTGTCGACTCCGATCGAGCTCTCTCGCGCCGTTGGCGCTGCCCTCCTCGAACCTTGCCCCACAAAACTAGAACATGTTCTACTGTGGAGACGGACCACAACGGGCTATCCGGGGAGTAGAGCATGCGTTTCACCTTCGCCGAGGCGATGACCGATCCGGCCTACTACGCGCCGCTCGCGCAGGCCGCCGAGGCAGCGGGATATGCGGGGTTCACCATTCCGGACTCCCTCGCCTACCCCGAGAAGTCCGACGCGACCTATCCGTACACGCCCGACGGCAATCGGGAGTTCCTCGAGGGCAAGGCGTTCATCGAGACCTTCATCGAGGCGGCTGCGTTGGGGGCGGTCACCTCGACGATTCGCTTCACACCGTTCGTGCTCAAGCTACCGGTCCGCCCGCCGGCCCTCGTCGCCAAGCAGGCAAGTTCGGTTGCGTACCTGACGAACAATCGACTCGCGCTCGGGGTCGGCACGAGCCCCTGGCCCGAGGACTACGACTTCATGGGGGTCGACTTCCGCAGGCGCGGAAAGCGTATGGACGAATGCATGGACGTCTTCCGTGGGCTCACCTCCGGGGAGTACTTCGAGTTCCACGGCGAGTTCTACGACATCCCGAAGATTAAGATGGCCCCTGCACCGACCGAACCGATTCCTCTGCTCGTCGGCGGTCATGCCGACGCGGCGCTGCGCCGAGCGGTGGTCCGCGGCGACGGCTGGATGCACGGTGGTGGGCCGCCCGAGGAACTCGACACCCTGCTCGACAAGATCACCGACATCCGCAAGGCCGAGGGAAAACTCAACGACCCCTTCGAGATTCACGTCATCTCGCTCGACGCCTATACCGTCGACGGCTGTAAACGCCTGGAGGACAAAGGCATCACCGATGTCATCGTCGGCTTCCGGTTGCCCTACATCGTCGGTAACGATACCGAACCCCTGCAGAAGAAGCTCGATCACCTGAACTGGTACGCCGACAACGTGATCGCCAAGGTCAACGGCTGAGGGCCGCGATCACCGCTGCCGCACGTCGGTGACGATTCGCGTCATATCGTCGAGAAAGCGCTCGATGAGCCGCAGTTCGGCTTGATCGTAGTCCTTCAGGGCCTCCACTGCTGGAACGATGAGCGGTCCGAAGAAGCCGCGACCGACCGCTCGCGCATGTTCGGTCACCCCGACGAGTATCCGGCGCCGGTCGTCGCGATCCGGTGTTCGCACGACCATCCCGGCTCGTTCGAGCCGATCAAGAATCGCGGTCACTGTCGCCGAGTTGAGTCCGCCAAGGGTACGACCGAGCACCGCCGGCGTGGCCACCCCGCCGTCGCGTTCGGCCTCCAGCAGAACGATCAACGCCCGCAGATCCGTGGAGTGAAGTCCCTCGGATTTCGCGAACTGCGCTCCGAATAGGTCCAATTCGACTGTCAACGCTCGCAGATCACGGATGAGTCGATACTCCGGTCGCGAATCGTCGAGGTTCTCGTCGCGGGCCACCGCTCGACAGTACCTCATCAATCAATTACCTTGATCATCAACTTAAATGATCTTTGAGAGGATTGATATGGCCGATGCACACGCGTTCACCTCAACCCATGCCGGTCGCGAGTTCTGTGACCACTACCAAGCCCTGCGTGGCCGCTGGCCGACAGATGCCACCGACGCCGATCTGCCGTCCCGATTCGGCACGACTCGCACGACGTCATGGGGCCGCGGAAACGGCGAGGATCTTGTACTACTGCCAGGATCCGGTGCGACACTGACGGAATGGTTCGCCGTCGCCGAACCGCTGGGCGAGCATCGGCGATGTCACGCCGTGGACTTCATCGGAGACCCCGGGCTCTCCGTCCCTGGACGAGACCGCATCCGGTCGGTCGACGATGTTCTCGAGTGGCTCGAAACGACGATGACATCTCTGCATGCAGCCCGTCCCATCCTTGTCGGTCACTCCTACGGCGCGATGGTCGCCCTGGCCTTTGCACTCAGACATCCGGAACAGGTGAGCGGACTGGTGCTGCTCGACCCCAATTCATGTTTCGGACCAATGCGGATGCAATACCTCGCCCACGCGGTACCGATTCTGCTGCGGCCGAGTCGCTCTCGACAGCGGAAGTTTCTCGAATGGGAAACCGGCGGTGCCGCGTTGGATCATCAGTGGCTCGAATTGTCAGCGATCGGCGCCGCGCACTTCCCCTCTACTCGACCACGCGTCCCGCGTCGACCGAAGTCGGCGACGCTGGCTGGGTTGGCGGTACCGATGTCGGTGATCCTCGCCGCAAACAGCAGAGTCCACGACATCGGCAAGATCGCCGACTCTGTCCGAAACTCTCTGCCTCACTGCCATATTGACATCATCGATGGGGCCACGCACCACTCACTTCCCATGTTGCCACAGCCGGCCGTCACCACAGCGCTCACTTCCGCGTGCACCCGGTTCGCCGGTGGGTGACCCGCGGAGCGTCGAACCGTTGCAACTCGAATGCCGACAGGCCCCTATCACACCCCACCGACATAAAATTTCAGTTGGGCCGGGCACTCAATCCCGTTGTCCACAAGCATCTTTCCCTCCACAGGTCTGTCGAACACCCTTGCACTAATTCATATGTTCGAGTAGAGTAGAGCCCTCACACCGATCAGCCGCTGGGGAGAGCCCATGATCGACACCACCACAACTCTTGACATCAAAGATGTTGACGCTGAGGCGGTCTTCGCCGATATCGTCAGCCGACTCAGCGACCTGCAATGGGATCCGGAGATGACCGGGCCACAGGCCTTCGGTGCGATGAAGCAAGTCCTGTTGCTGCGGAACCTGGTTGATCACCACGCCACCAGCCTCACCGGCGAACTGGACCGGCTGGGCGTGGCCGATCACAAGACCACCCGTTTGCGGGAACTGTTGATCAGCATGGGTTTCGCACCTGCCGTCGCAGGTCGGTACGTGCGGATTGCTGCCACCGGCGACATCGATCTGTTGTTGGCGCACGCCGCCGACGGGTCCATCTCCTCCGAACACGTCGATGCCATCGTCCGCGGATTGGCGCACATCGACACCCGATGCCCCGAACCTATGGACACCGTGCAACGGTGTGAATACCTGCGGAAACTCTTATCGCACTACTTCGCCGGATTCACCCCCGCCGAGATCACCACCTACGCGCGGCAGCTGGGGAACGAGCTCGCCGCCGAAACGCCTGGCGGGTTACCTGCCGCCGAAGACAAGAACATCAACTCCTACACCGACCGCATCACCGACGACGGCCGGTTGGAAATCTCAGCGAACCTCGACATCGTCGCCGGGGAGAAGACCAGAACTCTGATGGAAACCTTGTCGGCGCCCAAGCCGCAACACGACGGATCCCCCGATCCGCGGACACCCGAACAGATCTGTGCTGCCGCGTTCGAGACGATCG
>NZ_JARJDD010000100.1:0-495 GCF_029269935.1 Gordonia sp. N1V
TCTCGAGGCTCGTCGCTGGCGCTCCTCGGCACCTCGACCATCGGATGGGAAGGGCTGGAGCATTCCCGCGCGGGGTGGGACGGATCCGGGAAGACGGATCCCCCGATGGTCGAGGTGCGAACCGCGTGCGGCGAGCCTCGAGACCGGCTGCTACGGTGCTGGATTCGGACCACCGTAAACCGGAATCCGCTCAGCACAAGGGGTCTCGAGGCTCGTCGCTGGCGCTCCTCGGCACCTCGACCATCGGAGGTGCGAGCCGCGTGCGGCGAGCCTCGAGACCGCCTGTGCCGATGCTGGTTTCGTCCATCCCGCGGTGGATACGATACCTCTCGTCTCACCGGGTCTCGAGGCCCTCGCCCTAGCGGGCTCGGGCACCTCGACCATCGAGGGAAAGAGCCGGCCCACGGCAAGGGGCAACGGCGGCCCCGTGATCGGGGGGGCCATCATCCGATGGTCGAGGTGCGAGCCGCGTGCGGCGAGCCTCGAGACCGCCTG
>NZ_JARJDD010000101.1:0-482 GCF_029269935.1 Gordonia sp. N1V
TGGAAGCAGTCCTGCGCGCCGGACTGGATGTCGGTCTCGGCCCCCAATCCCATCGCGGGCTACCACCACATCTGATCATCAAAGCATCGCTGTCCGACCTGATCGCGCAGACCGGGATGGGCGTCACGGCGACCGGCACCCTGCTCCCGATCCGCGATGTCATCGCCCTCGCAGCTCAGTGCCAGCCGTGGCTGGCCGTGTTCGACGACCACACCAGTCTTCCCCTGTATTTGGGGCGCGCTTTCGTCCCAATGGTCGAGGTGCCAAGGAGCGTTAGTGGCGTTCCCTTTCTCCCGGTGGTCGAGGTGCCGAGGAGCGATAGCGACGAGCCTCGAGACCTGTTGCACCGCTGCTGGTTTCCGACCATTCACGGAAGCACGTGACGGTCTAGAACCGGTGACCGCCGAGTAGTTGAGCGAGTCGGGTGTCGATCGGCGAGTCCGGGCTGGGGTCGGGGGTGAGGATTTCGACGAGGTCGTAGT
>NZ_JARJDD010000102.1:0-467 GCF_029269935.1 Gordonia sp. N1V
GTCGATGCTGGCGGGTGGGATCAGCCAGGGGTGTCGGTCGAATCCCATGATGATGCCCCACCCGTGGTGGTGCACATCGTCGTGGCAGCTGCTGCACAGCAGGCAGCCGTTGTCGAGGTCGGTGGGCCCACCATCGGCCCAGTGGTGCAAATGGTGTCCTTGGCAGCGTCCGGCGTGTGCACCGCATTTGATGCATCCGCGGTCACGCACGAGTAGGGCTTTGCGTTGGCCGGGGGCGACCGCCTTGCGTTCGGGCATACCCGGATTCGGTTGGACCTGCGGAATGATCTCGGTGAAATCCTCCTTCGTGCCACCACCGGAGATCCCGGCCGCCGCCATCGCCGCCTCCGCAGCGACCAGAGCCTCGTCCTTCTCCTCCGACATACCGATCGGACCGAACCGATCACCGGAAAGGAACTGCTTGACCACCGGCTGCTCCGAAGTCAACAACTGCTCCCGCGGACCGA
>NZ_JARJDD010000103.1:0-439 GCF_029269935.1 Gordonia sp. N1V
GGCATTGACCTATGCACCCAGCGCCGCCCTGCGCGCTGAGGTGCTGGCCAACGACGCCTGGTGCCGATACCCGTACTGCGGGATGCCGTCACACCTGTGCGACCTCGACCACTGGCGGCCGTTCAACCACACCGACCCCGAAGCCGGAGGGTGGACGGTGCTCGGTGACCTGATCCCGCTGTGTCGGGCCGATCACCAACGCAAACACCTCGCCGAGTGGGCGGCTTGGGTCCGGGATTGTGGCCCTGCGGCAGCTTGGAGGAAAGCCAGCGGCAGACCACATAGAAGACCGGGGTGAAGATCAGGCCGAAGAAGGTCACGCCCAGCATCCCCGAGAAGACGGAGGTGCCCAGCGATTGGCGCATCTCGGCCCCCGGCCCCGTCGCCAGCATCAGGGGCACGACGCCCAGGATGAAGGCGAACGACGTCATCAGGATCG
>NZ_JARJDD010000104.1:0-433 GCF_029269935.1 Gordonia sp. N1V
TCACCCCCGCCGAGATCACCACCTACGCGCGGCAGCTGGGGAACGAGTTGGCGGCAGAGACTCCTGGCGGGTTGCCTGCTGCGGAGGACAAGACGATCAACTCCTACAGCGATCGCATCACCGACGATGGCCGGTTGGAGATCTCGGCGAACCTCGACATCGTCGCCGGCGAGAAAACACGTACTTTGATGGAAACCTTGTCGGCGCCGAAACCTCACGGCCATCGTGGCCTCGGCCGACATTTTCTCGTCGAACGGCACTGCCGCCGGGATGCGGTCGAGGACGTCGATCACGACCGCCGCGTGGGAGGGGCCGGCCGCACCGGAGGCCATCGCGTCGGCGAGTGCCGGATATTTGGGGGCGGCGACCTCGCCGGTGAAGGTGTGGAAGGTGGCGGTCGCTTTCAGTTGTTTCCACCGCCGCCACGGTTCCG
>NZ_JARJDD010000105.1:0-430 GCF_029269935.1 Gordonia sp. N1V
TCCCGAAGTCGAGTTGGTGGAGCCGGTCGTCGAACCCGACGTCGCTGACCCCATGCATGAGCCGACGCCGGATGAGGTACCGGTGGCGTTCGGGCGGGCTTTGGTCGTACCCGGGGCACCCGTACTGACGGTGTTGAAAGATCCGGACGGGATTCTCGTGCCCCGGTTGCAGGGATACGGGCCCATCGACCCCGACTACGCCACCACCCTCGCCGGTCCGCTTCAAGGGCGAGGAAAAGACCAATGTCGAGGAATATTGCGTCTCCGAAGGCTGGGTGCGGCTGGCCCTGGGCAACCGCGTCGACCGCAAGGGCAAGGCCCTGACGGTCAAATTGCAGGGCGCCGTCGAACCCTATTTCCAGAACGGCTGACACTGAATAGGGTCCGGTTCTTCCCGTTCTGGAGCCTGCCCTCATGTCCCGTCGTCTGC
>NZ_JARJDD010000106.1:0-428 GCF_029269935.1 Gordonia sp. N1V
GGCCGGTTCTGGCCGGTGGTTAGGGGTCAGGCTGAGTGTTGTCGTTTGATCGTGTGATAGTGCCCCGTGGAGTGGTGGACTTCGGATCGGCGTGGACTCACGCGTAGTGATCAACGAGTCATGGTGAATGCTAGGCGTTTTGGTGGGATTGGTCCAGTACTGCGGCGGCGTGGTGTTTGGCGGCGATCACCTTCTTGAGTTCGAGCATCGATACCATTTTGTCTTATGTATGATAACCTGCTAAAAATTTTATCTCGCACATTATCTAGACAATCTCGTCTCCAGCTTCTAATGTATTTTCTAATTTATAATTATAGACCCTAAACAAACATCTTTTGTAAAAAGCCTTTTTTCTGTTCTTTCAACAAATCTAACTTACGTTGATGAAGAGCGATAGTGTCGTCGAGTTGTTTGAAGAATGAACCGAT
>NZ_JARJDD010000107.1:0-420 GCF_029269935.1 Gordonia sp. N1V
CGAGGTCACCGATGTTGGTGAGCCCACCTTTCGCATGATCTTTGGTGGCGTGATGGATTTCGACGTGCGCGGCGGGTTGAGTGGACCCGGGAAACGAGCAGTACTCACCGCCGTCTTTGGCGAACAACGCGATCCGTTGTCCTTGACTCGCCAACCGGGCGCGCCCCAAATACAGGGGAAGACTGGTGTGGTCGTCGAACACGGCCAGCCACGACGTTTCTCAGCGCCACGACCGACGGCTCGTTCAGCACGATGCCCTTGCCCTTCATGTAGATCAGGGTGTTGGCGGTGCCCAGGTCCATCGCGATGTCATTCGAGATCGCGCCGAAAAGGGAAAAACTCATGGGAATCGATACCGTTGTTAGCTGGCCAGGGCGTCTTCAGTTTCCGTAGTCGACCTGACGACGCCCCAACTGCCCC
>NZ_JARJDD010000108.1:0-399 GCF_029269935.1 Gordonia sp. N1V
TGCTGGCGGGTGGGATCAGCCAGGGGTGTCGGTCGAAGCCCATGATGATGTCCCATCCGTGGCGGTGGACATCATCATGACAACTACTGCACAGCAGGCATCCGTTGTCGAGGTCGGTGGGACCACCCTTGCTCCAGTGGACGAGGTGGTGTCCTTGGCAGCGTCCGGCGTGGGCACCGCATTTGATGCACCCGCGATCACAGTGGTGCACATGGTGTGCTTGGCAGCGTCCGGCGTGTGTTCCGCATTTGATGCACCCGCGGTCACGGACGAGTAGGGCTTTGCGTTGTCCGGGGGTGAAGAAGCGTTTCGCCTCGCCAACACTGAGGGGTACACCGTTGGGATCGAGCATGATTTTGGTGATGGTGGTGTCACACGACAACAGTTTGGCGGTGGCTT
>NZ_JARJDD010000109.1:0-381 GCF_029269935.1 Gordonia sp. N1V
ATCGAACGCATGGCAAACGAAAACCGCACCCCTACCACACCCCACCGACAGAAAACTGGCGCCGAAACACGTTGTCCACAAGCAGAATTGATCAAGAATATGCCTTGCATCGAACATGCTTTCGTGTAGACTGGACCCATCACACCGATCAGCCACCGGGGAGGGGCCCATGATCGACACCGCTACCATTCTCGACCGACACCCCTGGCTGATCCCACCCGCCAGCATCGACCCGAAACGACGACCGGTTCCGTCCTATCACCGACGCACCATGCGACTCGACGATGTAGCAGCCTGACCTGCCCTGCACCACAACTTGATTCCCCGCACCCGGCATCGCCGGGACCGCATCTGTTGTTTGAGAACTCCATAGTGATAATC
>NZ_JARJDD010000011.1:0-199092 GCF_029269935.1 Gordonia sp. N1V
CAACTGCGCGTACTGGGCACCGAAGTCGACGACGAGCACCGGGCGCGGGCCGTCGATGAATCCCTGCGAATCGGTCACGGGGCGAGTCTAGTGGCACCGCCGGACACCGGGCGGTTCACCCTGCGCGCCCTGGCGGATCGCACGCCCCGATCGTCGTGGAATACTCATCTTTCGCAATGACTACTTCTGATACCCGGCCCAGTGCCTGGTCACTGACCATCGCCGACATCACCCAGGCGGCGGTGTTCGCCGCGCTGATCGCCGCACTCGGCCTGCCCGGCACCATCACCGTGGGCACCGCCGGCGTGCCGATCACCTTCCAGACACTCGGCGTGATGCTCGCCGGGGCGATCCTCGGCCCCAAGAAGGGCACGCTGTCGGTGGTCATCTTCATGGTGCTCGCGATCGCCGGCCTGCCGATCCTCTCCGGTGGCCGTAACGGCTTGACGGCATTGAGCTCCCCCACCGCGGGCTTCTTCGTCGGCTTCCTGCCGGGAGTGATCGTCATCGGCGTACTGACCGCGCTGATGATGTGGACGCGTACCCGATCGCAGACGGTGCCGCGGTATCGGGTACTGCCCGGCATCGTGATCAACATCATCGGCGGCATCCTCGTGGTGTACATCTGCGGCACCATCGGCCTGATGATCCGCGCCGACATGACGCTGTGGGCGGCGATCGCCGCGAACGGCTGGTTCATCCTCGGCGACGCGATCAAGGCCGTCGTCGCCGCCTTGGTCGCCGCCCAGGTCCACCGCGGATGGCCGGGTCTGATCGGCCCGCTGCGGCGACCGACCCACGAGGCCTCCCCGTCGAACTGACCGCGACCGGAGCGCCATCGTGATCGAGTTCTGCGACATCACCCACGCCTTCGGTGCCCGCACCGTCCTGCGCGAGGTGTCGCTGACCCTGTCGGAACGCCGAATCGGGATCGTCGGCGCCAACGGCAGCGGCAAATCGACCCTGGTGCGAATGATCAACGCGCTCGTCATCCCCGACCACGGCACCGTGACCGTGAACGGGATCGACGCACGACGCCACAAACGACGCGTCCGACGCGAGGTCGGCTTCATCTTCTCCGACCCCGACCGCCAGATCATCATGCCGACCGTCGCCGAGGACATCGAGCTCTCCCTCACCCGCACCGATCTGAGCAGAACCGAACGCGCCGAACGCACCCGGACCGTCCTCGACCGGTTCGGATTGGCCGACCACGCCGACTCCCCCGCCGGACGGCTCTCCGGCGGCCAGAAGCAACTCCTCGCCCTGGCATCGGTGTTCGTCACCGAACCCGCGGTGATCGTCGCCGACGAACCGACCACCCTGCTGGATCTGCGCAACGCCCGGATGTTGCGCGCGGTGTTCGCCGGACTGACCGAACAACTCATCGTCGTCAGTCACGACCTCGATCTCGTCTCCGACTTCGACCGCGTACTGGTGATGGACGACGGACGCATCGTCGCCGACGACGAGCCCACACCGGCACTGCGTCACTACCGGGAGATGATGACGTGAATCCGCTGGGCACCTACCGTCCGGGACACTCACCGCTGCACCGACTCTCGCCGGGAATCAAGCTGGTCGGGCTCGCCGCGGCGATCCTGGCGATCTCCCTGGCCGTACGCTCACTGCCCGCGCTGGGCATTGCCACACTCGCCGTGGCGGCGCTCTACGCGCTGGCCGGGATCGGACCGGTCACCGCCTGGCGACAGTTCCGGCCCACCCTCTGGATCCTGGTGTTCATCTTCGCTTTCCAGTGGATCTTCACCGACGCGCGGCGCGCCCTGCTCGTGTGCGGAATCCTGGCGCTGTCGGTGCTGCTGGCGGCGGTGGTCACCCTGACCACCCGGACCACCGACATGCTCGACTCACTGACCCGCGCACTACACCCGTTGCGGCGCTTCGGGATTCGTACCGACCTCATCGCGATCGCCCTGGCACTCACGATCCGCGCCATCCCCCTGATGGTCGAGATCGCCGGTCAGGTCGACGAGGCCCGACGGGCCCGCGGCCTACGCCCCGGACCGCGAATCCTGGTGGCGCCCATCGTGCTCGGCGCCCTGCGCACCGCAGACGGATTCGCCGAGAGCCTCTCGGCACGCGGCCTGGAATGACCGCGCCACTCGCCACGCTCCCGGCGCCGTACCCACCCGGCCCGCTCGCTACGCTCCCGGCGCCGTACCCACCCGGCCCGCTCGCTACGCTCCCGGCGCCGTAGGCAATTCGGCCCGCTCGACCGGCGTGATCGGCAATCGCAGCGCCCCGGGCGCATCCGCGGGTACCACGGGCGCATTAGGTGCCACCGGTTGCAGTCGCGTGTATCCCACACCCTGTTCCGGCCGGGTGTCGATCTCACCCTTGTTGGGCCAGAACGCCATCGCGCGCTCGGCCTGGGCACAGATCGACAACGACGGATTGACCCCGAGATTGGCCGAGATCGACGCACCGTCGGTGATGTGCAGCGTCGGGTAGTTCCAGACGCGGTGATAGGGGTCGATGACACCGTTGGCCGGATCGTCGGAGATGGCGCACCCACCGAGATAGTGGGCGGTCAGCGGCATGTTGACGATGTCGCCCCACGTGCCGCCGGCCATCCCGCCCGGGAGTTTGTCGGCGATCCGGCGGGTGGCCTCGTTGCCCTTGGGAATCCAGGTCGGATTGGGCTCGCCGATGCCCTGCTTGCTGGTGATGTAGCGCAGGGGTCCGCGTTTGCGGACGAAGGTCGTCAGCGAATTGTTGTTGTTCTGCATCACCAGCGCGATCACGGTGCGCTGACTCCACTTGTGCACCAACAGAATCCGGGCGAGCAGGAACGGATTGCGGGCCACCGCACGCAGGAACTGTCCGAATCGTTGGGCCGGGGTGCCACCGTCGGTGAGCAGCGTCTGCAGATAGGCGATGGCGTTGGAGCCCTTGCCGTACCGGACGGGTTCGATGTGCGTGTTCGGCTCCGGATGGAACGACGAGGTGATCGCGACACCGTGTGAATAGTCGTGCCGGGGATCGTATTTCGCCGCATTGGCGCCGAGGATTGACTCGGAGTTGGTGCGGGTCAGACGCCCCATGGCATCCGAGATCGCGGGCAGGGTGCGCTCCTTGGCGTGGTGGAGCAGACGCTGGGTGTTGAAGGTGCCCGCCGCGACGACCACCTGCGACGCGGTGTAGGTGCGGCTACGTCGGCCCAGCGGCCCCCACGACGACGACCCATGCGTGCTCACCTCCCAGGTACCGTCGGCGCGCCGGGACAGTCCGTCGACGGTCGTGCGGTCGATGATCGTCGCCCCGTGGCGTTCGGCCAGCCCCAGGTAGTTCTTCATCAGGGTGTTCTTGGCGCCGACCCGGCACCCGGTCATACAGGCGCCGCATTCGGTGCACGCGGTGCGCTCGGGTCCGGCCCCGCCGAAGTACGGGTCGGGGACAGTCTGTCCGGGACGACCGGCCAGACCGACCTTCTCTCCGAAGAACACACCGACCGGGGTCGAGGTGAAGGTGTCGCCGACACCCATCTCGTCGGCGACCTCACGCATGATGCGGTCGGATTCGGTGAACGTCGGATTGGTGACCACCCCGAGCATCCGCCGCGCCTGATCGTAGTACGGCGACAGTTCGTCCTCCCAGTCGGTGATGTGATTCCACTGGGGATCGGTGAAGAACGGGGTGGGCGGCTTGTACAGGGTGTTCGCGTAATTGAGCGACCCGCCGCCGACGCCCGCACCGGCCAGAATCATCACGTCCTTGAGGGCGTGGATGCGCTGAATGCCGTACAGGCCGAGCTTGGGTGCCCAGAGCCACTTGTTGAGCCGCCAGCTGGTCTTGGCGAAGTCCTCGTCGTCGAAGCGGCGACCCGCTTCGACGACGGCGACGCGATACCCCTTCTCGACCAGGCGTAACGCGCTGACGCTGCCGCCGAAGCCGGAACCGATGATGAGCACGTCGAAGTCGGGTGAACCATGGTGGGCTGCCATGGCGAATATTCTAACGCCGATTGTCACATTGAGTGATGGGGGTCTCGTTTTCCCTCAGCGGTGGATGGTCAGCCCGACCTTCTGGAACTCCTTGAGATCGGAGTAGCCCGCTTTGGCCATCGAACGACGAAGTGCGCCAACCAGATTCAACTCCCCGAACGGATCGGCGGACGGGCCGGTGAGAATCTCTTCGAGGGTCGGTCGGCCGTCGGGCGTGGCCACCTGCAACATGGCCCCACGCGGGGTGTCGGGATGCGCGGCCGCCGACGGCCAGTACCAGCCCCGCCCCGGGGCCTGCGCCGCGGCGGCCAGCGGAGTGCCGAGCACCGCCGCGTCGGCTCCGCAGGCGATCGCCTTGGCGAGGTCGCCGGAGGTGTGGATGTCGCCGTCGGCGATGACGTGGACATACCGTCCGCCGGTCTCGTCGAGGTAGTCCCGGCGGGCGGCGGCCGCATCGGCGATCGCGGTGGCCATCGGCACCCCGATACCCAGGACCTCGCCGGTGGTGGTGGCACCCGCGGTGGAGCCGTAACCGACGATGACGCCGGCGGCGCCGGTGCGCATCAGGTGCAGTGCGGTGCGATGATCGTGCACCCCGCCGGCGATGACGGGGATGTCGAGGTCGGCGATGAAGGTCTTGAGGTTGAGCGGATGCTCGGCGCCCTGCACGACGTGCTCGGCGGAGATGATCGTGCCGTGCACCACCAGCAACTCCACACCACCGGCCACCAGGGCCGGGGTCAGCTCGGGTGCGTGCTGGGGGCTGACACGTACCGCGGTGGTCACCCCGGCCTCGCGGATGGTGGCCACGGCCGCACCGAGCAGATCGGGATCCAGTGGTGCCGCATGCAGTTCCTGAAGGCGCCGCACCGCGGCCTGCGGATCGGGGTCGGTGGTTGCCACCTCGACCAGCTCGGCGATCTTGTCCTCGACGTCGCGATGACGCGCCCAGAGCCCTTCACCGTTGATGACACCGAGAGCGCCGAGTCGTCCGAGTTCGATGGCCACCGCAGGCGACACCAGGGCGTCGGTCGGGTGACTCAGAATCGGCGCCTCGAAACGGTAGGCATCGATCTGCCATGCGGTCGAGACGTCCTTGGACGACCGGGTCCGCCGCGACGGAACGATGCTGACGTCGTCGAGTTCGAAGGTCTGCCGCGCCGTCCGGCCCATGCCGAGGTCCACGAGGTCACGCACCGTTGCGCCTTTCTGTCCGGCGCACGGTCATGTTGCAACGCACGCCACGAGGGTCTTCTGGGCCGCCTCACGTGCGGACCGGTGAACTTGCGGGTCGGAGTCGTCGAGGCGAACTCAGCGAGAATAGTAGTTGGGCGCCTCGGCGGTCAGGGTGATGTCGTGCGGATGGGACTCCTTGAGTCCGGCCGCGGTGATCTGCACGAAGCGCGCCTTCTGCAGTTCCGGGATCGTGGTGGCACCGGTGTAGCCCATCGCTGCACGCAGGCCGCCGACGAGCTGATGGATCACCTGGTTCAGCGGACCCCGGAACGGGACCCGACCCTCGATGCCCTCCGGGACGAGCTTCTCCTCCTTGAGGACGTCGTCCTGGAAGTAGCGGTCCTTGGAGTAGGACTTGCCCTGCCCGCGGCCCTGCATGGCACCGAGCGATCCCATGCCGCGGTAGCTCTTGAACTGCTTGCCGTTGACCAGGATCAGATCGCCCGGCGCCTCGGCGGTACCGGCGAGCAACGACCCGAGCATCGCCGTCGACGCGCCGGCGGCCAGCGCCTTGGCGATGTCGCCGGAGTACTGCAGTCCGCCGTCGGCGATCACCGGCACGCCGGCCGCCTGACACACCGTCACCGCCTCGAGGATCGCGGTGATCTGCGGGGCGCCCACCCCGGCGACGACGCGGGTGGTGCAGATCGAGCCGGGCCCGACGCCGACCTTCACCGCGTCGGCGCCGGCGTCGACGAGTGCCTGCGCGGCCTCCCGGGTGGCGACGTTGCCGCCGACCACCTCAACGCGGTCGCCGACCTCGGACTTCACCTTGGACACCATGTCGAGCACCAGCCGGTTGTGGGCGTGGGCGGTGTCGACGATGATCACGTCGACACCCGCGTCGGCGAGTGCCATGGCCCGATCCCACTGCGTGTCACCGGTACCCACGGCGGCGCCGACGAGCAGCCGGCCGTCGGAGTCCTTGGTCGCGAACGGGTGCTGCTCGGTCTTGACGAAGTCCTTGACGGTGATCAGCCCGGTCAGTTTGCCGTTGCCGTCCACGATCGGCAGCTTCTCGACCTTGTTGCGCCGCAACAGACCCAGGGCGGCCTCCGCGGAGACCCCTTCCTGGGCGGTGATCAATGGGGCCTTGGTCATCACCTCGGCGACCGGCCGGTCCTGATCGACCTCGAATCGCATGTCGCGGTTGGTGATGATGCCGACGAGCTCACCCTTCTCATCGACCACGGGCAGCCCGGAGATGCGATAACGCGCACACATCGCATCGACCTCGGCGAGGGTGTTGTGCGGTGAGCAGGTGACCGGGTCGGTGACCATGCCGGCCTCGGAGCGCTTGACCGTCTCTACCTGGGCGGCCTGGTCGGCGATCGACAGATTGCGGTGCAATACGCCCATGCCGCCGGCGCGGGCCATCGCGATGGCCATCCGGGATTCGGTGACGGTGTCCATCGCCGAACTCACCAGGGGCACCCGCAGGGAGATGTTCTTGGTCACCCGCGAGGACGTATCGGCCTCGCTGGGGATCACATCCGATGCCGCGGGTAGCAACAGGACGTCGTCGAAGGTGAGGCCGAGCATTGCGACCTTGCCGGGATCGTCTCCACCGGTGCGAACGTGGGTCATCGGTCCATGGTATCGGGCAACCGGAGCCACAACCCAATGCGGCGATTCAGCTCACCCGTGACCCCTGTGGAGCATGCGCGTATCGGCCCGTCGAACTGTGGAACCGATGCGGCGCAGGTCACGCGATATCGGTTACGGTGGAGGTGTGCGTGACCACTTGCCACCAGGACTTCCGCCCGACCCGTTCGCCGATGATCCCAGCGATCCCGCGTCGGCGTTGGACTCGATGGAGCCCGGCATCCCCCTCGACGAGAACGAGCGGGTCGCGGTCGAAGAGGATCTCGCCGATCTGGCCGTCTACGAGGCACTCCTGGCCCATCGCGGGGTCCGTGGCCTCGTCGTCGTGTGCGAAGACTGCCACGAGGACCATTACCACGACTGGGATATGTTGCGCGCCAACCTTTTACAGCTTCTGATCGACGGCACCGTGCGTCCGCACGAGCCCGCCGTCGACCCCCGCCCCGACGACTACGTCACGTGGGACTACTGCCGCGGGTACGCCGACGCGCACAACCACCTCGGCGACGAACGCTGAGCTGATCGCTCAGGCGTTCCGGTCGGGTGGTGTCGGCCGGCCCCCGCAGACGTCAATGAGGCAGACGTCGATCAGGCAGACGGCGATCAGCCTGCCGGCGTGGTCGTGGTGGTCGTCGCCGTCGTCGGTGGCGGTGAACTGGTCGTCGGCGTGGTCGTCGGTGTGGTGGTCGGCGTCGACGACGGCTCCGAGGGAACGCTCGTCTGATCCGAGGTCTGCGGAGCACTGCTCTCGGTGCCACTGGCACCGGGAGCCGTGGTACCCGGACGCTGCGACGTGGGCGCAGCGGGTGTGCCCGACTCGTCGGACTGCAGCCGGGTGATCCACTGATTCATCTGATCCCGGGTTTGCGAGTCGCGTACCGGGCCCATCTTGGTCTGCGCCCGCGCGATGAGCTGCTGCGCCTGGGTGACATCACCGGAGGCGAGTGCCGCCTCGGCCTGCTCGAGATCCGAACGCACGTCGTAGGCGGCCTGCGTCTCCGACGCGGCCTGTGCGAACACGACCTTCTTGACACCCCACAGCGAGTCGCCCGGCTGGGCGCCCTCGCTCACCACGGTCAGACCGGCTGCGGCGACCACCGCGATCGCCGCCGCACCGGCGACGACGCGCAGCGAGCGCACCACCCTGCCACCGCGACGTGCACCGGAGCGCGCCGCCATCGCGCGCTCGACCTCGGCGACACCGGGGATCGGCGGTGCGGGCTCGGAGAGAACCTCGTGGCGCCAACCCGACAGCAATGCGGCCAACTGATACTCGGTGTCGTCACGGGTGGGCGTGGGCACGTCATGGGAGAGCGCGTCGATGAATGCGTCATCGAAGTGCACCTGCCGCAGGTCGATGTCGGCTCGTCGATCGTTGTAGTCGGGTGCACCGGAATGGCCGTGGCCACGTGGTGCATGTGGCCCGACACCGGAACCCGGAACGCCCCCCGACGGCTGCGGGCCCGGCATGGGTCGACGCCGGTCATGCTCGTCGTTCATTGCGTCGTCCACCTGCCTTCCTCAGCTCGTCTTTCAGTTTTGCCAGCGCTCGATGCTGGGCGACGCGCACCGCTCCCGGTGTGCTGCCGACCGCGTCGGCGGTCTCCTCCGCGGACATCCCGACCACCAGTCGCAACACGAGGATCTCGCGCTGCTTGTCGGGTAACACCGACAGCAGTTGTCGCATCCGTCGGCTGGCATCGGAGTCCAATGCCATCTCCTCGGGCCCGCCGAGGACCGTGGTGACATCGGGAACCGCCTCCACCGGATCGGCCTTGACCCGACCGGCAACCCGCATCGCGTCGGCGACCTTGTGGGACGCGATGCCGTAGACGAAGGCCATGAACGGTTTGCCCTGATCCTCATATCGGGGCAGCGCGGTCATCACCGCCATCAACGCCTCCTGCGCAATGTCATCCGCGGAGAACAAGTGGCGCTCTCCGACTCCGATTCGCCCTCGGCAGTAGCGCAGGATGGGTTCATGCACACTCTCGAGAACTGACGTGAGAGCCACGCGATCGCCCTGCCTCGCGGCGCGGACGGCGGCGTCCAGCTCATCACCCGTCAGTTTCATCGTCAGTCGAGATCCCCGTGTTACATAGTGTGTGGCGGACCTCACCTGGTCCGTTGCGGTGCCATGACGGCCTGAACAGCGGTGCCGCCCTGCGCGGGGACTGCCATGCGGGCGCGGCGAACCCCAAATACCTTAGCGATCGTTCGCCGACGTCACGAACGGCATGCCGCGCTCCATCAGCAATCGATGCAGATCGATGACGGAGGCGCCGGTCGAAGGCGCTGGACCGCCGGGTCCCGAATCCGGGGCGTCGCCGAGTCCTTGTAACAGCGATGACGCTGCCCAGCACAGGGGAAGCAGGCCCGCCTCGGCCGCCTGATCACGCACCGTCGAGGCGTCCTGTCGTGCGTGCTCGGTCTGCCCGGCGCCGGCGCGCGCAGCCGCGAGGACCAGCCCGGTCTTGATCCGATGGCGCTCGCTTCCATGGTCTGCGCGGTCGGCGAGCTGTGCCTGCGCTCGCTCGGCGACCTCGACCGCGTGCTTCGCGTCGCCGGTGTAGAGAGCCCACTCCGCACGCACCCAGAGCAATCGAAGCCGGCACCGGGCGTCGGGCAGCCATGGACCCTCGCCCAGATCCTGCGGCCGTCCGAGGACCACATCGGCCCGTTCGAGGAGTCGATGCGACACACCGAACCGCAGCAACCCCAGATTGTCGGCGGCGAGATTGACGAGAGTGTCGGCCAGGGCGGCGCGAGTCCACCTCGAGTCAGCGTGCCGTGGCGACGACCCGGCGGCATCGACGTATGCCAGCGCGCGCGAGTCCAGGGCACGCGCGTCGCGGTGACGACCCGACTGCCGGTACAGCGACGCCGCGGTGCTCGTGGCGAGTGCCGCCATCGGACCGTCGCCGGCACGCCGGGCGTCGGCCACCAACTCCGCCAGCGCGGTCAACGCGGCCGCCCCGTACCCGAGCCCACCGGTCTCGACTGCCGTACACCACCGCCGCACGCGCTCATCACCAGCGAAAACGTGTCCGGCGTCACCGTCCGGCGTCCCAGTTAGCATGAATTTAACTCGGCGACACAATTGTTAAAAATCTCGGTGGCATCAACGGTCGATGACGTGACGGTTTCCGTCAGGTTAATCGAATATCTTGGCCGCTCGTGCCGCACCATTTCTCCACGCCCTCCCATTTCCTTCCGGATACGCCAATACGCACTGCTCACACCGCATCTCCGCAGGCCACGGACGCCCCCGCAACACCGGTCGGCACGGCTGTGCTAACGCCGGGACTCTAGCTAACACTGCGTTAACAATGGCGGAATCTTTTCGATCATTTCCCGCTGATTGACGGTATTGACGTTGTTTCTCAGGCCCGCTTACTGTTCTCTTGCGTCGCCGGAAACGACCACGACAACGACCGTCATGAACTCCAGACCGGCGCCACCGTCGGATCACGTCGCGACTCGACGCCCACAAGGTCCACGCGAGTCCACGCCCTTGCAGAAGGAGATGCTGCCATGCCTGCACCGAACCACCTTCCCGGCCCCAACGCCGACGTCTGGGATTGGCAGATGCACGGCCTGTGCCGTGGTGTCGAATCGTCGATGTTCTTTCATCCCGACGGCGAACGCGGCCGGGCCCGGGCACAGCGTGAACGGCGCGCCAAGGAGATGTGCCATCAGTGCCCGGTGATCGCCCAATGCCGCGAGCACGCACTCGCGGTGGCCGAACCGTACGGCATCTGGGGCGGGCTGTCGGAATCCGAACGCAGCATGCTGATGAAGCGCGGTGTCGGACGCCGTATCGCGAGCTGAACGCGCACCAACCACCACCGGGGCGCAACGACCTCCCCGACACCCCTCTCACCACATGACGATGCCGGGGTGGTCACCCTTGTGGTGACCACCCCGGCATCGTCGTGAAGAAACCGTCGTGAAGAAGACCGACCGTCAGTGCGCGTGCCCGTGTCCGTGACCGGCCTCGGCGGCCTGCTCGGGCTTGTCGGTGACCGCGGTCTCGGTGGTGAGAACCATCCGGGCCACCGACGCGGCATTGACGACCGCCGAGCGGGTGACCTTGACCGGGTCGATGATGCCCTCGGCAATGAGATCGCCGTAGGTGAGGGTGGCGGCGTTGTACCCCTCCCCCGCACCGGACTCGGCGACGCGATTCACCACGACCGCTCCGTCGACACCGGCGTTGGTGGCGATCCAGAACAGCGGCGCCTTGACGGCCTCGCGAACAACCCGCACGCCGAGCGCCTCGTCGCCGGGCAGCGAGTCGGCGAGGGCGTCGAGCACCTTGGCGGCCTGCACGATGGCCGAACCGCCACCGGCGATGATGCCCTCCTCGACGGCGGCCTTGGCCGCGGCCACCGCATCCTCGACGCGGTGCTTGCGCTCCTTGAGCGCGGTTTCGGTGGCCGCCCCGACCCGGATCACCGCGATGCCACCGGACAGCTTCGCGAGCCGCTCGGCGAGCTTCTCACGATCCCAGTCGGAATCACTGTTCTCGATCTCGCGACGCAACTGGGCGGCGCGATCGGCGATCGCGTCCGCGGTCCCGGCACCCTCGACGATCGTCGTGGTGTCCTTGGTGACCACCACGCGCCGCGCCGACCCCAGCAGGTCCAGCTCGGCGGTCGCCAGGCTCAGCCCGATGTCGGAGGAGATGACGGTCCCGCCGGTGACCACGGCGAGATCCTCGAGGAACGCCTTGCGACGGTCACCGAAGAACGGGGCCTTCACCGCGACGGCCTTGATCGTCTTGCGGATCGAGTTGACCACGAGCGTCGACAGCGGCTCGCCCTCGACGTCCTCGGCGATGATCAACACCGACTTGCCGGCGTTGACGATCTTCTCCAGCAGCGGCAGGAAATCCGGCAGCGAACTGATCTTGTCGCGGTACAACAACACCAGCGCGTCCTCGAGAACGGCTTCCTGTGCGTCGGCATCGGTCACGAAGTACGGCGACAGATAGCCCTTGTCGAACTGGACACCCTCGGTGACATCGAGTTCGGTGCTCAGGCCCGAACCCTCCTCCACGGTGACGACACCGTCGACGCCGACGGTCTCCATCGCCTTACCGACCATCTCGCCGATCTCGGCGTCCCGCGAGGACACGGTCGCCACCTGCGAGATCGCCTTCTGCCCCTCGACCGGCGTCGCCGTCCGCAACAGTTCGGCGCTCAGGGCGTCGGCAGCCTTGCCGATGCCTGCGCCGAGCGCCATCGGACCCGCACCGGCAGCGACATTGCGCAGACCGGCCGAGACGATCGCCTGCGCGAGAACCGTCGCCGTGGTGGTGCCATCCCCGGCCACGTCGTTGGTCTTGGTGGCAACCGACTTGACCAGCTGCGCACCCAGATTCTCGAAGGGGTCTTCGAGATCGACGTCACGCGCGATCGTGAC
This sequence comes from Gordonia sp. N1V, assembly GCF_029269935.1. Taxonomy (NCBI): domain Bacteria; kingdom Bacillati; phylum Actinomycetota; class Actinomycetes; order Mycobacteriales; family Gordoniaceae; genus Gordonia; species Gordonia sp. N1V. Next base: position 12,234 of record NZ_JARJDD010000011.1, read on the forward strand.
ACCGTCGTTGGTGACGCTCGGCCCGCCGAAAGCCTTGGCGAGCACCACGTGGCGGCCACGGGGCCCCAGCGTGACCTTCACCGTGTCGGCGAGTTGATTGATGCCGCGTTCGAGCGCGCGGCGCGCCTTTTCATCGAATTCGATCTGCTTGGACATGAGTTTCTGTACTTTCTGCGATCGCTCCGCGAGTCGCGGTGTTCGCGCCTCAAGTCGCCGCTCTTCGTCGTCGCCGGCTTGTCGCTACGCTCCTCGCCGGCTCCTCCTGCATCGCGGCGCGGCGCGAACACATGGGGGAGCGGCAAACGCACGAGAGATAGGGAGTGATGCGCGAACAGGTGGTGGGGGTCGGGAATGAAGCGTTCCGTGTGACCGATGCGGTCAGGCAACTCCGCCCCGGTGACCCAAGGGGCACCGGGGCGGAGAGAGGTTCACGAATTCTCGTGTCGCTCCAACGCGTTGCGCTCTTACTTGCCGATGACCGCGAGCACGTCGCGCGCCGACAGGATCAGGTACTCCTCGCCGGCGTACTTGATCTCGGTGCCGCCGTACTTGCTGTAGATGACGGTGTCGCCTTCCTTGACGTCGACCGGGACACGGTTGCCCTGCTCGGTCACCCGTCCCTCACCGACTGCGATGACGGTGCCTTCCTGCGGCTTCTCCTTGGCGGTGTCCGGGATGACCAGACCCGACGCGGTGGTCGTCTCGGCCTCGACGGCCTGCACCAGGATCTTGTCCTCAAGCGGCTTGATGTTCACGCTCGCCACGATGTCAGTCCTCAACTTTCTCGTTCGAGAAGTGGATGTACTTGTTGCAGTTGACCTGCATTGGGGGGCTCTGCCACAAACCTCGTCGTCGCGGGTGCCGAGGTTCACAACACAGTGCCTATTGGCACTCTATACATGCGAGTGCCAGCACTCAAGGGCGGCGGGTGCAAAATTCTCAGCAGTGGGCACACGGCTGCGGAACGGACACCTCCGCCACCGCTGCGGCCGGCGATGCGGCAGGCTCGTCCCTCGACTCGCCCGACCGCCCTCCACCCGCGGCGGCGTCGCGTCGACCGAACCAACTCACCGCCACCGCGCCGACCAGACCGATCACCGACAGCGCGCTGACCAGCCAGATCGCCGTGGTCATCCCGCCGAGCAACTCGCCGGGTCGATTGTGCTCCCCCGAGCTGGAGAGCACGGCGGTCACGACGGCGAGCATCACCGCCCCGCCGATCTGCACGCTGGTGTTGACCAATCCGGACGCGAGCCCCTGCTCGTCGTCGTCGACGCCCGCGGTGCCCTGAGAGGTCACCGACGGGAACGTGAGCGCGAAACCGATGCCGAGCAGGATGATGGTCGGCAACAGGAAATCCGCGTAGGCCATGCCGGGCTGGGCTCGTGCGAACCAGAGGTATCCGCCGAGGAAGGCCGCGAATCCCAGCACCATCAGCAACGGGGTGGGCACGCGGTCGAGTACCCGGTCCATCCGGGTCGCGCTGGCCGCGACGATCAACCCGGCCGGCAAGAAGCCGAGGGCCATGGCCAGCGGGGTCCAGCCGAGCGAGTCCTGCAGGTAGAGGGTGACGACGAACTGGAAGGCGACATACCCGCCGAACATCAGCGCACCGGAGATGTTGGCGTGTACCAGCAGGTACGACCGCAGGATGCCCAGTCGCACGAGCGGGTGTCGGTGCCGGATCTCGATGACCAGGAAAGCGACGGCCAGCACGGCCGAGGCGACGAAGGTGCCGATGGTGGCCGTCGACGCCCACCCGATCTCGGGAGCCCGGACCACCGCGAACACGAGCAGCAGCAGCGCACCCGTGCTCGTCGCCGCACCGAGGACGTCGAACTGCGCCCAGCGGAACGCGACCCGCTCACCGTGCGGGATGACCCGCAGCCCGGCGAAGAACAATCCGATCGCCACCGGTCCCGGGAACATCAGGGTGGCCCTCCAGGACCACTCGGTGAGCAGTCCACCGAAGACCAGACCGAGCGAGAAGCCGCTGGCCCCGCAGACGGTGTAGATGCTCAGTGCGCGGTTGCGCGCAGGCCCCTCGGCGAAGGTGGTCGTGATGATCGACAACCCGGCCGGCACGGTGAACGCCGCCGCCACCCCCTTGATGAATCGCAGGGCCACGATCAGCATGTCGATGTCGACGACGGCGCTGGCCACCGACGCGACCGCGAAGACGCCGAGCGCGACGAGGAAGACCCGCCGCCGGCCGAGGAGATCGCTCACCCGGCCGCCGAGCATGAGCAGACCGCCGTAGCCCAGGACATATCCGCTGACGATCCATTGGAGCTCGCTCTGCACCATGCCGAGATCGGAGCCGATCGAGGGAAGTGCGACCCCGACCATCGACACGTCGAGCCCGTCGAGGAACAAGGCGCCGGCCAGCACCACGAGCAGAATCCAGGTTCGCGCCGGCCAACCCGATCCGGTCGTGACATGACCGGCCGCCACATGGTCGGCCGGGTCGAGCGGTGACGCGTCGTGCGGCGCGCGCGGCGCCCCCGTGTGTCCCGGCACGGCCGGGGAAACCACCTTGCGATCTGTGAATGCCATGCCGATCACTATATGCATACGCATCTAATGCGTCTACATTATTTGATCTCACATTATTTTCTCACGCATAAGATGCGGTGGCAGTGATATGCTGCGGCCATGACCACGGCGGCAGAAGGAGACGCGACGAGCGGAGCCGGCGCCGCCAGCGACGACCGTGCCGAGGAACTCGCCGCCGCATGGCACGATCTCTCGGTCCGCTTCCACCGCATCCAGTGCACCCTCGACCGCGAACTACAGACGCTGCACCAACTGTCCTCCAGTGAATTCGAGGTCCTCGAACTTCTTTGGGGCGCAGCGGATCACAGCCTTCGGATGAGCGATCTGGCCGGGCGGGTGCATCTGACGCAGAGCGCACTGTCGCGCGTGGTCGCCCGACTCGACAAGGACGGACTCGTCGAGCGCACGATGTGCGCCACGGACCGACGGTCGGTGTTCGCTGCTCTCACCGACGAGGGAGCGCGACGGTACACCGATGCCCGGCCGACCCAACGTCGAATCCTCGCCGAGCAGTGCGTGACGTGCCCCGAGGTGTCCGGCGGCGGGTTCACCACCACCTGACGCAGCGCTCCGCCGTCACAACTGCGAGACCTGCACGCTCATCCCCGGATCGGTCGCCACCGTCAGCGGTGAGGGCTGCGCACCGCCGGCGATGACGTGGGCGCCGAGCGTCGCGATCATCACCCCGTTGTCGGTGCACCGGCGCGGAGTGGGTACCCGCAGCGTGATACCCGCTGCAGCACAACGTTCTTGCGCCAGAGATCGAATACGCGAGTTGGCCGTCGCCCCGCCTCCGAGCACGAGAGTGTCGACGCCGAGGTCATCGCACGCACGTACGGCCTTGAGCGTCAACACGTCGGCGACCGCCTCCTGAAAGGACGCCGCGACGTCGGCGATCGGTACCTCGACGCCGTCTCGTCGACACTTCTCCACGTAGCGGGCCACCGCCGTCTTGACCCCACTGAACGAGAAGTCATACCGGGCGTCGCGGGGCCCGGTCATTCCCCGGGGGAACGCGATCGCCGCCCGATCCCCAAGCGCTGCAGCCTTGTCCAGAGCCGGTCCACCAGGGAAACCGAGGTCGAGCAGGCGGGCGACCTTGTCGAACGCCTCGCCGGCCGCATCGTCGACGGTGGTACCGAGTTCGACGATCGGCTCGGCGAGATCGGTGACGTGCAGCAGGTGCGTGTGCCCGCCGGAGACCAGCAGGGCCACGCATTCGGGCATCGGTCCGTGCTCCAGCGTGTCGACCGCGACATGTCCGCCGAGATGATTCATCGCATACAGCGGGACATCCCAGGCCAGCGCATAGGATTTCGCTGCCGCCACTCCCACCAACAGGGCCCCGGCCAGACCCGGGCCGATGGTGACCGCGATGGCATCGGGACGATCGATCCCGGCCGCCGCGCGAGCCCGCCGCATGGTGGGCACGATCGCCTCGAGGTGTGCGCGGGAGGCGATCTCGGGGACCACTCCCCCGAATCGGGCATGCTCGTCGACGCTGGAGGCCACCTCGTCGGCAAGCAAGACCGCCCGACCGGGCTCGTCGGTGCCCGGCTCCCAGCGCACGATCCCGACTCCCGTTTCGTCGCAGGAGCTCTCGATACCCATCACGATCATGTGTGCTGCCCGCCCTTGCCTGCCGAATCCAGTGTCTCGTCGACGCCGACCCGACCGGAGGCCGACGGACGGATCATCGTGTAGGCGTCGGCACCCGAGGGCTGGTAGTAGCCGCGCCGCACGCCCGACGTCACGAAACCGTTGCGCTCGTAGAGCGCGATCGCGGTGACGTTGTCGACGCGCACCTCGAGGAAGACCGGTGCGTCGACGGAGTCGGCGACCTCGAGCAGCGCATCGAGTAACGCCCTGCCGTAACCGCGTCCGCGATGGGTCGGCGCGACGGCGATCGTGTGGATCTCGCAGTCGAAGCTGCCCTCGGATCCGAGGGTGGAGATACCCGCGTAGCCGGCGACGGCACCACCGAGCTCGTCCCGGGCCGCGAAGTAGCGGTTATACGGCGCGTTCAGCTCTGCCCGGAAAGCCGTTGCCGGCCACGGTGAATCGCCGGCGAACATCTCCTTCTCCAGGGCGGCACAACGGGGGATGTCGCGGTAGTCGAGAGCATCGATGATCGGCGCACCGGTGGTCACGACGCGCCGACCTTCTTGGGTTGCTGGTCCTTTCGTTCCACCGCATCGGGTCGGCGCAGATAGAGCGGAAGGAGCGGCGGTGGACTCTGCCCACCGGTCACCGCAATCGCGGCCGCACCGAGCAATCCGGCGACCGAGGGTACGGTGATCGCCGGATCGTCGCCACCCCAACCACTCTGGCGCAGGTGGGTCGCCGACCCGCCAACCGCGTCGACACCCGAGTCGGAGAGGATCTCGGCGACGACACCGGGAGCGCTCACCTCCGGTCCACGCGTGCGGGTGTGCCCGCCGTCGCGGTAGAGCGCCCAGTACACCTCACGGCGGCGCGCGTCGGTGAGCGCGAGCACCGTGGCGCCCGGCGCGCTCACGCGCCCCACATCGTGCGCGATGGCATCGAGCGAACAGACACCGAACACCGGAATGTCCAGGGCGTCACCGAATCCGGCGCCGGTTGCCATGCCCACCCGCAGGCCGGTGAACGGCCCGGGCCCGGTTCCGACGACCACCGCGTCGATGCCATCGCGGCCGACGCCCGATTCCTCGAGTACCTCGGCGATGAGCGAGGTCAGGATCTCCGCGTGGCGACGCCCGTCGGCCACCGCGCGGACGGCGACCACATGGCACTCGGGAGCCCCGGCCGTCGTCGTGATGCGGCCGATCCCGGTGACGACGGTGTCGGTGGCGGTGTCGATCACGAGCACGGTCCGAGTGCGCCCGGTGGGAGTGCTCTCACCCGCCACGGTGCCGGGGGCCGTCTGCGCCGACGGTGACTGCGCCGACGGTGTCGATTCCGTTGTGCTCATCGGTGATTCACCCATTCCCAACTCGCGTGCCGCACGTCGGTGTCGGGGTCGCGGACCAGACGTACCAGCAGATGTCGCTCGGCCAGACGTTCGGCCACCCCCTCGCCCCACTCGACCACCACGACGGCGTCGGCGAGGTCGGTGTCGAGGTCGAGTGCGTCGAGTTCTTCGAGCCCCCCGAGCCGATAGGCGTCGACGTGAATCATCCCGGGCCGACCGGCCGAGGTCGGCCGGTGTTCGCGCGCGATGATGAACGTCGGTGAGGAGACCGGGCCGGCGACGTGCAGCCCTCGCCCGATGCCGCGGGCGAGAGCGGTCTTGCCCGCACCCAGAGGTCCGTCCAGTATCACCAGGTCACCGGCCGAAAGTCCTTGCGCGAGTTCCTCTCCGAACATCTCGGTGTCGGCGACGTCCGGGAGATCGCGGGTCTGCGGTCCGCTCATGCGCGCAGCCTCCGCTGCCACCAGCGACGCCGCGGAGCCGGGCGGGCCGGACGCGCACGGTCGACGAGATCGGCGATCGCGTCGGTGACGCGGTCGGGCGCCTCCATCTGCACCATGTGCCCGGCGCCGTCGACCACCTCCATCCGCGAGTCGGTGCCGAGTTCACCGTAGAGCTGCAGGGAATTGGGCAACGGCGTCATCCGGTCCTCGTCGCCGCATACGACCACCGAGGGCACCTGGGCGATCACCGGAACACCCATCCACTCGTCATGACGCTCCAGCGCGTTGAGGAAGTTGACCACGGTCACGATGGGCGTGTTCTGAATCATCTTCTCCACCGCCCGCCCGGCAGCCGGACTGTGGAAATCCGGGCCGAAGCTGGCGGCGACGAGCACCGGCTCGAGGAGTAGCCGGGTCAGGTCGCGGCCCGCCTCGATGACCCGCGGGGTGTTGCGGGCGGCGACCGCGAACCCGTCGAGCAGTGGATTGCGCAGTCCCCGACCGAGTCCGGCCTCGGTCAGACCGCTGGCGGCGGTCGCCACGAGCGCCACTCCCGCGATCCGGCCGTCGGCGGCGAAGAGCTGCGGATACCGCCGCGCCAGCGCCATCAGTGTCATCCCGCCCATCGAATGCCCGACCAGGACCACCCGCCCCTCGGGTGGCGTGGCATCGAGGATCGCGACGGCGTCATCGGCGAGTTGCTGCATCGTGCACGTGTCCGCGGGGGCCTCGCCACTGCGACCGTGACCGCGATTGTCGTAGAACACCATGCGAATTCGGCGATCGGCCCACAGCTGTGCCAGGGCATAGCGCTGAAAGTGCCAGCTCGCCAGCCGCAGGCTGAACCCGTGCACGAAGATCACGGTCAGCTCCGGCGTCTCGTCCGGCTCGAGGCCACCGAGGTCGACGGTGCGTACCGCCAGCTGCACGCCGTCGGCCGCGAGCACCGTCGACGCCCGATCCTGGTACATCGTGGTGAAATCGATCCCCTGATAGGGATCCTGGCCCCGTCGGATTCGACGCCGGGTGGCGCTGCGTGCCGCTCCCGCGGCGGCCAGCCCGCCGAGGGTCGCCACCCCGGCGAGTCCGGCTGCCAGGCCGACACGCTCGGTGGAGTTCACCACGTCGCCTCCTGCCGCCGGGATGAGACGTACTCGCGGCGCGCTCGCCCGCCGATCCGTGCGAGGATCTCGTAGTCGATGGTGCCGATCGTCTCGGCCCACTCCGCCGCGGTGGGTCCGCCGCCGACGCCGGTACCGAACAACTCGGCGATGTCACCCTCGCGCACGCCGCCACCGTCGGGGCCGAGGTCGATCACGAACTGATCCATGCACACCCGGCCCACCTGACCGAAGACACGATCGCCGATTCGGACCCGCAACCGTCCCGACGCGAGTCGTGGTACGCCATCGGCGTATCCGGCCGGGATCACCGCGATCGTGGTGTCGCGCTCGGTGGTCCAGGTGTGACTGTAGGAAACCCCTTGTCCGGCCGGGATTCTCTTCACCAACGCCACCTCGGCACGCAGGCTCATCGCCGGGATCAACCCGAATTCACGTCCAAGGATCGGTACCCCGCCGTAGAGGGCGATTCCGGGCCGCACGAGATCGCGCGCAAGGTCCGGGCGGGTCAGTGCCGCAGGAGAATTCGCGATGTGCATGACCTCCGGCGGCGCGTCGAGACGGATCAGGTCGGCGCGCGCCTCGTCGAGGCGCTCGGCCTGCAGCGAGTTCAACGGGTGCTCGGGTTCGTCGCCGCGGGCGAGGTGGCACATCAGCGCTCGTACCCGGACGGCGTCCTCGGCGACGGCCTTCGCGAGATCGTCGGCGAAATCCGCCCATTCCTCCGGCGCCACCCCGCTGCGCCCGAGGCCGGTGTCGAGTTTGACGGTGACCGTGGCCGCGGTACCCCGATCTCGGGCCGCCTCGAGGACGGCCGCGAGCTGACGACCCGACGAGAGTGCGACGTCGAGGTCGGCGTCGATGGCGGCGGAGAAGTCCGCGCTGTTGGTGTGCAGCCAGCACGTGATGTGTTCGGTGATCCCAGCGGCCCGAAGCGCGAGTCCCTCGCCGATCACCGCCACGCCCAGTTCGGCCGCTCCGGCGTCCAGGGCCGCACGTGCCACCGGCACCGCACCGTGCCCGTACCCGTCGGCCTTGACCACGGCGATCACGCCCGTACCCGCTGCCTCGCGCACCACACCCACGTTGTGGGCGATGGCGTCGAGGTCGACGACGGCGGCCAGGGCCGAGCCGTGATGCCCGGAGCCGGGCGGCGGTGAGGTGATCATCGCCGCCCATTGTCCCAGATTTGTGAGGGCCGCCGTGGTCCGGTGTGCCGGCGTTGCCCCCACCGGGCTCGCACATAGCGCACCTTGCGTCGGAGCGCACGCCCCGTGTCCACAGGCGGCGATCTGTCCACACCTGAGGAATTCGCTCATGCCATCGGCCCATCCGGGCACTTGACTGGGGAAAACCCCGTCGCCGAAAGGCCCCTGCGCATGCACGCTCCCCGATTCCACACCCCGCACCCGCCCATGGCACCCGCCACGTCGGCGGCCGGGATCCCAGCCGGTCACAGTCCCCGCCAACCGGCCACCAAAGTGTTGTTACGCGGCGCATGGATCGCCTGTGGCGCGGCCGGGGTCTGCTACCTCGTCGGTGGCGTCCTGTTCATGATTGGCGGCTTGGGCGGCCTCGACGCCGAGATCTCCGGCTCCGGCGGTCGGTGGTGGCGGCCGGTCCTGGTGCTGGCGGCCGTCCACGGGGTGCAAGCGGTCCTCGGCGCGTGGACATCGGTGGTGCTGGTGATCACGGCGTTCATCTCGCGACCCGCGCGACACCCGGCGAAGCCGGATCGAACGGCCCTCCACCACCCGACCGGACCGCTACCCGCGACGAGCGAATTCGTCGGCGCGGCGATCGCGAGTGGTGTGGTCACGATGCCCGTGCTGATACCGGGAGTGTGGTGGCTGCCGTTCTTCTTGTGACCCCCAAGCCCGTCGACCGGTGCCCTTTGGGTCACGAGCCTTGGGGTCACGAGCCGGCGAGCAACTCTCGGATCGCCGGCCGGAGTGCGCCGAGGAGAGCCGACGCGCCGATGGGGGCGCCGCGCGCCGCCAGCGCGGCGGCGCGCGCGTGGACCCGGGCGGCGGCGGCACCGGCCCAGATCGGCGGGAGCCCGGCCGCGAGCAGTGCTCCGGCGATCCCCGAGAGCACGTCTCCCGCGCCGGCGGTGGCCGCCCACGACGACCCGGCATCGTTCCCATGAACGACGCCGTCGGATTCGGCGACGAGAGTGATACGTCCCTTGAGGAGTACGGTCACCCCCCACCGCCGGGCCAGCGACGAGACCGCGCCGAGCCGGTCCGGGCCGACCGGTTCGCCGGTGAGACGGGCGAATTCGCCGGCGTGCGGGGTGAGCAGTGTCGGCGCGTCACGGCCGACGACGAGATCGTGGTGGTCGGCGACGAGGGTGAGCGCGTCGGCGTCGACGAGCACGGGCAGATCGGTGCCCAGCACGGTGCGCAGCACCTCGAGTGCGGCGGCGTCGGTGCCCGCTCCGGGCCCGATCACCCACGCCTGTACCCGGCCCGCATCGGAGAGATCCGGCACCGCAACCACTTCCGGGAAATGTTCGACGACTTCGGCGTGCGCGGAACCGACGTAGCGGGTCATGCCCGACGTGGCGGTGACGGCGGCGCCCGAGGCGAGGATGGCCGCGCCGGGATAGCGGTGCGAGCCGGCGATCACGCCGACGACCCCTTGGGTGTACTTGTCGTCGTGGGCGCCCGGAATCGGCCATGCCTCGGCGATCTCGGTGTCCGACAACGAGTACAGGAAGGGACCGCCCTGCCGGCCGATGGTTCCCGACAGCCCGATGTCCACCACATGGATGCGCCCGCACTGCGGTCCGGCGAGCAGGTGCGCGTGACGCAGCACGCCGAAGGTGACGGTGACATCGGCGCGCACCGCCGGGTGATGGACCTCGCCGGTGTCGGCGTCCACGCCGGAGGGCAGGTCGACCGCGACGACGGTCACACTCGGGTCGAGCGCCGCGAACACCTCGGCGGCGTTGCCGCGCAACGGACCTCGCCCACCGATGCCCACCACACCGTCGATGACGGCGTCGAGATCGACGGGCAGTGCCGCGACGACACGCCCACCGCGACGTCGCAGCGCGGCCAATCCGGCCGGGTGCGCCTTGTCGGGGGCGAGGAGCACGGCGGTCACGTCGACACCACGGCGAGCGAGCTCCGCTCCGGCGAACAGGGCGTCGCCACCGTTGTCACCGGCACCCACCACGAGCCCCACCCGGCGTCCGTAACATCCGCCCGTAGAAGCGAATTCGCCGATGACCACCTGCGCGACGCCGTGCGAGGCGCGGCGCATCAGGGTGCCGTCGGTCAGCAGGTGCCCGGTGGCGCGCTCGGCGGCCCGGACCTCCTCGGCGGTGAAGTGACTGACCGGCATGGGCGCGTCCCGGACCTACTCGACCGTGACCGACTTGGCCAGGTTACGAGGCTTGTCGACGTCGTAGCCACGGGCCTGCGCGACACTGGCGGCGAACACCTGCAACGGCACCGTCGACACCAGCGGCTGCAACAGCGTCGGCGTCTTGGGGATCGGGATGAAGTGATCGGCAACGGATTTCGCCGATGCGTCGTCGTCCTCGGCGATCACGATGGTGACTGCCCCGCGGGCCTGGATCTCCCGGATGTTGGAGACCATCTTCGAATGCAGGACCGCACGACCGTCGGGTGAGGGCATCACGACGATCACCGGCAAGCCGTCCTCGATGAGTGCGATCGGGCCGTGTTTGAGCTCGCCGGCCGCGAAACCCTCCGCGTGCATGTACGCGAGTTCCTTGAGTTTCAGCGCACCCTCGAGCGCCACCGGATACCCGACGTGACGGCCGATGAACAGCACCGTGTTGTGATGGGCCAGCGAGTGAGCGAGCTCGCGCACCGGTTCCATCGTGCCCAGGACGTCGCGGACCGCCTCGATCATGTGCTCCATCGCCGCGAACTCACGGGCGACCTCGTCGGCGTACTTGGTCCCGCGGGCCTGGGCCAGAGCCAGGCCGACCATGTAGGCCGCCGCGATCTGGGCGAGGAAACACTTGGTGGAGGCCACCCCGATCTCTGGTCCGGCGTGGGTGTAGAGCACGGCGTCGGACTCGCGCGGGATCTGCGCGCCGTTGGTGTTGCAGATCGCCAACACCCGGGCCTTCTGGTCCTTGGCGTGCCGGACGGCCTCGAGGGTGTCGGCGGTTTCGCCGGACTGCGAGATCGCCACGACCAGCGTCGAGCGATCCAGCACCGGGTCCCGATAACGGAACTCGCTGGCGAGTTCGACCTCGACGGGCAGTCGCGTCCAGTGCTCGATCGCGTACTTGGCCAGCATCCCGGCGTGGTAGGCCGTGCCGCAGGCCACGACGAAGACCTTGTCGACGTCACGCAGGTCCTGATCGGTGAGGCGTTGCTCGTCGAGGACGATGCGGCCCTCCTCGAGATGGCCGAGGAGGGTATCGGCCAGCGCGGCGGGCTGCTCGGCGATCTCCTTGAGCATGAAGAAGTCGTAGCCGCCCTTCTCGGCGGCGGCGAGGTCCCAGTCGATGTGGAACGGTTTACCCGCCCGGGGATTCTGGTCGAAGTCGGTGATGGCGTAGCTGTCGGCGGTGATCACCACGACCTCGTCCTGGCCGAGCTCCACCGCTTCGCGGGTGTGCTCGATGAACGCCGTCACGTCGGACGCGACGAACATCTCGCCGACACCCACGCCCACCACGAGCGGGGTCGAGCGGCGTGCCGCCACGATCGTGCCCGGATGATCGGAGTGGGTGAACACCAGCGTGAACGCACCTTCGAGACGGCGCAGGGCGCGGTAGGCACTCGCCACGAAGTCACCGGCGTCGGGGCCGTTCACATACTCGCGTTCGACGAGATGGACCGCGGTCTCGGTGTCGGTGTCGGAGGTGAACTCGATACCGTCGGCCTCGAGTTCGTCACGCAGCGGCGCGTAGTTCTCGATGATGCCGTTGTGCACCACGGCGAGCTTGCCGTCGGTGCTCGCGTGCGGGTGCGCGTTGCGGTCGGTCGGCTGACCATGGGTCGCCCACCTGGTGTGGCCCATCCCGGTGGTGCCCGACAGCTTCTCCCGCCCGACGCCGGCGATCACCTTGTCGAGGTTCTCCAGCCGTCCGGCCTTCTTCTCGATCGCGGTATGCCCGTGGCCGTCGAGAATTGCCACACCCGCCGAGTCGTAGCCGCGATACTCCATCCGCCGCAGCGCTTCGACCACGATGTCGAGGGCGTCACGCCCTCCCACATATCCGACGATTCCACACATAGAAGGTCAGGGTACCGGGATTCTGCGGGCGATCCGGCCACGCTGTTCGCGGGGCTTGGCGCCGAGCAGACGAGAGATGTGATCCAACTCGTGTTCGGGCTCGTCGGAGGGGTCGACAACCAGACTCTTGCCGATGACGGCCTGCGGGTCACCGAACCCGGCATAGTCGGTGTCGCCGGCAACGGTGTGCAGGAGGAATCCCGTCATCAGTGCGCGGACCTGCCGATGTGTGGTCTTGTCGGCCCCGTTCGCCCCGAGGATCGTCTTCCAGGTGCGGCGTTCGAGAAGCCCGCGACTGGTTGCGGCAGGCAGAGTGCGCAACACCACATCACCGCCGTACACGCGCGCGAGCGGACGGGCATTGGCGTCGAAGGTGTCGAGTTCGGTCCCGGCGGCCAGGATGAGCCCGGGCGCGGTGACGCGTGGCGCGGCGGCCGGCAGCAATGCGGTCGTCGGGGCGGGGAAGATCGCCACCACACCCGACGTCGGCACCGGTTCCTGACCCAGCAACAGCTCGTCGGAGGCGGCGAGCACCGCAGCCGCGGCGCCGAAGCCGTGTCCGGCGAACCCGACCTTCGCTGCGTCGACGGTGATCCCGCCGTCGCCGAGGGGCGCACTGCAGACCACACCAAGTGCCGAACGCATCTCGGCGGCAAGTCCCACATCCGAGGGCATCAGTCCGCGCTGCCCCTGTGGGAGTGCGACGACGAAACCCCACGAGGCCAGGTGGTAGGCCAGGTCCCGGTATCGGTTGCCGCCGGACAGCCAGGTGTGGCCGAACGCGATGGCCGGTAACCGGGTGCCGTCGGCGGGCGTGAACACCCGCCCCTCGATTCCGACGATGCCCAGATTGCCCGCGAGCACACGGTGCGGACCGCGCCTCGTCAACGCCTTGAATTGCTTGGCAGGTGGCTTGGACGGCTTGCTGGATCGCTTCTTGCCGGACACGGGAAACAGCCTATTCGGTTGCGGCCGCGCCGTGGGGACTGGCCTCGGCGATGTCGGCGGGCAGCAGGATCCGCGGCGTGGCGTTGTCGGCGGCATCGGCGGCGGTCTGCAGGTCGGTGCGCAGTTGCGACACCTCGGTGCGGTGTGCGTGCTGGTGATCGTCGAGTCGGGCAACCAGCGCCTGCTGCGTCTCGCTGAACTCGCGGGACGCGGCAGTCAGGCTCCCGATCGTCGATCGGGTGAGGTGTTCGATCTGCTCGGCCGCGTTCATTGATCACCTGCCAGAGCCAGATCCGACGCCGGGGCCCGCTGGGTCCCCGGATTCGGTGCAGGTGTCGGGGCCGACTGGGGCGCTGGGGCCGATTGCGGTGACGGGGCCGACTGCGGTGACGACGGCGATTCGGCCGGCGCCGGCTCGGGTCTCGGGGCGGGCTCGGGTCCCGGGGCCGGCTGGATACTCGAGCCGTTCTGACCCGTACCCGCCTCCTCTGCGGTGAGCGTGAACGGTACGTCGGGGCCGTCCGGGGCCGGATTCGACTTCGGTTCGACGGCGGGCGATCCGTCGGTCACCGTGACGTGCGCGGGTTGTCCGGCGGCCACGGGTCGCGCGGCGTCGGGCGTCGGTACCTTGCCCTCGACGGGGACATCGCCTCGCTCGTCCGGTGAACCGCCGTCACCATCCGGCACGCGCACCCGCGCCGGTGCCTCGGTGCGTTGAGTCAGATCCCACTCGTCGGCGGATCGGGTAAGGATCGACAGAATTGCCTGCACACCGCTTTGAGTGGCGTGTGCGGTCGTGGTCAGCAGCGCGATCCGGGAGGTGATGTCGGCGGCGACCACAGCGGGCGGGACACGACCGGTCAGCACCGCCGCGGGTAGCTCGGGCAATGGCACGCCTGCGACCAGCGGCGATGACAGCCGGGCCACCGTGCGATACCAGGTACGCAGGATCTGATCGATTCCCGCCGCTGCGGCGCTCGTCGCCTCCGCCACGGAGCGGACCACCGCCAGATCGGCCTCGGCGCGGCGTTGGTGTTCGATCACCAGGCCGACGGCAACGGCTCCGGCACCTGACGACCAGCCGTGGTCGAGACGTACCTGCTGCTCGGGCAGCCGGTGCATCTGGTCGGCGACGACCCGGTGCACGGCGGCCAGCCGGCGTGCGTCGGCGGCCAGCCCGGGGATGTCGAGCCGTCCGGTCCGCGCCAGTACTGCCCGGAGTTCATCGTCGGCGGGGACGGCCACCCCGACGACGCGGCCGGCACCGAGCACCGAGATCAGGTCCTCGACGCCCGCGATCGCCCGATCACGTAGCGCGACAAGTGTTTCCGACGGATCAGCCATCCGAATCAGCTCCCGCCACCGCGGCGGACACACCTCGCGCCGCCTCGTCGTCGGCGGCATCGATCGCGGCGAGTCCGCGCGTCAGGAGCTCTGCGAGCGCCGCGGCCGACTCCGACTGATCACGCAATCGTCCGGTCAGCACCCGGCTGATCTCGGTGAAGCGGCCGGCGAGCCGGGCGTGGTCGTCATCGTCGGCGGCCCAGGTGCCGAATCGGTGCTCGTCGAGGTCGCCCGCGGCCACCGCGAGTACCTGCGAGGTCTTGCGATAGAAGTCGGCGACGGCGAGCACCTCGTCGGTTTCCACCGACACCCCGGCCCTCGACGTCACCCCGGTCGCCTCCTCGGATGAGGCTGCCTCGTGCTTCATACCGACTCCCTCCCCTGCCCATCATCACTCGCCTCGAGATGTCCACCGTGAGGTTGGACGCACGCGACGTCCCCGTGGTTCCCCTCACGCCAGGTTCACCCAACTGACCCAAGTCTCACGTATCGGGCGCCGACGTGCGCGGCTTTCTTCTCCGGGCCGGTCGCGCCGTCAGAGGTCGATGCCGTGCGCGCGGACGGCGTCGCCGAGCGCGGTGGGCCGCTGCTCCGGCGGGAGGTCGTGCACGAGTTCGAAGGCGGCGCCGATCCGGCGGGCTCCGCCGTCGGCCTCCTCGCTGTCCCCGACCATCAGGCAGTCATAGCCCGCCACGCCGAGCGCATCGAGCGCGGCATGGAAGATCCGGGGATTGGGTTTGATCGCACCGACCTCGTAGGACAGCGCGTACGCGCCGACGGTGTCGGCGAGGTCGTGCAGCGCCAAGACTTTTCGGAGATCGAAGGCGATGTTGCTGACGACGCCCACGGGAATCCGCCGGGCGGACAGCGCGGTCAAGACCGCCGCGGTGTCGAGGAAGGGTACCCACGAGTGCGGGTCGAGTACCCGTTCGTACAGCGATTCCGCCTGGCCGGGCACGGTGAGCCCAGAAGTGCGCAGCATCGCCAGATACGCGCGCCGATGTTGGACGGGATCGAGATCTCGCTGCTCCCAGGCGATCCGGTCGTCGTCGATGATGTCGGCGGGCAATCCGACCGGCTGGGTCATCCGGCGCACCAACTCGGCCTGCGCGTCGACGTGCAGCGGCCGGCCCTGCTGGTCGTGGAGGTCGGCGAACCACTCGTCACGTGCCTCGAAGCGGAAGAGCGTGCCCGAGAAATCGAACAGGACAGCCTTTGGGACACCGCTCATGACCGTGTGTGCGTCACGCGCCGGCGGTCTCGACGACGTCGGCGACGCGCGCGGCGATCGTGTGTGCCAGATCCGGGGTCGGTGCCTCCACCATCACGCGAACCAACTGCTCGGTTCCGGACGGGCGCAACAGGATTCGACCTCCGTCACCGAGCTCGGCCGCTGCGGCCGAGACCGCCTCGGTGACGGCCGCCGCGGTGGCGACCGCATGCTTGTCGGTGACGCGCACGTTGATCAGTTCCTGCGGCAACACCGTCATGACGGCCGCGAGATCGGCCAGTCGCGAGGAGCTCTCGACCATCTCCGCCATCAGCAGCAGACCGGTGAGGATGCCGTCGCCTGTGGTGCCCGAGGCCGGGACAACGATGTGCCCGGATTGTTCGCCGCCGAGCGAGAAGCCACCGCGGCGGAGTTCCTCGAGGACGTAGCGGTCGCCGACAGCGGTGGTGCGCAACGTGATTCCCGCTTCCCGCATCGCGATGTGCAGGCCGAGGTTGCTCATCACCGTGGCGACGAGCACGCCCTCGTGCAGGCGTCCGTGGCGGTGCAGCGCGGCTGCGAGAATCGCCATGATGTGGTCGCCGTCGACGATCTGGCCGGTGGAATCGACCGCGAGACACCGATCGGCGTCACCGTCGTGGGCCAACCCGAGGTCGGCGCCGTGTTCGAGTACCGCGGCCTGCAACTTCCCCATGTGGGTCGAGCCGCAGTCCTCGTTGATGTTGATGCCGTCGGGGTCGGCGTGAATGGGGATGACCGTGGCCCCCGCGGCGGCGTAGACCTGCGGGGCGATGAGTGACGCTGCGCCGTTGGCGCAGTCGACCACCACGGTCAGCGAGTCGAGTCGCACATCGATCGCCTCGGCCAGATGCCGGGCATAACGCTGCGACGCATCGGGCGCGTCGGACAGTCGGCCGACGCCGGCACCGGTGGGACGGGGCAACTCGGTGTCCATCGCCGCGGCGATACGGTCCTCGATCTCGTCGTCGAGTTTGTGGCCACCGGCGCCGAAGAACTTGATCCCGTTGTCGGGCATCGCATTGTGCGACGCCGAAATCATCACGCCGAACGCCGCGCCGTAGTCGGCGGTGAGAAAAGCGATGGCCGGGGTGGGCAGGACGCCGACGCGGATCGCGTCGACACCCGAGGCGGCCAGCCCGGCGCAGACCGCGGCCTCCAGCATTTCGCCCGAGGCGCGCGGATCCCGGCCGACGACCGCGCGGGGTCGGGGGCCGGTACCGAGAACGAACGCGGCGGCCGAGGCCAGGCGCAACGCGAGCTCGGTGGTGAGCTCGGCGTTGGCCAGGCCTCGGACGCCGTCGGTTCCGAAAAGGCGTGCCAAGTCAGCGCTTGGAGTACTGCGACGCCTTGCGGGCCTTCTTCAGGCCGTACTTCTTGCGCTCGACCGCACGCGGGTCGCGCGTGAGGAAGCCGGCCTTCTTCAGGGCCGGACGATCCTCCGGGGTGACCTCGATGAGGGCACGGGCGATCGCCAGACGCAGCGCGCCGGCCTGGCCCGAGGGGCCGCCACCGACGAGCTTGGCGTAGATGTCGAACGACTCGGTGCGCTCTACGGTGACCAGCGGGGCCTTGATCAGCTGCTGGTGCACCTTGTTCGGGAAGTACTCCTCGATGGTGCGGCCGTTGAGGTGGAACTGACCGGAGCCGGGCACCAGGCGAACACGGACCACGGCCTCCTTGCGGCGACCGACGGTCTGGATCGGGCGGTCGATGACGACCGGGCCACGATCGAAGGCGGGCTCGGCGACGGCATCGGCGTCGTAGCCGTCGGCAGCCTGCTCGACCGACTCGACAGCCTCGACGGCGGCTTCGACGGCGCTCTCGGCAGCTGCGGTGTCGTCACCGGCGGCAGCCTGGACCTCGGCAGCGTTCTCCACGGCGGCCTCGACGGCCTCGTCGGAAATGTTCTCGTTGCTCACTGGGCCACCTGCTTGATCTCGAAGGGGACGGGGCGCTGGGCCGCGTGGGGGTGATTCGGGCCGG
Organism: Gordonia sp. N1V; assembly: GCF_029269935.1. Taxonomy (NCBI): domain Bacteria; kingdom Bacillati; phylum Actinomycetota; class Actinomycetes; order Mycobacteriales; family Gordoniaceae; genus Gordonia; species Gordonia sp. N1V. The sequence continues at coordinate 30,063 of NZ_JARJDD010000011.1, forward strand.
CGTAGACCTTCAGCTTGGACGCCATGGCGCGGCCGAGCTTGGTGTGCGGCAGCATGCCGGTGATGGCCTTCTCGACCACGCGCTCGGGGTGGCTCTCGAGCAACTCGGCAGTCGTCTGGACCTTGAGGCCACCGGGATGCCCGGAGTGCCGGTAGTTCAGCTTGCGCTCGGCCTTGTTGCTGGTCAGCGCGACCTTCTCGGCGTTGATGATGATGACGAAATCGCCACCGTCGACATGCGGGGCGTAGGTCGGCTTGTGCTTGCCGCGGAGCAGGTTCGCGCTCTGCACGGCCAGCCGGCCGAGCACCACGTCGGTGGCGTCGATGACATGCCACGCGTGGGTGATGTCACCGGCCTTCGGGGTGTAGGTAGGCACAGTTGGTCCTTCAACTCTTGTCATGGATGCTGGTCGGGCACGACGGCAGAGGATGTTCCGGCGACCAGTGGGGACCCGGGCCTCGACTACCTCCTCGCACCGCGCTCGATGAGCACGACGAGAAGGTGCCACGCACCAGCGATCCAGGCTACGCGAGAGCCCAGGTCAGGGTCAAAACACGCCTCACCCGCGCCGGCGGGGTACCCGTCGGCACCCGCAGGTCAGGCCGGGGCGATGCGCGCCGAGGCCACCGCCTGCGCGCATGGTTCGTCGACGGAGTCACCGCCGGTGCCGGCCTGGCATCCGACACTCACCTGTAGATCGTGCTCGACGAGCACGTACCAGCGGATCGGCGCACCCGATGCCGGGGCCTCGCGGTAGCTGATCACATCCCGCCCGGCGAAGCGGGTCGACGCGGAGAACTCACTGACCACGTCGTCGCCACGCTGGGCGATCCGATTGCGCAGGCTCAGCGCCACCGACGACGGCGTCGAGCCCGCCCGCACGGTGCTCTGGACCAGCAGGATGCGGCTACCGTCCTCGGGGGCGACGAACACGATGCGCGACTGCACCGACGAGGACGTCGCACCACTCGGCGCACTCTGCTCGGCCTGCTGCCAGTCGGTCGGGATCAGCAGACTCGTCCGCCCCTGGGTGACGCGGTGGTCGGCGGGCGCAGGTGGCCGGTCGTGTCGGGTCAACGCCACCGCGGCGACGACACCGACAACAAGCATGGCGACCGCCAATATCGCGCCGAGCACCTGCCATCGCGTCAGCTCCACACGCCGGCGCCCCGACGATGCGGCCACCCGCGCCTCGAGGTCGCCGAAATCCAGCGGCTCGAGGTGGGCGACGCGAGAACCCCAGCGGGCGATCAGTCGGCGATCGACCGACACGACCCGGCCGGCCACAGCGTGGTCGAGGATCAGGTCGACGGCCCGGCCCACCTCCGCCGGATCGTCACCGTCGACGTAGACCGCCTCGACGCCGTCGTCGATCGCCTCTTCGACCGCCGCGGCGTCGGCGGCCGTCGAGCCGGCCGGGCGGAGCACCGCGGAATCCTCGATCTCCCAGCCGGCGGCCCCGCGACGCAGACGCTGCACGCCCCAGCGCGGCGGCACCGGTTCGCAGTGGTGCGTGGGCCGGTGGGTGGTCTCGACGACGGCGCACCTGCTGACCGTCGCATCGGCATGGCTGCGGGCGACGAGGATCGCCCGGGGTACCAGCGTGATGTCCGGGCGCAGCGAGCCCGCGGCCCGGGTGAGCACCCCTCTACGTATGGCACCCCAGGTGCTGGGATGGCCGATGAGCAGGGGCCCGCGGTACCCGCCGATCATCTGCGCGAACACCTCACGCCAGCGTTGTTCGACGCCGATCCGGACCCCGCCTGCGACGATGACGTCCGCATCGATGGCCTCGAGGAGGTCGGTGACGTCCGGGCCGCCGACGGCACCGATCGTGGTGTGCCCGTAGGCGAGATCGATCACGAGCGGTCTCGCCGAGGTCGTCGTCGCGGCGCCCGGGATGCCCCGGTCGGTGGCCAGCATTCCCGTCATGCGGTGTCCGGACCGGTCGGGTCGGAGGTGGCGACCTGAATCATCTCCTGCGTGCGGGTGCGGGACACGAGTTCACCGCGGCCGGGCACCAACCGCTGCATGCGGTTTCGTCCGGTGATGTATCCCTCGTCGCGGTCACCACTCATCAGCAGCATGTCCGACGAGAGATCCTTGAGTCGCCCGATCACCGGGTCGAACAGCGCCCGCCCGAGTCCGCCGGAGCGACGCGCCAACACTATGTGCATACCGATGTCGCGGGCGTGGGATGCCAGATCGATCAAGGGCAACAACGGATTCCCCGACGAGGTGGCGACCATGTCGTAGTCGTCGACGACGATGTACACGTCCGGTCCCGACCACCAGCTGCGTGCCTTGAGCGCATCGACGGTCAGGTCGTCGGGTGGCAGGCGTTTGGTGAAGTACGCGGCGAGCTGGTGCATCATCTTCGTCGCGTTCTCCCCCGAACTTGCGTACCCGGCGAGATGATCACCGGTGATGATGCCGAGCATGGTGCGGCGGTAGTCGATCAACACGATCTTCACCTGATCCGGCGTGGCCCCGCCGACCAAACCGGAGACGATCGTTTTCAGCAGTGTGCTCTTGCCGTGCTCGACGTCGGCGAAGGCCATGAAATGGGGCTGCACACCGAAATCCAGGATGACCGGGGCGAGTTCGAGCTCCCCCACTCCGATGGCCACCTGGTGGGGACCGAGGACGATCTCGGCGTCGGCGACGAGCTCGGCAACGCGTGCCGCGGAGATCTCGGTGCCGAGCTTGCGCACCGGCAGTGCTCGCCGGTCGGGGTAGGCCAGCGAGATCGTGTCGAGGGCGAGTTGTCCGCCCATCGGCAATGTCGCCGGCGAGGGGTCGCCGTCGAGGCGCGGTAATGCCACCAGCAGATGCATACCGTCGGGGCTGAGTCCACGACCGGGCCGGTTGTGCGGCACCTGCGAGGCCGCTTTGCGTCCGAGCTCGGAATCCATGGCGTCACCGAGGCGTAGTTCGAGTCGACTGCCGATCAGGTCCCGCATCGCCGGGCGGACCTCGGCCCAGCGGGTGGCCGTCACGATCAGGTGGACGCCGTAGGAAAGCCCCTGGGAGACGATGATCCCGATCTGTTCTTCCAGGAACTCCATCTCCCCGCGCAACACGCCGACCCCGTCGAGAACCAGGAACACATCGCCGTGCGGGTCATCGGCGAGCGGATCGTCGGGCCCGGTGCGGCCGGTCCGCATCCAGTCCTGGCGCCGCGCACGGTAATCGGACATCGACTCGATACCGAGACGGGCGAACCGCAACTCCCGCGCCCGCACCACCGCGGTCACCTCGGCGACCGTGCGACGCACCGCGTCCATGTCGCCGCGGGTCGCGACCGAACCCACGTGGGGCAGGCCCGCGATACCGGCGAGGGAACCCCCACCGAAGTCCAGACAGTAGAACTGCACCTGTTCGGGGGTGTGGGTGGCGGCCGCGGCGACGATCAGCGTGCGTACCGCGGTCGACTTGCCGGTCTGGGGGCCGCCGACGACCGCGACGTTGCCTGCCGCACCGGACAGGTCCAGGACGTGCTGGTCACGGCGCTGATCGAAGGGGCGATCGATGATGCCGACCGGTACCCGCAGATCGCCGGGAGCCGACGGCGTCGAGAAGTCGCGGTCGCCGATCAACCCGTCGACGGTCGGCGACTCGTCGAGCGGTGGCAGCCAGACCTCGTGGGCGCTGGGCCCGGCACCGGCGATCCGTCCGACCAGGGTCTGCAGCAGGGACGGAACACTCACGGTTCCGGCGGTCACGCCCGCCGGCTCCGGTGGGGTGTCGGAGGTGGCGGTGGACGCAGGTGGGGTCGACGCAGCGGGGGCCGGCACGGAAGGGGGTGAGGAGGCGGGCGGCATCGCCGACAGCAGTGCGGCCGCCTGGTCGAGCACCGAGCCACCGGCACCAACGGACGCGGCGGGCGGCACCCGATTCGTCCCCGTCGTATCCAGGCCCGAGGCGTCGTCGGCGGCGTCGAACGGGACGGGCAGGGCGGTGAACATCTTCATCGCACCCCGTAACCCCGGCGCGTCACCGACCCCGGTTACGGTGTCTCGCACGTCGGCGGGCGGGTGATACGGACCCGAGACGTAGCAGGTGTTGAACCTGATCGGCTCGCCCGCATCGCATTTGAGGTATCCCGAACCGGGCACGCTGGGCAGATGGTACGCGTCGGGAACCCCGAGTACCGATCGGGATTCGTTCGCCGAGAACGTCTTCAGACCGATCCGATACGAGAGGTGGCTGTCGAGACCGCGCAACTTGCCCTCCTCGAGTCGTTGGGAGGCAAGCAGCAGATGAATGTGCAGCGACCGCCCGAGCCGTCCGATCGCGACGAACAGTTCGGCGAAATCCGGTTTCTGCGCCAGCAATTCGGAGAACTCGTCCACGACGATGAACAATGCCGGCAGGGGTTGCAACGGAGCGCCGGCGGCGCGGGCCTGTTCGTATTCGGTGACGTTGGCGAAGTTCCCGGCCGCGCGCAACACTTCTTGACGACGATTCAATTCCCCCGACAGCGCATCCTTCATCCGGTCGACCATCGCCAATTCCTGCTCGAGGTTGGTGATCAAGGCCGCCACATGGGGGCTGCGTTCGAGCCCGAGGAAGGTGGCGCCGCCCTTGAAGTCGACGAGGACCAGATTGAGCTCGGCGGGTGAGTGGGTGGCCAGCATCGCCACCACGAGCGTGCGCAGGAATTCCGACTTTCCCGAACCGGTTGCGCCGATGCACAACCCGTGCGGACCGGTGCCGCCGTGCGCGCTCTCCTTGATGTCGAGTTCGACTGTCCCACCCGATGGTGTGTAGCCGATCGGAACGCGCAAGCGGTCACGCCCGGTGCGCCCTCGCCAGTGCACCGCCGTGTCGAAGCGGGACACGTCGTCGATGCCCAGTAACGCCGGTAGTCCGGGGTCGAGGGCGGTGGCCTCGGAATCGAGACTGGCCAGGGAGGCCGCCGTCGCCAACCGATAGCGAGCCAGCCGTCGGGCCATGGCCTCGCATTCGGCGATACCCAACGCATCCATCGTCGCGAAATCCTCGGTGCCATAGGCACTTCTCGCCGACACAGTGCCGTCGGAGACCACCAGCTGCAGTCCGCGTCTGGCGGCGAGCCCGTCGGGCGGTGCGGTCAGATCGAGTACGGTGACGCCCTCCATCCCGGCGTCGTTGACGAGCCGCTCGGCTCCGGTCACCCTGCCGTCGTCGATGATCACCACCAGGTGCACCCGACCGGGAGTCGGCGGCGCCGACCGGGAGAACCGGCCGCGGTCGGCCAGTTCGGTGGCGAGCGCGGTCTCCAGGTCCGCCAATGTCGGGAAGATCATCCGCATCGGTCCGACGGCATCGGCCAGCGAGGGATGCCCGACGTGCGGCAGCCATTTCGCCCAGTCCCAGGCCTCACCGGCCGGGTCTGCGGTCACCACGGCCACCCGGAGATGGTCCGGCCCGTGGAAGGCACACAACTCGATGACCATGGCGCGCAGCAGTTCTCGGGTCTCCTGACGCACACCCTCGATGTTGATGGCCGGAAAGCCCCGCAATGACACCGCGGTCGGCAGTCGGTGCACCACCGAATGCGTCCGGACGAATCGCCGCAGCGCGACCATCGACACCGGCTCGAGATCCTCCAGCGGCCCGGTCTCCGGCGGCACCAGACGGGTGGCCAATCGCTGCGTACCCAGACCGACCCGCACATGCGCGAAATCGTTGTCGGCCGGTCGCCGCTCCCACATCCGGCGCGTCCCGATCAGATCGGGAATGCTGCGCGGATCGGGATGGCTCCAGGCCAACGCCGCACGCTGTGCACCACTGGTGTCGCCGACCTGCGTGCGCAGGCCGGCGAGGTAGCGGAAGTAGTCCTTGCGTTCCTCGTTGAGTTCGGCGGCCTTCTTGCCGCCCCCACGACCTCCCGCTGCGAACATGCCGAACATCGACATCAGCATCATCAGGGGGAACATCATGAACAGCGGATTGGTCAGGATGTTGCGACCCCCGGTCGCGAACATCATCGCCAACATGCCGATGACCGCGACCACCATGATCACCGGCAGCAACTTCAGCAACATCCCGCCCGGAACCACCCGCGGCACATCCGGGGGCGGCTGGATGTTCAGTTCACCACCGGGCGCACGTGGTGGCGTGATCCGTGGCCGCCGCACGAAACCATCGGTTGTGCTCACCTGTCCCCCTCGTCCCCTCTACCTCGCCCCTCGCGCGTTGTCCCCCGTCGACTCACCGAGACGTTCCGTACACCGTGTTATCCACCGGAACGAATAGGACATCTCACCCAAAGCCGAACGTGTGGTTATGGTAACTGCGAATCAAGGGGGAGGAACGTCGAGATGTCATCTGTGGATACCCGACCAGCGGCACCCGCCGAGAACGGTGCGCTGCGGGCGTCGGCGCCGTCGATCGAACCCGCGTTGGTACGGGTGTCGGTGCTCGGCGGCAACACCCAGCTCGACGTCGCACTTCCGGCTGCAGTCCCGGTGGCTGCGCTCCTCGGCGATCTCGTCACCCAGATCGAGTCGCGCAGCCCGCGCCGGCGAGACCCCGACGACACCGAGCCGGACCCGAGCGGCGACAACGTGCTCGATCGGCGGTCGCGATGGACCCTGTCGCGCATCGGGCAGCCGCCGCTGCCCGTGAACCGTTCGCTCGCCGACTCCGGGGTGCGTGACGGCGACCTGCTGATGGTCACCTCGGTGCGCACCGACGATTCGCCGGCACTGTTCGACGACGTCGTCGATGCCGTTGCGCGCCTGAACGAATCGCGCTTCGCCAACTGGTCGGCGCAGGGAGCCCGGGTGATCGGATTCGCCGCGGCGATCCTGGCGGGCATCGTCGGCGCGGTGCCCCTGGCCGGGATGCGGTGGCATGCCGATGTCTGGTGGCCGGCGATCCCGGCCGCGACGATGACGCTGGCGTTGGTCACCGCATCGGCCATCGTCGCCCATCGATATCGCGACGACACCACGGCGACGGTCCTGGCTGCCGCGGCCGCTCCGACGGCGTTCGTGGCCGGCATGCTCACCGTTCCCGGACCCTACGGCTCCGCGCATCTCTCGCTGGGGTTCGCGGTGGTGGTGCTCGTCTGCGTCGTGTCCTATCGGCTGAGCGCGGTCGGCGCGGTGGTGCACGCCGCCCTGCTGACCGCCTCGGTGATCGGTGGTGCGATCTCGCTGGCTGCTCTGCTCATCGACAGCTCGACGCGCAATGTCGCCGCCGTCGGCGCGGCCGCGGCCTTGCTCGTCGTCGCGATGGCGCCCCGGCTGACGATCGTGTTGGCGAAACTACCGCTGCCGCCGGTGCCGACGGCTGGTGTGCCGCTCGATCCGGACGACGCCCAGCCTGTCCCCACCATCGAGGGCATCGGCGCGATCGGAGCGATGGCTCTTCCGAAAGCCGATGCGCTCGAACGTCGTTCGTATCTGGCGAACGCCTATCTCACGGGCATCGTGGCCGGTGCCACCGCGGTGATCGGCCCCGCCGCGGTCATCACCGCGACCCCGTGGAACGGCGTCGACGCCAAGTCGATGGCACTGGCGGTCATCCTGGCCGTCGTGTTGTGCCTGCGCGGCCGCTCACACAGCGACCTCGTGCAGGCGTGTGTCCTGATCGGCGGTGGGGTGCTGACCCTCGCTGCGCTCGTCGATTCGTTGACCGCGGTCGACGGGTGGTGGCCGTTCGTCGGATTCGTGGTCGCGGCAACAGCTCTCGTTGTCGCACTCGTGGTCGGTGTGCTCGCACCCGGACATGAGTTCTCGCCGGTGATGCGACGCCTCGCCGAACTCGGCGAGTACGCCCTGATCGTGGTGATCGTGCCGCTGCTCGTCTGGATTCTCGATCTGTACCAGACGGTTCGGGACATCTAGTGGTCCGTCACGGAGCTGGGCGACCGGCGTCCGGAGTTGTCCGTCGTCGTCGTTTCCCGACCGGCCTCGCCATGGCACTGGCCGTCGCCACGCTTGTCGCCGTCTCCGGTGGTGGGCCCGCCTTCGCGCTGAGTCCGCCTCAGGTCGATCCGGGGGCGTTGAACCGGTCCGCCCCGGTGGCACCGCCCGAACCCACCGAACAACGCACGCTCTGCGCGCGACCCGTCGCCGTCACCGCCGCGAGCCAGCCCTCTCCTGCTCAACAGATGATGAATCTGGAAGAGGCCTGGCGCTTTTCGCGCGGAGCGGGACAACGCGTCGCCGTGATCGACACCGGTGTCACGCCGCATCCCCGACTGCCGCGATTGCGCGGCGGCGGCGACTATGTCTCGGGTGGCGACGGACTCGCCGACTGTGATGCGCACGGCACGCTGGTGGCCGGGCTCATCGCGGCCGCCCCGTCGCCTGACGACGCGTTCTCCGGAGTCGCACCGGATGCCTCGATCATCTCGATTCGCCAGTCCAGCAGCGCCTTCGACGCCAAGGACCGGCGTCGCGACGACGCGGACCCGGCGGTCGGCGGCGGATACGGGTCGGTGACCACCCTCGCCAACGCGGTGGTCCGCGCCGTCGACCTCGGTGCCACGGTCATCAACATCTCCGAGGTGGCGTGTTCCCCGGCGGGTGCCCGGCCCGCCGACCGTTCGCTGGGCGCCGCGGTCCGCTACGCCTTCGACCGCAACGTGGTCGTGGTGGTCGCTGCAGGCAACCTGTCGCAGGGGTCGGCGTGTGCCGAACAGAATCCGCCACCGCTACCCGGCGATCCCGACGGGTGGGGATCGGTCCAGACCGTGGCCAGTCCCGCCTGGTTCTCGCCCTATGTTCTCGCGGTGGGCTCGGTCGATGCCGGCACCGGAGCGCCGAGCTCGTTCAGCTTGCACGGGCCGTGGGTCGATGTCGCGGCACCGGGTACCGGGATCATCAGTCTCGACAGCACTCCCCGCAGTTCGTCGCTGGTCAACGCGCAGCGGAGCAACTCGGGCCCGCTTCCGTTGCTGGGTACCAGCTTCTCCACCCCGTTCGTCGCCGGCACGGTGGCATTGGTCCGCGCACGGTACCCGGGGTTGTCGGCGGGTGAGGTGATGGACCGTATCGTCCGCACCGCGCACGCCCCGGGACCGGGCCACGATCAGGCGATCGGTCACGGGGTCATCGACACTGTCGCGGCGCTGACCGCTGAGCTGCCCGAGGGACCGCTCGCCGATCCCGAGGTGCCTACGCCGATCGCGGCTCCCGCGGTCGCGACGGCACCCGATCACAGCCCGCGCAACGTCGCGCTGGTGGGCGTGGGGCTCGCCGTGGCCGTGGTGGTTGCGGTCCTGGCGCTCTCGCTACCCCATCGTCGGGTCCGTCGACTCGACCCTGACGAGTACTGACCGGAATCCGCCCACGACGGATCCGGTGTTGGGTTACTTGGCCGTTCGAGCCGGCCGCAGTTCACGCGGCAGGGCGAAGGTCAGCGTTTCCTCGGCGGTGGTGACCTTTTCGACGGAATCGAAGCCGTACTCGGACAGGAAGTCGATGACCCCACGGACCAGGACCTCCGGCACCGATGCACCCGAGGTGATGCCGACGGTCTCGACGCCGTCGAGCCAGGCCGGGTCGATCTCACGCGCATAGTCGACCAGGTAGGAGGCCGACGCGCCGTTCTGCAGCGCCACCTCGACGAGCCGCACCGAGTTCGACGAGTTCTTCGAGCCGACGACGATCACCAGATCGCACTTCGGGGCCATCGCCTTCACGGCGACCTGACGATTCTGGGTCGCGTAACAGATGTCGTCGCTCGGCGGGTCGTTGAGCTCGGGGAATCGCTCACGGAGGCGGCGCACGGTCTCCATCGTCTCGTCCACCGACAACGTGGTCTGGGAGAGCCAGATGACCTTCGATTCGTCACGCACACTCACGGTGTCGACGGCGTCGGGACCGTCCACGAGCTGGATGTGCTCCGGCGCCTCCCCCGCGGTGCCCTCGACCTCCTCGTGGCCCTCGTGACCGATGAGCAGGATGTCGTAGTCATCGCGGGCGAAGCGCTTGGCCTCTTGATGCACCTTGGTGACCAGCGGGCAGGTGGCGTCGATGGTCTTGAGGTTGCGTTGCGCGGCGGTGCGATGCACCTCCGGGGAGACGCCGTGGGCGGAGAACACGACGATGGCGCCTTCGGGTACCTCGTCGGTCTCGCCGACGAAGATCGCGCCACGCTCGGCGAGGGTGTCGACGACGTGCCGGTTGTGCACGATCTCCTTGCGGACGTAGACGGGCGCACCGTGCTTGTCGAGTGCACGCTCGACGGTCTCCACGGCGCGATCCACGCCGGCGCAATATCCCCGCGGTTCGGCGAGCAGGATGCGCTTGGATTCAGTCATGTCCCCAAGGGTACGTGTTGGACCACTCGCCGCGAGATGGCAGAGTGAACCCATGGTTCGTGCTCCTTATCCGGCCCGTATCGCCGCAGGTCTCGTCGTCACGGCCGTCGAAGAGACGCGCAAGTTGCCGACTCTGCTGTTCACCCTGCCGGTGACCGCGGTCAGCGAGACGCTGCAGTTGGCGATGCGCGCCCAACAGGGCATCGCCGAGTTGGCCATCAAGGGCGACACCGCACTGGAAATGATCTTCGACCGCCCCAGCGAAGAACCCGCGTGGGCGCGGTTCGACGAGGATGACGCCGAGGTCGCCGATACCGTCGTGCCGATCGAGTCCGGGCGGGCGAGCCTCACCGACACCACCGATGACGAGCACGACACCGCTGCGGACGACGACACCGGGCCCGCGCCGTCCGAGTCCACACCCGCCGAGTCGCCGGCCCCGCGCGCCGACGCCGGGCGATTCGCGCTGTACTCATCGGCCCCCGAGGAGGTCATCACCTCCTCGACCACCGGCCCCGGCAGTGACACCCCGGCGCCCACCGGTCCGGTGCCCGAGGTCGTCGAATACACCGAATACGACAACCTCACCCTGGCCCAGCTGCGTGCCAAGCTGAGGTCGGTCGGCGTCGACGAACTCTCCGAGTTGCTCGCCTACGAGAAGGCCAACCGCAACCGCGCGCCGTTCATCACCATGATCGACAATCGGATCACCGCGGCCGAGAACAAGCGCTCGCCATCGAAGTGAGCGGTGGCGGTTCGGCCAATTCGGCCGACAACCCGTGGCCGGTGCGCACCGTCAACACGAAGATCGGCGACTGGATTCACCGGCTCGGCCAGATCTGGGTGGAGGGCCAGGTCACCCAGATCAGCCGCCGCCCCGGTACGCGCACATCGTTTCTGACGCTGCGCGATCCGGCCGCCGACATCTCCATCTCGGTGACCTGCAGCCCCGATCTGCTGGCCCGCACCGAGGTCCCGATCACCGATGGGGCTCATGTGGTGATGCTCGGTCGTCCCAGCTACTACACCGGCCGCGGCACGATCTCGTTGCGCGTCAGCGACATTCGCCCCATCGGCGTGGGTCAGCTGCTGTTGCGCATCGAGCGGCTACGGCAGCTGCTGGCCGCCGAGGGACTCTTCGACGCGCGTCTGAAACGTCCGATCCCGTTCCTACCGCGCACCATCGGCCTGATCTCCGGCCGCGCCAGTGCCGCGCAACGCGACGTGGTGTCGGTGGCCTCGGCGCGGTGGTCGGCGGTGCGCTTCGATGTGCGCGATGCACCGGTGCAGGGCCCGACGGCGGTACCGCGGATCATCGGCCACCTTCGCGAGCTCGACGCGCACGCCGACATCGACGTCATCATCATCGCCCGCGGCGGCGGCAGCGTCGAGGACCTGTTGCCGTTCTCCGACGAGGCGCTGTTGCGGGCGGTCGCCGCGTGTTCGACGCCCGTGATCAGCGCGATTGGCCACGAACCCGACAATCCGCTCCTGGACTTCGTCGCCGACATCCGTGCCGCCACCCCCACCGACGCGGCCAAACGCGTGGTCCCCGACGTGGAGGCCGAACTCGCCGGGATCGCCGCCCTGCGCCGCCGCAGCGCGCACGCCCTGCGCAACTGGGTGCACCGCGAGGACCGGGTGATCGCCGGCCTTCGTGCTCGCCCGGTGCTCGCCGATCCGTTCACCGTGCTCGACCGACACAACGAACGCGTCGACCGACTGCGAGCCGATCTGCGTCGTACCCTCATCGGCCGACTCGACACCGAGGACCGCCGCACCGAACATCTCGTGGCCCGGCTGGCGACGCTGGGGCCTGCTCAGACGCTGGCCCGCGGCTACGCGGTCGTGCAGCGCGTCGACACCGACCCGCCGCACGTGCTCGACTCCGTGGACGGTCTGCCGACGTCGGCGCGGCTACGAATCCGGTTGGGCGACGGATCGATTCACGCCGACGTCACCTCGATCGAATCGGCCGCGCACTCCCCTCACCACCACGACGCCCCTCACCACCACGACGAGACCGACGACCATACGCAGGAGGAACAGTGAGTCCCCAACGGGCAGCCAAGAATTCGGCTTCACAAAAGGCCAACACCTCCGACGACGGACGCACCCCGATCGACGAACTCGGATACGAACAAGCCCGCGACGAACTCAACGAAGTGGTCGCGGCCCTGGAGCGCGGAGGCCTCGACCTCGACGCCTCGCTCGCGCTGTGGGAACGCGGCGAGGCGCTCGCCGATCGCTGCGAGGCCCACCTCGCCGGCGCACGCGAACGCATCGAGGCGGTGCTCAACGACGGTGAGGAATTGGACGAGGAGGACGCGTCGGAGGATGACGACGAGTTCGACGACTGAGCTTGGAGTCAGAAGAACACGAGGAGCACAGTGGCCGAAGCGACGATGATCTCCGAGTGCACCAGTCCCACCGACGTGGCCGTGCTGCGATGGGCCTGGGCGCGGGAAACCGCGCCGGAGATACCGGCGTGGTCGGCCGATGCCGAGTTCGTCACTGAGGTTGAGCGCTGGATGACTGCCCCGCACCGGTCCGTGTGGACCGCCGTTACGGAGGTCGTGGCAGCGGATCGCACAACGTCGGCCGCGGTGGGCATGGTCTGTCTGACCGAATACACGCGCATGCCCAGTCCCAGGTCTGTCGCCGCGGAATCGTGGGGATATCTCGGGCATCTCTACGTAGCTGCCGAACATCGAGGCCGCGGCATCGGCCACGACCTCATCGAAGCGGTACTCAGATTCGCCGACGCTCGAGGCTACACCAAGGTCGTTCTGTCCCCGACCTCGAAATCCGTTCCGCTATACGCACGTTGCGGATTCAGCACTGACAACGATCTGATGGTTCGCTATCGCTGACGCGGTGCGCGTCAACCCCTACCCGGCAGCGGCTGCTGCTCCATCACCGATTCGGCCATCGTGGCCATCCCGCTGTCGGAACCGGTGGACATGACCGCGATTCGGACCGACCCGAGGTCGGTGATCCAGAATTTGTTGCCGTCGTGGGTGCTGTAGGTCACCCAGCGCTGCCCACCGATCTCACGGGTGCCGGTCCCCGAGGCCACGGTCGAACCATCGGCGAGATGGTCGACGAGTTCGTCCTCGGACGCGTCGGTCTGGGTCAGCTGCACGTAGCTACCGCTGTTGGTGATCCAGCCGACGTTGCTGACCACGTGTCCGGCCACGTTCTCACGGCTGCCCGAACTCGGTTTCCATCCGGCGGGGTCCGGCGGCTTGCGGATCGGGAAGGGCAGCGTCTGCGAGTCCGAGAGCAGCGCACCCTGCACGTCGAACGGGCTGCGCCGGTCGTCGGAGGCACTTCCGGTGAGCCCCACCGAGCAGTTCCCCGAGGCGATCGCGACGAGCGCGCAGATCGCCAACAGCGGAATGATCGACCAGATCATGTCCTTACCGCTGACGAGATAGCGCGGTTTCTGGGCCATGGGGCTCAGTATTCCAGCCGACACACGCCGTTCGGCAAATCGCCCATCCGCCGTTTACCGGCCGCACGCAACCGCACGGATCGATCACACCGGGCGGTGACCAGCGCATCGAGGTGACATGCGAGGATGGAGGGCAGTCGCACCGCCGCACGCCGAGGAGTCCAAGACATGACCGAAGCCACCCCCCAGGCCCCTGACCGCAACCTCGCGATGGAGTTGGTGCGAGTCACCGAGGCCGCCGCGTTGGCAGCCGGACGCTGGGTGGGTCGTGGCGACAAGAAGGGCGGCGATGGTGCCGCCGTCGACGCGATGCGTGAGCTGCTCTCGACGGTGTCGATGCGCGGCGTCGTGGTGATCGGTGAGGGCGAGAAGGATGAAGCCCCGATGCTGTTCAACGGCGAAGAGGTCGGCGACGGCAGCGGACCCGACTGCGACGTCGCGGTCGACCCCATCGACGGGACCACCCTGATGGCCGAGGGCCGCCCCAACTCGATCGCGGTGATCGCGGTGTCCGAGCGCGGCACCATGTACGACCCGTCGGCGGTGTTCTACATGGACAAGATCGCCGTGGGGCCGGAGGCCAAGGGCGCCATCAACATCGACGAATCGGTGGAATGGAACATCAACTCCGTCGCCAAGGCCAAGGGCATCGACGTCGCCGACCTGACCGTCGTCGTCCTCGACCGGCCGCGCCACGCCGATCTGATCGGCGAGATCCGACAGGCCGGCGCCAAGATCCGCCTCATCTCCGACGGCGACGTCGCGGGGTCGATCGCCGCTGCGGGCGACTACAGCACCGTCGACATGCTGATGGGTGTCGGTGGTACCCCCGAGGGCATCATCACCGCTGTCGCGATGAAGTGCATGGGCGGCGAGATCCAGGGCAAGCTCTGGCCGCGCAACGAGGAAGAGCGCAAGAAGGCACTCGACGCCGGCCACGATCTCGACCGTGTGCTCGGCACCAACGATCTGGTCAGCGGTGAGAACTCGTTCTTCTGCGCGACCGGCGTCACCAACGGCGACATGCTGCGCGGCGTTACCTACCGACCCGGCGGCGCCACCACGCGTTCGCTGGTCATGCGCTCCAAGTCGGGCACCATTCGCCGGATCGAGGCCGTCCACAAGACCGCCAAGCTCCGCGAGTACGCACGCCTGAGCATCTGAGTCCTCGCGAGGAGCACCCGGACGACACACGTGGTTCTGTACGCAACCGAGCCGGCGGCCGCCGACGGTGAGCCGGCCCTGCCGGCCTGGACGGCGGTGAGCACGGAGGAGTGCGATTCAGCCATCGAGGCACGCTGGCGAACCGAGGGACATCGCATAGCCGAGCTTCTCGCTGCTGAGATCGGCGACTACGCCGACATCGAGCACCGCTTCTGAAAGCGCACCGGCCCCAGTTCGGGCCGGTGCGCCACTACCCCTGAGGCTCAAACGTTTCCGAGTGGCCGCGGATCGAAGGTGACCCGGATGCGGGTGATCAGTCCGTCCTCGACATGGCTCCAATTGGCGGTCGGCAACGTGGCGCCGTCCTTGGTCACCAGGTCGAACCAGGTGATGACGTCGTCGCCGTCGGCCACACGGGCGTGCAGGACGAGGTCATCCATGATCGATTCGGCCATGCCCCGCAGTCCGGCGAGGCAGGCGTCGGCGCCGTCGGCAACACCCATGACGCCGACGAAGCTCACGTCGGGGGCGAGCACCGACCGCAACCGGTCGAAATCTCTTGTGCGCCAAGCATCGAAGTAGGTCTCAGCGACGGTACGGGTGGTCTCGGTGGTGGAGATCATCTCTGTCATGACTCCATGGTGGAGTCCGAGAGTCCATCCGTCCAACAGATCTTTCGGATAGCATCTATCATTTTCAGCAATGGAACTGCATCAGTTGCGATACGTGACCGCGGTCGTCGACGCCGGCACGTTCACCGCCGGCGCGCAGACCGTGCGTGTCAGCCAGTCCGGGGTGTCCACCCAGATCGCGAAGCTCGAACGCGAACTAGGCGTGACGCTTTTCGATCGCACCTCGCGGCGGGTGTCGCTCACCGCGGAGGGCCGCACGCTGCTTCCGGTGATCCGTCAGGCCCTGAGCGGCATCGACGCCGTCACCGACACGGCCAACGCGATCCGCGGTGTGATGACCGGATCGCTGCATGTCGGAGCCGTCACCGGACTGACGTGGGATCCGCTCGTCGACGCGCTTGCGGTGATGCACGACAGTCACCCGGGGATCGACGTCCGGCTGATCGAGGGTCTCTCCGACGATCTGATGCGCGCGGTGCGTGACGGCGGGCTCGACGTCGCCGTCGCCGGATGGGCGGGCGAGGCCCCGGCCGACATGCTCACCCACGTCATCGTCGAGGACGCGTTGTGCGCGGTCCTCGCCCCCGATCATCCGTGGGCGTCGTCGACGACCCTGGACACCGCGCACCTGTTGACCGCCGATCTGATCTCCTTGCCGGTCGGTACCGGGGCACGCGCCGCACTCGATGCCGCAGCTGCTCGTATCGGGATGACCACAACCCCACGCTGGGAGGTCACGACGCCCGCCCAGGTGAGCCTGCTGGCCCGGCGCGGCATCGGCGTCGGTGCACTCAGCGAGAACACCGCGGCCGGCTTCGACGGCGTCGTCGCGGTGCCCCTTGCCGACGCCGCAGCCCGCTCGAGTCTCGGGGTCGTCTCGCGCCGCGATCCGTCGGCGGCCGCGCAGGCGTTCCGCTCCCTGCTCGGGCTCTGAGGTGCCGCGCTAGGATTTCCGCGTGAGCAAACCAGCCCTTGCTCCGGAGTTCCGCTATGCCGATTTGCTGCCCTCCGGCGCCGATGACACCCCGTATCGACTGATCACCACCGAGGGGGTCTCGACCTTCACCGCCGATGGTCAGACCTTCCTCAAAGTCGCCCCCGAGGCCTTGCAGCGACTGACCGCCGAGGCGATGCACGACATCAGCCACTATCTGCGGCCCGCGCACCTCGCGCAGTTGCGCAAGATCATCGACGATCCGGAGGCCTCGGGCAACGACCGCTTCGTCGCGCTCGACCTGCTCAAGAACGTCAACATCTCCGCCGGCGGCGTGCTGCCGATGTGCCAGGACACCGGTACCGCGATCGTCATGGGCAAGAAGTCCGAGGGGGTGCTCACCGGGGTCACCGACGGTGAGTGGATCTCACGCGGTGTCTACGACGCCTACACCAAGCTCAATCTGCGGTATTCGCAGCTGGCGCCCCTGACCACCTACGACGAGACGAACACGGGCACCAATCTGCCTGCGCAGGTGGAGATCTACTCCACCGAGCAGGGACCGAAGGGCCCCGAATACAAGTTCTTGTTCATGGCCAAGGGTGGCGGTAGCGCCAACAAGTCGTTCCTGTTCCAGGAGACCAAGGCCATCCTGAATCCCAAGCGGCTGCTGGAGTTCCTGGACGAGAAGATCCGCTCGCTCGGCACCGCAGCCTGCCCGCCGTATCACCTCGCGGTGGTCATCGGTGGAACCTCCGCCGAGTTCGCGTTGAAGACGGCGAAATACGCCTCGGCTCATTATCTCGACACCCTGCCCACCGAGGGATCGATGGCCGCACACGGCTTCCGGGACGTCGAATTGGAGGAGGAGGTGTTCAAGCTCACCCAATCCTTCGGCATCGGAGCACAATTCGGCGGCAAGTACTTCTGCCACGACGTCCGCGTCGTGCGCCTGCCGCGCCACGGCGCCTCCTGTCCGGTCGCGATCGCGGTGTCGTGTTCGGCCGACCGCCAGGCATTGGGCAAGATCACCGCCGATGGCGTGTTCCTCGAGCAGCTCGAAACCGATCCCGCCCAATACATGCCGGACGCCGGGGTCGCCGAGGACATCGAGGGCGGCGCGGTCGTCGACGTCGACCTGAACCGCCCGATGAGTGAGATCCTGGCGGAGCTGTCCAACTACCCTGTCAAGACCCGGCTTTCGCTCACCGGCCCGCTCGTCGTCGCCCGAGACATCGCGCATGCCAAGATCGCCGAGCGCCTCGACGCGGGTGAACCGATGCCGCAGTACCTGCGCGATCACCCTGTCTACTACGCCGGACCGGCGAAGACCCCGGAGGGTATGGCCTCGGGCTCGTTCGGACCGACCACGGCCGGCCGCATGGACTCCTATGTCGAGAAGTTCCAGGCGGCGGGCGGCTCGATGGTCATGCTGGCCAAGGGCAACCGCTCCAAGCAGGTCACCAATGCCTGTGCGGCACACGGTGGTTTCTATCTCGGCTCGATCGGTGGCCCGGCTGCACGGCTGGCGCTTGATTGCATCAGGAGCCAGGAGGTCATCGAATACCCCGAGCTCGGTATGGAAGCCGTCTGGAAGATCGAGGTCGAGAACTTCCCGGCGTTCATCGTCGTCGACGACAAGGGCAACGACTTCTTCACCGATCCTGGTGGCGCGGTGACCGTCCCGCTGGGTGGGGTGCGCATCCGGTCGAAGGAGCGCTGAGCGGGCTTACGCCGTAGATCGATGCCACCATGTGACACCGATCTACGGCGATGACGGACATGCCGGGCATCCGGCGACGGTTCCCCGCCATCCACGGGCGCGCAGCGCGCGGGCGATCTTCGTCGCTGTGGCACACGGACGTTCGTACACCTGTCCCCATCCCAGACGAAGCGTCAGCCGATCGCCGTGAACCGCGGCGTCGAGGTCACGTTCGAGGTCGCGGTCGCGTGCCACCGGACCGTCGTGACCGAGTCGGCCGTCGAGTTCGACGACGAGACCGAAGTTGACGAACTCCACATCGCGCAGGCCCCGACGTCCCACGGTGGTCGGCGCCTGCCGGATCGGCGCAGGAAGACCATGGGCCCGTTCAACTTTCGTCAGGTATCCGTGCTCGAGAACCGAACACGTGCCGTCCCGTACATCACGGAGAACGCCCTCGACGAACCGTCGGTGCGCGATCCGTGGCCGGCGGCGCAGCGCCGCGAGCAGGCGGTCTGCGGTGGTTCGGCGAGCCTGCACCGCATCTGCCAGGCAGGCGACGACGCGCGCCGACGACGACGACGCATCGACGACATCGAGCACGGCCTCCTCGATACGCAGGCGCGGGGGACGCGCATGCCAGAGCACCCTGTCGTCCAGCCGAGAGCCGTAGTGGACGACCACACCCTGGCGTCTGGTCACCCGGCGTTGTCGGTCTACGACGATGTGCACCGGCTGGGTCGGCGCCACGTCGCCGTCGAGTATCGCCGATGAGTGACTCAGCGCCGCCGGAAACGCGTCGAGTACCGCACTCCACTGGCGCTGTCGTGCGGTCAGTGGCCCGGTGTGATCGACATAGACGCCGGGGAACACCGTCGCCCATTCCCGGCACCGCACCATGCGGCGGACGAAGGCTGCGGAGAATCCACAGTCGATCACCTGCCCGCGGGTGATGACACCGTCCTGCGACGCGAGCAGGTCGTCGAGACGAGCCGTGTCGGGCGCAGCAACAGTCATGGCGCACAGTGTGACCGCTCGACGGCGCCATTGGTCGCCCGCGAGGAGGATCTGTGGACAACTCGGTCGAGACCACCACTTGTGCCGTACTTTCGTGTCGCCCAGTGACACCGAAGTACGGCATGGTCTGTCGACAGGCCTGCGCGCCGGGCTGCACACGCGACGAGTAGCGTGAATTGAGGTAGTCCTAACTCGCCGTCGACCATCGGAGGACGCAGCACCATGACCGAGCAGCAGTACCGCATCGAGCACGACACCATGGGCGAGGTCAAAGTCCCCGTCGACGCGCTGTGGCGGGCCCAGACCCAGCGCGCCGTCGAGAACTTCCCGATCAGCCACCGCCCACTCGAGCGCACCCAGATCCGGGCGATGGGACTGCTCAAGGCGGCGTGCGCGCAGGTCAACAAGGATCTCGGGCTACTCGATGCGGCGAAGGCCGACGCCATCATCGCCGCGGCCAAGGAGATCGCCGACGGCCGCCACGACGACCAGTTCCCCATCGATGTCTTCCAGACCGGCTCGGGCACCAGCTCCAACATGAACACCAACGAGGTCATCGCCTCGATCGCCAATGCGGCCGGCGTCGAGGTCCATCCCAACGACCACGTCAACATGTCGCAGTCGTCCAACGACACCTTTCCGACCGCCACCCACGTCGCCGCCACCGAGGCCGCGGTCAGCGATCTGATCCCGGCGCTCGACCATCTCCGGCTGGCCCTGTTGGAGAAGTCGAACGAGTGGCGTGAGGTCGTCAAGAGCGGTCGCACCCACCTGATGGATGCGGTACCGGTGACCCTGGGCCAGGAGTTCGGCGGTTATGCCCGCCAGGTCGAGGCCGGTATCGAACGCATCACCTCGACACTCCCCCGGGTCGGCGAACTGCCGATCGGCGGAACGGCCGTCGGCACCGGACTCAACGCGCCGGCCGGCTTCGGCACCAAGGTCGTCGCCGAACTGCGCAAGCTCACCGACGTCGACGCCCTCTCACTCGCCAAGGACAACTTCGAGGCGCAGGCCGCCCGGGACGGGCTGGTCGAACTGTCGGGTCAGCTGAAGACGGTCGCGGTGTCGCTGACCAAAATCGCCAACGACGTCCGCTGGATGGGGTCGGGCCCACTCACCGGCCTCGGCGAAATCCAGCTGCCCGATCTGCAGCCCGGCAGCTCGATCATGCCCGGCAAGGTCAATCCCGTTCTGCCCGAGGCGGTCACCCAAGTCGCCGCACAGGTCGTCGGCAACGACGCCGCGGTCACCTGGGGTGGCGGCAACGGCGCCTTCGAGCTGAACGTGTACATCCCGATGATGGCACGCAACGTGCTGGAGTCGCTCAAGTTGCTGGCCAACGTGTCCCGGCTGTTCGCCGACCGCTGCATCTCCGGCCTCGTCGCCCACGAGGAGCGCCTCAAGACGCTTGCCGAGAGTTCTCCGTCGATCGTCACCCCGCTCAACTCGGCGATCGGGTACGAGGAGGCGGCCGCGGTCGCCAAACAAGCCCTCAAGGAGGGCAAGACGATTCGGCAGACCGTCATCGACCGTGGCCTCATCGGCGACAAGCTCAGCGAGGCCGAGCTCGACAAGCGGCTCGACGTGCTGAAGATGGCGAATCTCGACCGCGAACGCTGATCGGCGACGAATCTCCCTCGGAGCGCACTACGGTCTTCAGAGATGGGCGACGCAACGACGACCGAGCAGAGCACCGGCGACCTCGCCGACTTCCCGACCCGGTGGCACACCGGTCTGGCGTTGGTCGCCCACCCAGACGATCCCGAATACGGGATGTCCGCCGCGGTGGCGCGATGGGTCGGCGAGGGCAAGCGCATCGTCTACGCGCTGGCCTCCAGCGGCGAGAAAGGCATCGCGGGGATGGACCCGGACGAGGCCGGTCCACTGCGTGAGCAGGAGCAACGCGAAGCCGCATCCATCGTCGGGGTCGACGAGGTGGAATTCTGGGGCTTTCCCGACAGCGACATCGCCAACAGTGAGGCCCTGCGCGCCCGGATCACCGAGACGATCATGGCCGTCGACCCCGACGTGATCATCTCGCTCTTCGGTGGCGACCACTGGGCACCCGGCGCGCCCAACCAACGCGACCACATCGAGTTCGCCGCTGCGGTCGTCGACGCCTACGACGCGCTCCTACCGCGCGCACATCAGCGGTGGCTGTTCGAGAACGGTCCGAACGCCAGCCATGCCGTCGAGGTCGGCGACGAGGTCGAGGTTGCAGTGAGATCCCTTGCCGCGCATCGTAGGTATCTGGAGGTCCTCGACCCCGACACTCCGGTCGACGAGCAGGCCCGCGCCCAGATCGAGAAGGTCACCGCGCCCAGGGAGGATTTCGGGGGCCGACGTGCGGTCGCTTTCACACTGGTGCGCGACGGTGACACCGACCCCGACCATTGACCACTGACACGGCTACGCCGCCGATCCCACATGGATCGACGGCGTCGCCTCGTCACCTCACGGATGTGGTTGTCAGCCACCGACTCCCAGCATCGACGGCAGGATGCCGACGAGTTGATTGAGCAACTGGGTCAGGGCATTGTCGTCGAGGAGTCCACTCGTGGTGCCCGACTGCGGGGTTCCCGACTGCGGGGTTCCTGATTGGGGGGTTCCCGACTGGGGCGTTGATTGCGGTGTCGTCAGCGCCGGCGCATTACCCGTGGGCGCAGCCTGATTGACACCGATGGTGATCTTCGGGCTCTTGGCGGGATCCAGCCAGGTCAAGATGTTGCGCAGCACATCCTTGTCGATCGCCACACAACCCATCGTCGGCTCGCCGGTACTGGCATGCAGGAAGATCGCCGACGCCTTGCCGGGGATGCGCTGCGGATTGGACGCGATGTTGACCGCGTAGTCGTACGCGGGTCCGGCGTCGTAGAGGTTCTCACTGTCCCCGCCGGGACTCTGCGCCTGGTGCACGTGCGTGTTGTAGGTGGGTGACTTCATGTTGGAGTCCCACCAGTCCTGCTGTGTCACCTGGAAATACGGCATCTTGGTGCCGGGATTGGCCAGCCGCCCGAAGGCCTGGTCGAGCGCGAAGGTGCCTTGCGGGGTGCGGTAGACGTTGTCGGCGGGCTCGCCCATTCCCACCTCCCCCAGGAACGCCTGGGTCGGCCCGAACACCGGCTTCCAGCCACCACTGGCGGAGTCGCGTTCGAACGCCGTGAGCGTCGCCTTCTGGTCACTCGCCTTGGGTGCGGTCACCACGACCAGCTGACTTGTCTGACTCGACTGCGTCCCACCGCCGGACGAGCCGGTCCCGGAGAGAGTGTCGAGGACTTTGTCGAGTTCGGGGATGCCGGTCTGCGGAATGCTGATGCCGCCGGGCAGCGTCGCACCGGGAGTGGCCGGCGTGGTCGGGGTCGTCGGCGTGGTCGATGGGGCGGCAGTCGCGATGCCGGCACCACCGGCGAAAGCGGCCAGCACCGCAATCACCATTAGTCCCAAAAACCTCATTCGCCTCATCAGTAACTTCTGCACCACACCAGTGTGGCAAAAGGCAAGAGGCGATGAGTCTCGCGATGGTCACGGTGCGACATGGATCCGATCACCACCGCCTCCTTGAATCTGAACTCACCCTCAACTAGGGTCCTTCCAGTGATGCAGACCACAGTGCATCACCGGATCTCGCTCGCATCGAAGGGAAGCGCATGTCCACCGTCACCACCGTCAACGGTCCGATCTCCTCGGACGACCTCGGTCGCACCCTCATCCACGAACACGTCTTCGTCGTCGGCGAGGAGTATCGGCTCAACTATCAGGACGACTGGGACGAAGAGCGCAAGATCGACGAGGCCGTCCGCGACCTCAACGAACTCAAGTCCCTGGGCATCGACACCATCTTCGACCCGACGGTCCTCGGTCTCGGTCGGTACATCCCTCGCATCCAGAAGATCGCCGAGCAGGTCGACCTCAACATCGTCGTCGCGACCGGGCTCTACACCTACAACGAGATCCCCTTCCAGTTCCATTACACCGGCCCGGGCTTGCTCTTCGACGTCGACGAACCGCTCGTCACCTATTTCGTGCGCGATCTCACCGAGGGCATCGCCGACACCGGCGTGCGCGCGGCGTTCTTGAAGTGCGCCATCGAGGAACAGGGGCTCACCCCGGGCGTCGAGCGGGTGATGCGCGCGGTCGGGCAGGCCAGCGTCGCCACCGGCGCCCCCATCACCGTGCACACCAATCCGCACACCGAATCCGGGCTCGTCGCCCAGCGTGTGCTCGCCGAGGAGGGTGCCGATCTGAGCAAGGTCGTCATCGGACACTCCGGAGACAGCACCGACCTCGACTATCTGATGAAGATCGCCGACGCCGGGTCGATCCTGGGCATGGATCGGTTCGGGCTCGATGTCTTGTTGCCCTTCGACGATCGCATCAACACCATCGTCGAACTGTGCAAACGCGGATACGCCGATCGCATCGGTCTCGCGCACGACGCCGCATGCTTCATCGACTGGTTCGATCCCGAGGCCAAGAAGCAGGCGGTGCCCAAGTGGAATTACCGCCACATCAGCGAAGACGTCCTACCGACCCTGCGTGAACGCGGAGTCTCCGACGAGCAAATCACCACGATGCTCGTCGAGGTCCCCCGCCGTTACTTCGAGTGAGAGGCACCTCATGAACACTCCTGTCGCAGCCAACCCTGTTGCCGCACTGTGGAACAACGCCGAGCAGCATCCCGATCGCATCGCGGTACGCAGCGGGTCGCGAGCGCTGACCTACGCCGACCTTCGGGCCCGCATCGCCCGGGCCGCGGCCCGATTCGCCGCCGCCGGGGTGGCGCCCGGGGACCGCGTCCTGCTCATCGCACCGACCATCCCCGAATTCCCGATCGTCTACTACGGTCTGCACACCCTCGGCGCCACCGTCATCACCATGAACGTGATTTCGACGGTTCCCGAGATCGATTACGTCGTCGACGATTCGGGCACGACGATGATCGTCGCCTGGCAGGACTGTGCGACCAATGCCCGCAAGGTCGCCGAGCAGCGGGGGCTGCCCTTCGCCGAGATCCGGCCCTTCGAGGAAGATGCCACCGAGATCGACGGCGTGACAACGTATGTCGAGCGTGACGAGCACGAGACCGCGGTGATCCTCTACACCTCCGGCACCACCGGCAAACCCAAGGGCGCACAGCTGAGCATCGCGAACGTCAACGCCGCACCACAGGCGTTCCGCGACCCATTGCGCCTGCACGACACCGAGCGATGGGCCACCGCGTTACCCTTGTTCCACTGTTTCGGTCAAGTGGTCGTCATGCACGGCGCACTCACCTGGGCGGGCACGTTGTCGCTGATGAGCCCCTTCACGCCGACCGAGTTCATGGATCGCCTGCGCGACGAGCACATCACGATCGCGTGCGGAGTGCCCACCATGTGGAACGCCATGCTGCAGGTCACCGGGGGCTACACCCCAGGCGATTTCGCCGACCTACGACTGGCCTGCTCGGGCGGCGCCTCTCTTCCCGGTGAGGTGATCCGCGTCTTCGAGGAGCGGTTCGGCTGCTCCATCCTCGAGGGCTACGGCCTCACCGAGACCGCAGGCACCGCCACCTTCCGCAATCTCGACGGTCCGCCCAAGGTGGGGACCGTGGGGACAGCGCTGCCCGGCTTCCGGATCGAGATCCGCGACCCCGACGGCACCGTCCTGCCCGCCGACGAGGTCGGCGAGATCTTCATCAGCGGCCCGACGGTGATGACCGGCTACTGGAATCGGCCCGACGCCACCGCGGCCGAGCTCGTCGACGGATGGCTGCGCACCGGCGATCTGGGCTCAATGGACGCCGACGGCGACGTCCGCATCGTCGATCGCGCCAAAGACCTCATCATCCGCGGCGGCTACAACGTGTATCCCCGTGAGGTCGAGGAGGTCCTCTACACCCACCCCGACATCGTCGAGGTTGCCGTCATCGGAATACCCGACGACCATTACGGCGAGGAGATCGCCGCCGTCGTCGCGGTGCGCCCGGGTGCCACGATCGAGCAGGACACGTTGCGCGAGTGGGCAAAAGAACGTCTGTCGGCCTATAAGGTGCCGCGCATCGTGCACGTCGTCGACGAACTCCCCAAGGGGGCAACCGGCAAGATCCTCAAGCGGGCCATCGACCGCGCACCGCTGGCCTCGGTTCCGCACTGACCACAGGCCCACCACTACGCTATGTCGCCCGTCATAGTGCAGGCTCATCGCGGTGTTGACCACAGAGCCCTGGCTGCCGGACCTTACCCCCGAGTAATGTTCGACCAGCCTCGCGAGAACGCGAGGCGGAAGGGTCGGGTCCTCACACATGCCACCGCTGAGTCGGATTGCGCGACTTCAGATCACCGCGATCGTCGTCCTCGGACTGGTGGTCAGTGTGGTGGCGGGGATCTGGCTGGTCCACGTGAACCGCGTCGTCGGTGTCGGGGTCTACACGGTGACCGCCCATCTCCCCGATTCCGGGGGCATCTTCACCAATGCCGAGGTCACTTACCTCGGCATACCGGTCGGCCGCGTCGGGCCGCTGCATCTCACGCGTGACGGCGTCGACGTCGAGCTCCAGCTGGACTCGGGAGCGGCGAAGGTCCCGGCGTCGGCAATGGCGGTCGTCGCGAACCGATCCGCGATCGGCGAACAGTTCATCGACCTCCAGCCGACCCGCGGCGATGACGATGCGCACCTCCACGACGGGTCGACGATCACGAGGTCCTCGGTACCACCGCCTCTCGATGAGGTGGTGGCCTCCACCGTGCGACTCGCACAATCGATACCGCTCGACGATCTGCACACCGTGATCACCGAGCTCGGGAAAGCGCTGAACGGACAGGGCGACAACCTGTCCCGGCTCGTCAACTCGTTGTCGACGCTGGCCGCCGAGGGTGCCGACAATCTACCCGCGACGATCGGAGTGATCCGCGACGCGAATTCGGTACTGGCCACCCAGGCCGACCAGTCCGACGCCATTCTCACCTGGTCTCATGGGCTCGACGTGCTCACGGCAACGCTGTCGGCATCCGATCCCGACCTGCGCCGGCTGCTGACCACCGGGAGCGCCTCGGCAACCCAGCTCTCAGAACTGGTGCAACGCAACGGTGGTGACGCCGCAAAGGTCGTCCACGACCTGGCGTCGGTGATGCGCACGCTCCGACCTGCCACCTACACCACGTCCTTGACGTTCGCGATGCTGTCCAACCTCTCGGCCGGCAGCCACTCCACCGCCCCCGGCGACGGGCAGATCCATTTCGGTGTCGTGCTCGAGACGAACAACCCACCGGCATGCACTCAGGGATACGAAGGCACCACCCGCATCATCGACGAGATGAAACGCGCCAACCCGGATTTCGACATCCGCTACGACGACTTCCCATTCAACACGAGTGCCGGATGCACTGTTCCACAAGGCAATCCGACGGGCGTCCGCAGTGCCGCACGAACCGTCTACGCCAATCCGAACACGCCGCAGCCATGGGATTCGACACCCAAGAAGGACCCCGACCGCCTCGACCTGACCCCGCTGGCCCGGCAACTGGCCGCGCTCATGGGCGTCCGACCGGTCTGAGTGCGATCACCGTCGAGACGGTCGGCGATCACCACTCCGTAAGCCGATGGCGTTGGCCCACAACCGGGTTGCAGTGAACACCATCTGATCCAGATCGGCATCGTCGCCGAGTGCGAAGGCCTGGTAGGCCATCCGCGAGACCATGCCCGAGAGAGCGCTCGCCGCAGCCAGCGGGTCGAGTTCAGGATCTGCGAGGCCGCGGTTCTGGAGATCCTTGATGTGCCTGGCATTTCGGGTGGCGAACACGAGCCCACGCTGACGCCGCTTCTCGCGGAACTCCGGAATGTTGGCGGTCACCTGCTCGAGAACGAGCCGTAATCCGGCGTTGCGCTTGTACGCCTCGAAGTACGCGCGGTTGGCGGCCTCGAGCACCGCATACGGATCCTCGTGCGGATCGGTTTCGATGTGCGGGAGCCCGGGATGCAGCATGTCCTCGTGGGCGAGCGCGAGGACGGCGTCGAGGACCTCTTCCTTGCTGTCGAAATAGGTGTAAAAGGTGCCCGTCGAACACTTCGCCTCGGCCGTGATGTCGGTGAGTCGCGCGTCGGAGAAGCCGTCGCGCTCGAAGATCCGTCGCGCGGCGGCAATCAGGGCGGAGCGGGTGCGCTCGCCGCGCGCGGTCACCGGCGGGGCCTTGTCCCCGTCGGTCACCGCCAGAGGGGGCAGTGGCTGCTCCCCCACCGGCTGTGTCCCCACCGCGCGCGAATCACGTGCAGTCATGCCGACATCTTCTCACCCATCGGCGTTCTCATCCGAGTCCGGCCGCGTCGGCGACGGCGATGGCCCGCGCGACCAGACTGTCGATCACCTCGTCGGTGGGGACGCCGGCGGCGGCTCGGTTCGCCGGATTGTCCCGCGCACGACGGAGCACGCCCTCGGCGATGATCGCGACCTTCCACAGTCCGAGTGCGTGCCAGAACTGCAGGGCTCTCGCGTCACGGCCGGTGCGGTCGAGGTACATCTCGGCCAGCTGGTCGCGGGTCGGGAACCCCTCGAGCAGTTCCACCGGCGCCGCACTGAGCGGCGGTTCACCGGCCGCCGGCCAGTACGCCAAGGTGCTGCCGATGTCGGCGAGCGGATCACCCAGGGTCGACAACTCCCAATCCAGTGCCGCCCGTACCCTTCCACTCTCCGGATCGATCATGACGTTGCGGATGTGGAGGTCCCCGTGGACCAGTCGGGTCTCCCGTTGTTCGGGGGCACTTGCCGACAGTCGTCGGGTCAACTCGTCCAGCGCCGGGATCTCGCGGGTCTTCGACTTCTCCCACTGCGCGCTCCACCTCTTGAGTTGGCGTGCCGCGTAGGGCGTGTGGCTCGCCAGGTCGGCCAAACCGGCCTGCTCGATGTCCACGTCGTGGATGCGGGCGAGGGTGTCGATCATCGACTCCCCCACCGCCCGCCGTATCGCGGGCGAGAGCGCCTGCGCCGCCGGGAGCCGGTCCAGGACGACACCGTCCACGAACTCCATCACCACCAGCGGAACAGGACTCACCGACTCGTCGGTGCACACACCGAGGACGGCCGGAACCGCGACGTCGGTCGGGGCCAGCGCAGCGAGGATGCGCGCCTCACGCGCCACGTCATGCGCCGAGGCCAGCAGGGTGCCGACCGGCGGACGACGCAGCACCCATCGGCCATCGGCGTCATCGGTGAGGAGATAGGTGAGATTCGACTGACCGAATCCGACGCGCGTACACCGCACCGTGCCGGCCCACTCGATACCCGCTCCGCGCAGCCAGCCGAGCAGGGCGACGGGATCGACCTCGGCGATCTCCGCCAGATCCCCCACCACGTCGGTCTCACTCATTACCCGCTCCCCACTCGATCACCGGACTCTCTTGCGCTGCAACGGCTTCCCGCCTTCGATCAGTACCGGGCCGAGAGCGCGTCGTCGGACACGCCGGCCACCGTCTCCGGCACCGTGGCGGCTTCCCGGAAACTGCGCAACTCGCGGCGGGCGATCGCGCGCTTGTGTACCTCGTCGGGACCGTCGGCCAGGCGCAGCGTGCGCAGGTGCGCGTAGGCCATGGCCAGCGGGAAGTCGTCGGTGACACCGGCACCTCCGTGGACCTGGATGGCGCGGTCGATGATCTTGAGCGCCATGTTGGGTGCAGCCACCTTGATGGCGGCGATCTCGGTCGCCGCGGCCTTGTTGCCGACGGTGTCCATCATGTACGCGGCCTTGAGGGTCAGCAGCCGCACCATTTCGATGTCGATGCGCGCCTCGGCGATCCAGTCCTGGATGTTGGCGCGGTCGGCCAGTGGCTGTCCGAACGTCGAGCGTGCGGCCGCTCGCCGACACATGAGTTCCAGTGCCCGCTCGGCCATCCCGATGGTGCGCATGCAGTGATGGATGCGGCCCGGCCCCAGACGCGCCTGTGCGATCGCGAATCCCTCACCCTCTCCTTTGAGGACGTCGGTCGCGGGCACCCGGACGTTCTCGAACACCAACTCGCCGTGGCTCTCCCGGTCGACGTAGCCGAAGACCGGCAGGTTGCGCAGGATGGTGAGACCTTCTGCGTCGGTGGGCACCACCATCATCGACTGCTGTCGATGGGTGGGGGCGGTGGGATCGGTCTTGCCCATCACGATGAGTACCTTGCAGTCGGGCCGCACCGCGTTGGAGGCGAACCACTTTCGTCCGTTGAGGACGTACTCGTCGCCGTCACGGACCATCTGCAACTCGATGTTGGTCGCGTCGGAGCTGGCGACCGCGGGCTCGGTCATCGCGAATGCCGAGGCGATCTCTCCGTCGAGCAGGGGCTTGAGGTAGCGCTGCTTGTGTTCGTCGGTGCCGAAGAGGGTCAGTACCTCGATGTTGCCGGTGTCGGGGGCGTTGCAGTTGAACACCTCCGGCGCCCAACCGACCCGTCCCATGATCTCGGCGAGATGCGCGTACTCCAGGTTCAACAGCCCCGGCCCCCATTCGGCGTAGGGGTGGAACAGATTCCACAATCCTTCGGCCTTAGCCTTCGCCTTGAGTTCGATCAGGATGTCCGGGGTGGCATGGGGAT
Source organism: Gordonia sp. N1V (assembly GCF_029269935.1). Classification (NCBI taxonomy): domain Bacteria; kingdom Bacillati; phylum Actinomycetota; class Actinomycetes; order Mycobacteriales; family Gordoniaceae; genus Gordonia; species Gordonia sp. N1V. The sequence continues at coordinate 59,784 of NZ_JARJDD010000011.1, forward strand.
TGGCCGACTCCCGCATCTGCTGGTCGTAGACGGCCTCGTTGGGATAGACGTAGGTGTCCATGAAGGCCAGCAGCTTCTGCCGGTATTCCTCGGCGCGCGGTGATGGCTCGAACAATGTCATGGTTGTCTCCTCGATGAGAGCGGTTGTGGTCTCGACGGATTCGCCGACGGTGGCGCTTCAGGCGTCCTGCGGGGCGAGCAACGCGGCCTGATAGCGCCGCATGCCGCGCAGCCACCTGTCGTAGTCGGCGCCCTTCTGTCGGTACATCTCGAGTACCTCCGGATGCGGCAGGATCAGGAAACGCTCATCGGCGATCGCCGCCAGCACGAGGCCGGCGACCTCCTCGGGGGTGATCACCGCGCCGGCGGTCTCGACCGCTCGTTGCATCAGGCGCTCGCCGTCGGTGTCCGGCGCATGGTCGGGACGCAGCAGCTTGGTGTCGACGCCCATCGGGCACAGACAACTGACGCGTATGCCGGCGTCGCCGTAGGTGGCGCTGAGCCACTCGGCGAACCCGACCGCCGCATGCTTGGTCACCGAGTAGGTCGCCGACCCCAGTTGGGTGAGCAAGCCGGCCGCCGACGCAGTGCTGACGAAGTATCCGCGGCCGCGTTCGCTCCACTCGGGCACGAGCCGACGCGCGGCGCGTACGTGTGCCATCAGGTTCACGTCGATGACGGTGTCCCAGTCGTCGTCGGTGACATCCAGACCCGCCGCACCGCCGATTCCGGCGTTGGCGAAATACAGATCAACGGGGCCGAAATGCTCACCGGCCGTGGCGAGCACGTCGTCGATGTGCGCGTTGTCCGAGGCGTCGCCGGCCAGCGCAATCGCCTGGCCACCGGCCTCGATGATCGCCTCGGCGGTGCGCGCGACGGCGTCGGAATCGAGGTCGGTCAGCACCACGCGGACGCCGGCAACGCTCAGCGCGCGGGCGATCGCGCCACCGATGCCGCCGCCGGCACCGGTGACCACGGCAACTGTGTTCTGGATCTCCATGCCCCGACCGTACTTGAACCCGGTTTCACCTTCAAGGTTCGGGTCGGGTCGTGCCTCAGCCGATCATCTTGGTCATCGAGGTCGCATCCTCCCCCGACCTGCGCAGCACGAGGGCCGACAGCGCCAGCACCACCAGCGTCAGGACGAGCATCAGCGTCGACATCGCGGCCACCTCCGGCCGCAGGGCGATACGCACCGCGGAGAATATGTAGACCGGCCACGGCGTGTAGCCCGGCTGCTGGACGAAGGTCGAGATCACGACGTCGTCGAGACTGAACGTGAAGGCCAGCATCATCCCGGCGACGATGCCCGGGGTGGCGGCGGGCAGGATCACGTGCCGCAGCCGCGCGAGCGGCGAGGCGTAGAGATCTGCGGCCGCTTCCTCGAGTGCCGGATCGATGGCCGACACCCGGGCTCGCACGATGAATGTCACCACAACCATCGACACCACTGCGTGCGAGATGACCAACCGCACCAGACCGTTGTTGAACGGCAACAGATTCCAGTCGACGCCGAGCGTGACGTACCAGGGCAGGAAGGCCACCGCATCGGCGATGTCGGGCGTCACCAGGGTGACCGTCAGCAGGGCCAGCAACCCCACCGACCACCAGCGCGGGCGCCGCGACATCCCGATGGCGATGCCGGCCAACGACCCCAGGAGGGTGGCCAGCAGAGCCGACAGCAGGCCCACCTCCAAGGAAATGCGCACACTGTGCAGGATCGTGTCGTCGGTGAGCGCGTCGCGGTAGGCGCCGAACCCGAAACCCTCGAACGAGGCGAGCACACGCCCGGTGTTGAACGAGTAGGCGACGATCACCAGGATCGGTAGGAACAGGAAGGCATAGACCACGACCGCCCACACCTTCAGGCAGATCGAGTACCAGTCCCGCCGGGTGCGCAGCGGCGTCATCACCAGACGCGGCAGGGCGCCGAGATCGGCCGGGTCGCCGGTCGGCAGGGTCACCGAGAAGACCCGCCGATCCAGCACCACCGCAACACCTTTGACGATGAGACCGGCGAGCACCACGCACACAAGCACCATCATCATCAGCGATACCGTCATCGCACTGCCGAGCGCCCAGTTCTGGGCGGTCTCGAACTGCGCGGCGATCATCTGCCCGGCCATCGTGCCCTTGGCGCCGCCGAGCACCGACGGTGTCACGTAGTCGCCCATCAACGGTATGAACACCAGAAGCGTGCCCGAGACGATGCCCGGCGACGCCAGCGGCAGGGTGATCCGGAAGAACGTCGTCCAGCGGTTGGCGCCGAGGTCGCGCCCGGCCTCCCGCAGCGGCAGACCCGCTCGGTCCATGGCAACGAACAGGGGAAAGATCATGAGCGGCAGGTAGTTGTAGACCACGCCGACCTGCACCGCGGCGCGGGTGTAGAGGATGCCGAGTTCGCCCAGCCCCACGCTCTGCATCACGCCCGAGAGCCATCCCGACGGCGCCAGGGTGATCTGCCAGCCGATGGTGCGCACCAGGAAGTTGGTGAAGAACGGGATGATGATGAGCGCGAGATAGATCGGTCGTCGTCGCGGATTCGATTTGACCGCAAGCCAATAGGCGAACGGCACACCGACGACGAGCGCGATCACCACGCCGGTGACGGCGATGGTGAGGGTGTTGTAGAAGGTCGACCGGTAGTCCGCGCCGAAGGCTTCCGAATAGCGGCCGAAGCTCAGTTGGTCGGTGGCATAGGTGGTGAACTGGTCGGGTTTGTAGCCGAAGCTGTACCACACCACCAAGGCCACCGGGACGACGAAGAAGAACAGCAGATACGCCCAGGCCGGGAAGGTCAGCCCACCTGCACCGAACAACCGTTGCCGCCATGGCGGTTTCGGGGTCGGGGTGATCGGTTCTGGGGTGATCGCCGGGGTGTCGACGGTAGTGGTCATCGGGCGCTCCTCGCCTGCATCTGCCCCAGGATCTCGGTGCGCTCCTGGGTGGCCGAGTCGACATTGGCCGACACCAGCCGATCGACCACCTCGTCGGGTGGGAACAACAGGTCGGGGTAGTCGAGGTCGGCGGCCCGGCCCTTCTCCGCCATCCCTTTCACCCCGGTCTGGTAGCCGATGTACTCCATCTCCCGGTACGACACCTCCGGGTCGAGCATGTAATTGATGAATTCGTGTGCGGCGACCGGGTGTTGGGTCCCGCGCACGATCGCGAAGTTGTCGACGAACAGGTTGGCCGTCGGCAGCGGATAAACGAATCCCCACTTGTCGGGGTCGCTCTCGTTCGTCAGCGTCAGACGCGCATCGCCGTTCCACGCCTGCAGCAAGCTGTAGGCGCCGCCCGACACCACCGACGTGATCGACGAGTTGTACCCCTGCAGCGTCGGGGCGAGATCGTTGACGAGCAGTGTCCGGGCCGCGGCGAGATCCTTCTCGTCGGTGGTGTTGGGGTCGATGTTCAACGCCCCCATGGCGATCGAGACCACCTCCCAGGGATCCTCGAGGACACTGACCTTTCCCCGGGCCGGACCCTGGGCCAGCTCGATGAAATCGCGCCAGGTGGTCGGCGTCCTCGTCGTCAGCGACTTGAGATACATGAATCCGGTGGTGCCCCAGTCCTTGCAGGCGCCGTAGCGCGAGCGCGGATTCCACGGCGGGTCGAAGAACCGCTCCTCCAGGTTGGCGAGGTTGGGCACGCGCGCATGATCGAGCGGATCGAGCAGGTCGTGCTCCACCATCTGCGGGATGTACACCCCGGTGGGCACCACCACGTCATAACCCGAGGTTCCGCGTGCCGCAGCGAGTTTGGCGATCATCTCCTCGTTGGAGCCGAAGGAATCGACCTGTAGCGTGACCCCGTAGCGGTTCTCGTAGCCGTCGAGATCGTTGGGGTCCTCATAGTCGCCCCAGCTGTAGTAGTTCAGCCTGCCCTCGGCGGCCGCGCCCATCGGCGCCGAGCTCGCGATCTTGTGACTACCACCGCACGCCGACACCGTGACCCCGGCGACCGCCACACCGATTCCGGCGAGGAAGCTGCGACGGGTGATCCGCGCGACGGACCGATTCGGCACCAGTGCGCGCACCGCGTCCGATGCGTCCGACGCTGTGCGGGCGGTCATTTGGCGTACACCCGGGCGTCGGAGGCGGCGAAGGTGCACCGCACACGCTGTCCCTCGTGCAATGGCGGGAAGTTGCGGGTGGCGCCGCGTACGAGCACCTCGGTGCCGGCGTCGGTGGTGACCACCACCTGCGTCAGGTCGCCGAGGAACGACACGCCTGCGGCGGTGCCGGACACGACGTTGTCGGCGGCGTCGACGTCGGAGTCGTTCTCGGCGAACCAGATCGCCTCCGGGCGTACCGCGACGACCAGGCCACCGGTGGCGTCGGCCGAGATCTCGGCGACGGCGAAACGCCCGTCGGTGGTGGCGATGCGTCCGTCCTCGTAGTCGCCGGTGACGTCGAAGAAGGTCTGTTTGCCGATGAAGTCGGCGACGAACCGGTTGGTCGGCGCGGCGTAGATGTCCTTACCGACGCCGACCTGGGCGATGCGCCCCTCGCTCATCACCACGATCCGATCGCTCATCGACAATGCCTCCTCCTGATCGTGGGTCACGAAGATGAAGGTGGTGCCGAGCTCCTTCTGCAGCAGTTTGAGTTCGATCTGCATCTCCTCGCGCAACTTGCGGTCCAGCGCGCTCATCGGCTCGTCGAGCAACAGCACGTCGGGCCGGTTCGCCAGCGCGCGGGCCAGCGCCACCCGCTGCTGCTGACCGCCGGAGAGCATGGCCGGTTTGCGGTCGGCGAAGCGCGTCATCTGCACCAGATCGAGCGCGTCGGCGACGCGTTGGCCGATCTCCTTCTTCGCCACCTTGCGTTGTCGCAGACCAAAACCCACGTTCTGCGCGACCGTCATGTGCGGGAACAACGCATAGGACTGAAACACGGTGTTGACCGGGCGGCGTTCGGGTGGCACATCCACGATCGAGGCACCGTCGAGCAGAATGTCACCTGCGGTGGGCCGCTCGAAACCGGCCAGCATGCGCAGCAGCGTCGTCTTGCCACACCCCGACGGGCCCAGCAGCGACACGAACTCGCCGGCGGCGACGTCGAGATCGATGCCGGTGACCGCGACGTGGCCGTTGGCATACACCTTGCGGATCGCCCGGAGGGCGACCGCACCGCGGGTGGTCGGCACGGGCTCGGCAATCGGAGCCTGCGAGACAGTGGTCATGGTGGGCCTTTCGTGGCGACCACGCCGGCGGCGGGCGGGTCGGTCGAACCTTGGGAGTATCGATTACGGCAGTCCTTCGCTGAAATCGTCACGGATTCAGTCTCCGATCGCCAACTGAACAACTGATTCTTAATGCGCGCGCAACATTCAGCGACGTACGGTGGCCACATGCGCAACGGCGACGTCTCCTTCTGGCACAGCACCACCGGACCGTCGGCGCCACGGCCACCGCTGCCGGGCGATCGCGACGCGGACATCGCGATCGTCGGCGGCGGACTCACCGGCCTGTGGTCGGCGTACTACCTCGCCGAGCGCTTGCCCGACGCGCGCATCGTCGTGCTCGAGCGCGAGTTCTGCGGTTTCGGCGCCAGCGGCCGCAACGGTGGATGGCTCTCGGCCGAGGTCGCGGGCAATCGCCGCACCTACGCGGCGGTCGCCGAATCCCGCGGTCGCGACGGTCTCGACGCGAATCGCCGTCTCACGGCGACGATGCGGTCCGGCGTCGACGAGGTTCTCGACCGCATCACCAACGAGTCCATCGAGTGTGACGCGGTGAAGTCGGGGGTCCTGCACATCGCCCGTTGCGCGGCACAGGACGCCCGACTACGCGCCGAGATCGAGCACGAGGAGCATCTCGGTGGTCGATGGGAGTATCTCGACGACGTCGCCGTCGCCGAACGGATCACCGTTGCGGGTGCACGATCGGCGATGTACTCATCTCAGTGCGCGCGGGTGAACCCGGCAAAGCTCACCCGGGGCGTCGCCGACGCGGTGGCCCGCCGGGGCGTACAGATCTTCGAGGGCACCACCGTCACCGGCATCGGTCCGCGCCGGGTCGACACCGATCGCGGTGTGGTGCGGGCCGAATCGATTCTGGTCTGCCTCGAGGGCTTCACCGCCACCATGCCCGGTACACACCGCAAGCTACTGCCGATGAATTCGTCGATGATCGTCACCGAGCCAGTCGACGACGAGATCTGGGACCGCATCGGATGGGGCGGGTGCGAGCTGCTGGGCGAGACCGCTCACGCCTACACCTACTCGCAGCGCACCGCCGACGGCCGGATTGCGTTGGGCGGGCGCGGTGTTCCCTATCGATTCGGTTCCGGCATCGATGATCGTGGCCGGACCCAGGAGCGAACGACGGCGTCCCTGATAACCGCGTTGCACGAGATGTTCCCGGCCACCGCGGACACCCCGATCGCCCACACCTGGTGTGGGGTGCTGGGGGTGAGCCGGGACTGGTCGGCGTCCATCTGCTACGACCCGGTCACCGGAATCGGTTCTGCCAGTGGATATGTGGGATCAGGTCTGACCACCACCAACGTGGCCGGGCGAACGCTGTGCGACCTCGTCGCCGGCGACCGCACCGATCTCACCGACCTACCGTGGGTCGGACACCGCACACGCAACTGGGAACCAGAACCGCTTCGTTGGCTCGGCGTGGCGACGATGTACGCCGCCTACCGCACGGCCGATCGACGTGAACTGGCCGATGGCTCATCGCGGACGAATGTCATCGCACGGATGGCCGACCGGGTGTCGGGTCGGTCCTGAACCCCGACACCCGGTGCGACTCAGTAGGTTTCGAGCACCCTGACTTTCACCCGGTGATCAGTACGCCGCGCCCGGCGCGAATTCCTCGAGCACTTCGGTCACGAGCGCAGCGATCGGCGACCGTTCGCTGCGGGTCAGCGTGATGTGCGCGAAAAGCGGGTGGCCCTTGAGCTTTTCGATGACTGCCGCCACCCCGTCGTGTCGTCCGACGCGCAGGTTGTCGCGCTGCGCGACATCGTGGGTGAGCACCACCCGCGACCCCGACCCCAGACGCGAGAGCACGGTCAGCAAGACGTTGCGCTCCAGCGACTGTGCCTCGTCGACGATCACGAACGAGTCATGCAATGACCGGCCACGAATGTGGGTGAGCGGCAACACCTCCAGCATGCCGCGTGCCAGCACCTCCTCGATGACTTCTTGCGAGGCAAGGCCTTCCAGCGTGTCGAACACCGCCTGCGCCCACGGGCCCATCTTCTCGTCGGCGCCGCCGGGTAGGTATCCGAGCTGCTGTCCGCCGACCGCGTAGAGCGGCCGGAAGACGACCACCTTGCGCTGGGTCCGTCGTTCGAGGACGGCTTCCAGTCCGGCACACAAGGCCAACGCGGACTTGCCGGTTCCGGCCTTGCCGCCCAGCGACACGATGCCGACACTGTCGTCGAGCAGCAGATCGAGCGCCACACGCTGTTCGGCGGAGCGCCCGTGCAGACCGAAAGCCTCGCGGTCGCCGCGCACCAACTGCACTTGCTTGGCGTCGTTCACCCGGCCCAGCGCACTCGACGAGCCCTGACCGATCAGCCGAACCCCGGTGTGGCACGGCAGTTCCCGCGCCGCGTCGATGTCCACGACGCCGTCGGCGAACAGGGTGTCGATGGCGGGCTGGTCGACGTCGAGTTCGGCCATCCCCGACCATCCGGAGACCACGACATCCTGGGCGTGGTACTCGTCGGCGGCCAGGCCCACCGCGCCGGCCTTCACCCGCAGCGGCGTGTCCTTGGAGACCAGGGTGACGTTCTTACCCTCGGCCCGCAGGTTGAGTGCACACGCGAGAATCCGTGAATCGTTTGTCTCCGTGCGGAATCCGGCCGGCAGTACGGCCGGATCGGTGTGATTGAGTTCCACCTGTAACGTGCCGCCCTCGTCCCCGATGGGGAACGGCATGTCGAGTCGACCGTATTCCAGCCGCAGATCGTCGAGGAGCCGCAAGGCCTCACGTGCGAACCAGCCGAGCTCGTGGTGGTGACGTTTGCCCTCGAGTTCGCCGATGACCACCAGCGGAAGAACCACATGGTGTTCGGCGAAACGGGTGACCGCCCAGGGATCAGAAAGCAGGACGGAGGTGTCGAGGACGTAGGTGCGTGTGGTCACGTGGGCTCCTACATTTGTGCGGCGCCCGCACAAACCAGTTCAAGTCGACCGGCTGGGTCTCGGTCCGCTCCGGTTAGCCGAAGTGGACGGGGACCGGGGCCGGCCCCCTCGCGCTGCTCTTGCAAACCACGAATGAGAACCTCCCGGACGAACCGCTTCCCCGCGGCCCGTCACTCGCCAACGTACGCGGTGTGGCGCGTGGCGGCGCGCCGGAGAAGGTGTGTCGGCGTGAATTTCGCGTAAACGCACGTATCGTTTGAGCGAAGTGACGATGGCGCCGCCACCGGGGGAAAAGCCGTGCTCAATCGGCATGTCCGGAACAGTTTTCACCGCCGGTGACTGGCCCGGGACAGCGCCGGAACCGCGTGCGACGCGAGACCGCGGCACCCGCTCACGCACACACTCCCGGCACCCACGTGATCGCGGGGTACCGGGAGTGTGGTGAGTTGGCGGACTATCGGCCGGCGAGCGCCTGGATGCGCTGCCGTGCGGCCTGCGCGTCGTCACCGAGTTCCTGCAAGCTCTCGAGCTTGAGGCCGTCGGCGATGGCGGCGGCGATCGCCGTGTGCGTCTCGCCGCTCTCGTAGTCGGCGATCAGCGCGCGCTCCGCGTCGAAGTCGTCGATGTCGAATCCGATGGGCTCGGTGGTCAGTCGGGCCAGTGCCTCGTCGACGGCGATCACGGTGGCGTCCTGATCGGCGACGAGCCCGGCACCGAGGAAGTTGGTGAAGGTCCGGGCCTGCAGTTCGTCGTCACCGACGATCTTGGTGAGGATCGTCTGGTAGACGTCGTCGGTCACCGCGGTCGCCAGACGCTTGACGTAATGCACGCACTGGTACTCGTGCACCGCCATCAATGCCAGGACGTCGAGCGGGCCGAGATCCCGGACGAGCTCGGGACGCTGACGGTAACCCTTGGTGACGTGCTCGCGACGACGCTCCTCGGCATCGACCGGGTCGATCGCGCGACGCACCACCAGGTAGTCGCGCAACACGATGGCGTGCCGGTTGTCCTCGGCGGTCCACACCCCGACGAGCTGACGCCAGTCGGAGAACGCCGGGAAGTGCTTGGCGAGCACACGGTGGTAGGACGGCAGGTTGTCCTTGGTGAGCAGCAGCGCGAGGGTGCCGGCGCGCGCCTCGTCGGACAGCGTCGCCTGCGACGGATCCCAGTCGTCACCGCCGAGGAAGGCAAAGTTGCGGCCGTCGTCCCACGGCACCCAGTCGTGCGGGTTCCAGGGCGTGGCCGCCGCGGCGTGATCCTCGGCGATCTCCGGAAGCGCCTTCTCGAGCGCAATGATCAGGTCGTCTTCGGTGAGTGCGTTCATCGCGTAAGAGGATACGGATGCGTAACCATCGGGGGCAATCCGGACATCGCCTGCGTGGCGCGCCGCCAGCCGCGACGGCCGATCAGATGCGGCTCATCAGCCCCCACGACTCGAGCCCGTCGTAGAGGGGGAAGTCCAGCGCGAGACGCGACACGCGTGCCCGCAACGCCGAGGTGTCGGCGCCGGTCCCGGCGGCCAGCGCGGTAGCGATGATGTCGGCGACCTCGGTGAACTGCTCGTCACCGAACCCGCGGGTGGCCAGCGCAGGGGTTCCGATCCGCAGTCCGGAGGTCACCATCGGCGGGCGCGGATCGAAGGGCACCGCGTTGCGGTTCACGGTGATGCCGACCTCGTGCAGCAGATCCTCGGCCTGCTGGCCATCGAGCGGGCTGTTGCGCAGATCGACGAGCACCAGGTGCACGTCGGTGCCGCCGGTGAGCACCGAGACACCGGCCTTGGCGACGTCGGCGCCGGTGAGCCGGTCGGCGAGGATCTTTGCGCCGGAGAGTGTGCGACGCTGCCGCTCGGCGAACTCTTCGGTGCCGGCGATCTTCAGTGCGACGGCCTTACCGGCGATGACGTGCATGAGCGGACCACCCTGCTGACCGGGGAACACCGCCGAGTTGAGCTTCTTGGCCCATTCCTGCTTGGCCAGGATGATGCCCGAGCGCGGTCCGCCGAGGGTCTTGTGGACCGTCGAGGACACGACGTCGGAGGCGGGTACCGGGTTGGGGTGCAGCCCGGCGGCGACCAGGCCGGCGAAGTGCGCCATGTCGGTCCACAGGTAGGCGCCGACTTCGTCGGCGATCGAGCGGAATGCGTCGAAGTCGAGGGTGCGCGGATAGGCCGACCACCCGGCGACGATCACCTTCGGGCGGGTGTCGAGGGCGATCTTGCGCACCTCGTCCATGTCGATGCGGAAGTCCTCTTTGCTCACGCCGTAGAAGGCGTTCTCGTAGAGCTTGCCGGAGAAGTTCAGTCGCATCCCGTGGGTCAGGTGCCCGCCGTGCGCGAGGTCGAGACCGAGCATCGTCTCACCCGGATTCATCAACGCCATCAGCACCGCGGCGTTGGCCTGCGCCCCCGAATGCGGCTGCACATTGGCGAAGTCGGCGCCGAAGAGCGCCTTGGCCCGGTCACGCGCGATGTCCTCGACGACGTCGACGTACTCGCAACCGCCGTAGTAGCGCCGACCCGGATATCCCTCGGCGTACTTGTTCGTCAGGACGCTGCCCTGCGCCTGCAGAACCGCGCGCGGGACGAAGTTCTCCGACGCGATCATCTCGAGGGTGTCGCGCTGCCGGCTCAACTCACCGTTCATCGCGGCGGCGACGTCGGGGTCGACGTCGACCAGCGACATCGCGTTCACCGACGTCGAGTTCACGGACTGTGCGGACGAGGCGTTCTCGGTCATGCCCGCAAGTCTATGGGCCCGGCGCCCGCTGACCGAATCCCCCGGGCCATCCTGTGAGGTCCTCCGGGGCGAGGTCAGGCGGTCTCGCCGAGTTCGGCCCGCAACGACGCCGGGATCAACGGCTCGTCGAGCAGCCGCCCGAAGCGGGCCGCGCGATCGGTGCCGCCGATACCGGGGGCATCGGAGTCGAGCCACCGCTGCAGCAGGCGATAGCCCTCGACGTAGGTGGAGATGTAGGCGCGCCACAACGGCGAGGTGAGAAAGCGCAGCATCTGCCGCGCCCGTTCGGGTGGCGCGAGGAGCCAGCGCTGCAAGAATTCGGCGACGGTGTCGGCGTCGCGGTGCTGATCGTGCAGCATCAGGGCGGCGTCCTGGCGCACGCCGAGCAGCCCGGCGGTCGCCCGGCTCACCTGTTGTGCGTGCTGCCCGTCGAACCGCAGGCCGAGATCGGCGTAGATCTCCTGCGCCCACACACCCCACTCGGGCCCGACGATCGCGTGCAGGGCGTGGTCGGCCAAACCCTCGGCCATGAGGCATTGCGGGGTGTTCACGAGAAATATCGTCTGCTCCTGCTGTCCCCCGCCGACGAGTCGCTGCTCCTTGCGGCAGTGTTCGGTGTGATGACCCGGATAGGCCTCGTGGGCGATCAGGTGCGGCAGGTTCGACATGTGTTGTGTCAGATCGACGTTGATCGCCACTCGGGAGCGATAGTCGCCGAGGTAGTAGTTGAACCCCGACCACGGCTTGTCGGTGACCACCTCGAAGTCGACGATCTCGGAGTCGGGCAGCGGATAGGTGGCCCGCACCCGCTCACGCAGCGCGCCGCTGAAGGCACGTACGCACTCGTCGACCCGTTCCGGCGGAATCTCGTCGGCACGCCGATGGCGGGCATAAGCCGCCGCCAGCGCCTCTCCCGAACTTCCCGGAACACCCAGGGCCGCAGCGAGTTCAACGTGGGCGGCCCGGTAGATCGCCGGGTCCTCCGGCTCGATGTCGACGTCGAAGTAGGCGCGCACCTCGTCGACGAAGCCGATGTCGTCGCCGGCGAACTTGCGGGCCGAACACTCCAGTGCGCGCAGGTGGGCGCCGACGAACGCGGCGCGGTCGGGATCGAGGTCGCCGGGTAGGTCGGCGAGCAGCCCCCGTGCGACATCGGCGAGTTCGGCGGGTTGCGGTGCCGGCGCATTGCCCACCGCGGCACGCAGGTTCGGGTCGCCGGTGTAGGCGTCGACGAATCCCTCCTCGATGCGATCGAAGGCCAGCCCGAGCCGGAGGTATGCGGTGACCACGTCGGACGAGGAGGTGCTCGCCTGGGCAGGAGACATAGTCGGACACGCTACCCACCACATCGCGTAACGGCCACGCCGTCATGTCGCGTTCGTCCCGATAGGGCACCGACACCGCCGATTCTGCGGTGCTTATAGGGTGGGTGGCATGTCGAGCACCCATGCAGCGACCGTCACGGATCCGGTGCTGCGCTGATGGCACGCCACTCCAGCGATCGCGACCCGAGCCTGTACATGGAACTCGACCGCAAACAGTGGCGTGAACTGCGTGAATCGATGCCGATGGTGTTGACCTCCGACGAACTCGATCAGCTCGTCGGCCTCGGCGAGCAGATCGACCTGACCGAGGTCGCCGAGGTCTACCTGCCGTTGTCGCGACTCATCCATCTGCAGGTGGCCGCGCGGCAACGACTGTTCGCCGCGACCTCGACCTTCCTCGGCGACCGCCACGGAGAAAAGCAGGTGCCGTTCGTGATCGGCATCGCGGGCAGTGTCGCCGTGGGCAAGTCCACGACCGCGCGTGTGCTCGCGGCGCTACTCGCACGCTGGGAGTCGCACCCCAAGGTCGATCTCGTCACCACCGACGGCTTCTTGCTGCCGACCGCGGAGTTGGAACGTCGGGCCATCATGCACCGCAAGGGTTTTCCCGAGTCGTATGACCGTCGGGCGCTGTTGCGCTTCGTCACCGAGGTGAAATCGGGCGCCCGGGAGGTCACCGCGCCGGTCTATTCACACCTCACCTACGACATCGTTCCCGATGTCCGCCACTACATCCGCCAGCCCGACATCCTGATCCTGGAGGGGCTCAACGTCTTACAGACCGGCCCCACCCTGATGGTGTCGGACCTGTTCGATTTCTCGATCTACGTCGATGCCAAGACCGACGACATCGAGAAATGGTATATCTCCCGGTTTCTGCAGATGCGGTCGACATCGTTCGCCGACCCCAATTCGCACTTCCACCACTACGCGTCGTTGACCGACGATCAGGCAATGATCGCCGCGCGCGACATCTGGACCTCCATCAACCTGCCCAACCTGCGCGAGAACATCTTGCCGACCCGCCCCCGAGCGAGCCTGGTACTCCGCAAGGACGCCGACCACTCGATCAATCGGGTTCGCCTGCGCAAGTTGTGAACCCGGGGTGTGGGAGACACGCCCTAGCGAGCCCAGGGCGGAGTGATCGTCTCCCCGGAGTCGGTGACCGCGGTCAGGCCGGCCGGTGCGGTGACCCACACCGTCGCCTCCGCCGATCCCGGGTTGTCCAGCCGCACCCGCGACCCGGCCGGTACATGGACGACCGACCCCGCCGTCAAAGTGTGCCGCCGACCATCGAGCTCGCACTCCGGCTCCCCGGTCAACACCAGAAAGACCTCCTCGCGATCCACCCGATGCGCCGTGCCGATCTGTTCGGATTCCAGAACCGTTCGCCACGCACATAATTCGGCACTACCGCGCGACGGCGCCACAAAGGATTCGAACCGCGCACCATGCATTCCGTGAACCACCGGTCGAACGACGACAGACATGACAACCACTCCCCATCAGACAGTTAAACTGTCTTTATAAGACAGCTAGACTGTCCACATGTCAACCCCGGGTCCCCCGATGGCCGATCTCCCCTTCTTGTTGATGCGCGCACAGGCGGCGGTCACCGAACACATCAACTCCCGGGTCGTCGCGCACGGACACCCGGGCCTACGTCCGGTGCACGGACTGGTGTTCGCGCGGATCGCCTCCGCCGGGGCGACGGTCAACGAGATCGCCACGCACCTCGGGGTCACCAAGCAATCGGCCTCCGCGATCGTGGAAACGCTGGAGGATCAGGGCTACGTCACACGCGGGCCGCATCCGACCGATCGGCGAGCGCGGCTGGTCGAACTCACCCGACGCGGTCGGGCGGTGACCCGGCTGGCCGCGCAGAGCGCCGCCGACGTCGCCGCCGACCTCGAGTGCGACATCGGGCACGACGCGATGGCGACGGTCGTCGGCGCATTGCAGAGACTCGGCGCGGACGCCACTCCCCGCCCCCTGTGGTGACACCTGTCGGCGAGAACTCAGGAACGCAGCGTGCGCTCATCGAGACCGGCCGGATAGCCCCCGGTGAGGGCAATCCGGTTCCAGACATTGATCATGGCGATCGATGCGAGCACCTGACCGAAGGCCGCGTCGCCGAATACCGAACGCACCCGCTCGTAGACCTCGTCGGGCACCCCGTCGTCACCGATCCGTGTGACGTACTCGGTCAACTCCAATGCCGCTCTGGACTTCTCGTCGAACATCGAAAGACATTCCCGCCACACCCCAACCATCCCGAGGGTGATCGGATCCATGCCGAGACCGAGCGCATCGGACAGATGCATGTGTAGGCAGTATGCGCACCCGTTGAGTTGCGAAGCGCGGATCTTGATGAGTTCCAACAGCTCTCGATCGAGCGCATCTGCCGAGGCGCGCTGAAGGGCGACGAGCGCCTTGTAGACACCGGGGTTGGCCGTTGGTAACCAATAGCGCACCCCGTCGGGCGCCGCCGGGCTCATCGTGACACCCGCTCACCGCGCCGGGCGAGCCAGGCCTCAACGGTTGTCTCGGTCTGCACGAACTCACCGCGCGGCAGCAACCCGTCCGTCCGAAGCGCCTTACCCCCGATCCGCACCGGAATCACCCATCGTGGGGAACCGTCCTGACGAGCAACCTCTTTCGCCAGATCGGCGAGATCGATCACCTCCGGCCCGGCCACCTCGACATCGCCGTGTACGGGTTCGAGCGCCGCATCGGCCACGGCATCGGCGGCGTCGGCGGCCGCCAAGGGCCGACACCTCATGCGCGGTACCACCGCCACCGGCCCCAGACTCGTGCGCGCGAGCAGTTGCTCGGCGAGTTCGAACCATTGCGCCGAGTGCACCACCCTCAGCACGTCGGGCCCGAGCAACTCGCGGTAGACCCGCTCCTGCTCACCCTTGCCCTGGTAGTAGCCGAACTTCGCGTTGACCGCCGGATCGGCGGCATTGATGATCGACAGGCAGACCACCCGGCCCACGCCGGCGGTGACCGCGCCCTCGGCGATCCGCCGCGCAGCCGTGCCGAAGAAGTCGACGGCGACCTTCGCACGAGTGGTCGTGACATTGACGCAGTCGACGACCACGTCGGCACCCGCGCACGCCCGGGCCACGCCGTCGCCGGTGTAGACATCGACACCGGCCGACCTCTGCGCGGCGACCACCTCGATCCCTCTGCCCTGCAACGTTTCGCCCAGGCGGCGTCCGATCTCACCGCTCGCCCCGAACACGACTGTCCGCATCCCTGCCTCCTCCAGTTCTCTCATCTCAAGTGTCGTGTCACCTACGGTAGGGAGTAATTGCACCGGAAAAGAGGTCCAATCCGATGGCCGAAAAGAAGGTCAATTCGACCGAGGGCGACCCGTGGGAGCGTGTGGCGGCACGCCTGGGCACCGACCTGTTCCTCGATCTCCAGCCGGACCCGTCGACGACGGCACGAGGACGCGGAGCCATGCGACGCCGCGCTCTCGCCGACGGCCTGCGCGACGCCATCTCCGATGGCCGGCTACCCCCGGGAACCATGGTGCCGCCGTACCGGTCGCTGGCCGCCGATCTCGGACTCGCCCGCGGCACGGTGGCCGCCGTGTACGCCGAACTCGTTGCCGAGGGCCGCCTCACCGCGCGTCAGGGCTCGGGCACACGAGTGGCCGGCGGGATACATCCACAGCCGGCCAGTCTGGCGCCACCAACGGTCACCCTGCCCACTGCAGACCACGATTTCGCTCTCGGGCAACCGAATCCGTCGCTGTTTCCGCGGTCGGCGTGGGCTGCCTCGACACGACGTGCACTGAACGGCGCCTCCGATTCCGTCTTCGCGCCGTCGGCACCCAACGGCAGCGAGACACTGCGCACCGAACTGGCCGCCTACCTCGCCCGTGCCCGCGGCGTCCGGACCAGCCCGGACTGCATCGTGTTGACCACCTCGGTCAGTGGGTCGCTGGATCTGTTGTCGCGCACCGTGTTCGAGAGGAAAGTGGCTGTCGAAAGCCACGGCCTGCCGTTCCATCGGGAGGTCATCGCCCGGCGCGGTGTCGCCACCTCGCCGCTACCCGTCGATGCCCGGGGTGCCGACGTGTCGCGTCTGGCCGACTCCGGCGTCGACGCCGTCGTGCTGACGCCGAGTCATCAGTATCCGTTCGGCGTGGCACTGGCACCGGATCGGCGCGCGGAGGTCGTCGAGTGGGCCGCGCGTACCGACGCGGTGATCGTCGAAGACGACTACGACGGCGAGTTGCGTTACGACCGTGACCCGGTGGGAGCGCTGCAGGGTCTCGCGCCCGACTCGGTGATCCAGACCGGATCGGTGAGCAAGAGCCTCTCGCCCGCGGTACGCATCGGCTGGCTCGTCCTGCCGCCGCGGCTGGTGTCGGCGGTCATGTGGGCCAAGGGGGTTCGCGAGCCGGACGCCTCGATCGTCGATCAGCTCGTCCTCGCCGACATGATCGCGGCCGGCACCTACGACACCCACATCCGGCGCAGCCGTCAGTTCTATCGCGCCCGACGCGATCACCTCATCGCCCGGCTCGCCGCCGATGGGATCGAGGTGTCCGGGATCGCGGCCGGTCTGCACGCGGTGATCCCGCTGCCGGTCGACGTCGAGCACCGACTCCTGCGGGACTGTCATGCACGAGGTTTCGCCTTCGGCGGCCTCGACGCCATGCGCCACCCCGACGCCGATCCGCCCGTCGACGAGAACGGCGTCGCTCAGGGCGGGCTGGTCGTCGGGTTCGCGAGTCCGGCCAACTCGACCTTCGTCCGCGACGTCGACGCCCTCGCCACGCTGATCACCGAGTACCGCTGACCGACGAAGGGCCCGGAGTTACTTACCGAATCGTCGATTCCGGGCCGCGTAGTCGCGTAGCGCGCGCAGGAAGTCCACCCGCCGGAACTCCGGCCAGTACGCGTCGGTGAACCAGATTTCGGAGTACGCGCTCTGCCACAGCAGGAATCCGGAGAGTCGCTGCTCTCCGGAGGTGCGGATGACCAGATCCGGATCGGGCTGACCCTTGGTGTAGAGGTTGCGGTCGATGGCCTCCACGGTGACCGCGTCGATCATCTGCTCGGGCGTCCCGCCGTCGGCTTTGCACTCGGCGAGCAGCGCCCGCACGGCGTCGACGATCTCCTGGCGGCCGCCGTAGCCGACAGCGACGTTGACGTTCATGCCGTCGCGGCCCCGGGTGCGTTCGGAGGCACTGCGCAGCCGTTGCGCGACCGCCTCCGGCAACTGATCGAGCGTGCCGACGATGCGCACCTGCCAGTCGCCGGCCGGCGCCTCGGGGTCGGCGTCGTCGGCCGGCCGCGAGATCTCGTCGACGATGTCGGGCACGATCTCCATCAGCGCGTCGAGTTCCTCGGATTCACGCTGCAGGTTCTCCGTCGACAGCAGGTAGATGGTGACCGTCTCGATTCCCAGCTCGGCACACCATCCGAGCATGTCGGCTATCCGGCGCGCCCCGACCCGGTGGCCGTGGCTGACGTCCTCGAAACCGGCTTCTCGGGCCCACCGCCGGTTTCCATCGCAGATGATCGCGACGTGGCGCGGCAGGCGGGTGGTGTCCATCAGCTGGACCAGACGTCGCTCGTACACGGTGAGCATCGGGCCGCGCAGGCGATCGGGAAGCAGTTTCATCGCGACCCAGATTAGCCGCGCCCGGTCGCGGGCGTGTGCGGTCGTCGGCGTCGGGACGCCCGGGAGGCGATCGCCACATCGTCATGCAGACCGCATAAGTTACGGTACCGTAGGTTCCTGTGATGACCGTACTGACCACCCCAGTGGCCGATCGGCCGAGGTTGCGGGGCGTGATCCATCAGTACGCGGCCTTCGTGGCCGCGGCCTGCGGTATCGCCGTGGTGATCGGCGCTGCACTCCTGCGCGGCGCCGCCGCATCGACGGCGTGTGCGATCTATGCGATCACCATCGTCGGTCTCTTCGGCGTGTCGGCGACCTATCACCGCGTGCACTGGAAGACCGTCCGCGCCCAGATCCGCATGAAGCGCGCCGACCATTCGATGATCTTCCTGTTCATCGCCGGCACCTACACACCGTTCTGTGTGGTCGCCCTGCCGTCCCCGCTGCGATTGTGGGTGCTCGGGATCGTGTGGATCGGTGCCGTCGCCGGGGTGGTGCTGAAGATCGTCTGGCCCGCGGCACCACGCTGGCTCGGCGTGGCGCTCTACGTTCTGCTCGGTTGGGTCATCGTCGCCGTCGCCCCGAGCCTGGTGACCCACGCGGGGGTCACCGTCATGGTGTTACTCGCCCTCGGTGGGATCTTCTACACCGTCGGCGGCATCCTCTATGCGCTACGACGTCCCAACCCGTGGCCGGCGACCTTCGGTCACCACGAGGTCTTCCACGTGTGCACCGCGATCGCGGCGCTGCTGCACTACATCGCGGTGTGGTTGGTGCTGGCCTGACACGCCCCACCGTGCCGGGCCCCCACCAACAACATCCCCGAGTTCGTCATCCCCGAGCCGTCACCGACCGATCGACCGTAGGTATTTCGCCAGCGCCACCGTGGTCGCCGGATTCCGCGGGCCCTCGACGAGTGCGGCGTACGGGAACGAGATGAAGTGCCGCTCCCGTACGGCGGTGGTGTTGGCCATCAGCGGCTGTGACTCGAGCTGGCGGATCTTGGCGTCCACCGTGTTCTGCTCGCCGGCACCGTAATCGACGATGACGATGACGTCGGGGTTGCGCTGCGCCGCGGCCTCCCACGACGTGGTGGTCCAGGAGTCGTTGAGATCGCCGAACACGTTGGTGCCGCCGGCCTCGTCGATGATCTGATCCGGCGCCGCGTTGCGCCCGGAGGTGAACGGGCTCGGGTCGGCGCTGTCGAAGAGGAACACCTTGGCCCGTGAACCGGCCTGCGGGGCTCCGCGCCCGGCCTCGGCGACCTGTGACTTGTACTGCGACACAAGGTCACCGGCGCGGCGCTGCACGCCGAAGATCTCACCGAGATTGCTCATGTCGGCGTAGAGCGCATCGAAGGGCCGCATGATGCCGCGCGCGGTGCTGCCGGCCTGCCGGCACGCCTCGGTCAACTGATACGGGACCGCGCCGATGGTGCGTATCCAGTCCGGGGTGACTCCCGTGGACTCCTTGAACCCGTAGTTCCATCCGGCGAACACGAAGTCGGGTTCGGCGGCCGCGATGACCTCTCGGGTAAAGGCGTCACCGAGGTTCTTGGTCGATGCGAAATCCGACTTCCACGGCGAGGAGGCGATGTCACGTTCCTTGCCCGCGTAGGTCGTGTAGCCGACCATCCGATCGGCGAGCCCGAGGGCGAACATGAACTCGGTGATACCGGTGTCGTTGGTGAGTACGCGGTCCGGCACGCCGGGAACCGTCAGGGGCGCACCACAGTTGGTGACGGTCACCGAGGCCCCGGCGGACCTCTGCGACGGCGACGCCACGTCGGCGCCGCATCCGGCGAGTGTCAACAGTGCCGCGCACGCCAGCGCGAGCAGCGGGAGTCTTCTCATGATTGCCTTTCATCGAAGAGGATCTGGGGGACGTCGAGGCGAGGATGTCGGACGATGTGGGCGTCGATGTCGAACCAGGCGCGCAGATTCGCAGGTACGAGCACCTGCTCGGGAGTGCCGCTCCCGACGACCCGACCGCCGACGAGGACGAGCAACATGTCACAGAACTGGGCGGCGATGTTCAGATCATGCAGGGCGGCCACCACGGTGACACCGGAGTCCCGGGCTGCGGCCAGCACCGAGAACTGGTGTCGCACATCGAGATGGTTGGTCGGTTCGTCGAGCACCATGACCCGTGGCTGCTGGGCGAGTACCCGCGCGATCAGCACCCGCTGCGCCTCACCCCCGGACAGCGAGGTGAAGATCCGGTCGGCGAGATGGCCGACCCCGGCGACACCCATGGCCTCCTCGACCGCCGCCCCGTCGGTCGCCCGGGACGTCCGCGCGATCGACCGATGCGGGAACCGACCGCTGGCGATCACCTCGGCAGCGGTGAAATCGAAGTCCAGCGTGGAACTCTGGGTGAGCGCGGCGACCTGACGGGCGTTGTCGCGCATCGAGATCGCGGCCACGTCGACGCCGTCGACCTCAACGTGGCCGGTCGTGGGCCGCTGCGCACGATACAGACAGCGCAGCAGTGTCGATTTCCCGCTGCCGTTGGGTCCGATCACGCCGAGAAAACTCCCCGGCGCAGCGGTGAAGGTCACCTCGCGCAGCAACGTTGCCGAACCGATGTCGACGCCGACCCCGTGATAGCCCGCTGTCGTCATCTTCCCCACCCCCGGTGGTCGTCAACCCGTTTCATCGATCGACCACGCTGCGTCGGCGGTGCATGAGGATCAGGAACATCGGCACCCCGACGGCGGCGGTGATCGCGCCCAGCGGCAATTCCTGTGGCGGCACGGCGGTTCTGGCGACGAGATCGGCGGCGACGAGGAACACCGCGCCGATCAGCGGAGCGATCACCACGAGGCGACGATGGTCGGCGCCGACGAGTAGCCGCGCGACGTGGGGAACGACGAGCCCGACGAAGCCGATCGCCCCGCACACCGACACCATCACACCGGTCATCAACGCCGACAACGCAAATGCCATGACGCGGAACCGCGACGCCGACAACCCGAGGGACGCGGCGACCTCGTCGCCCATGGCGAGGGCATTGAGCGAGCGCGCCAAGCCTGCCACCGCGATCACCCCGCCGACGGTCACGACGCCCACGAGGACCGCCGAATACCAGCTGGCCGCGGCCAGACTGCCCAGGAGCCAGAACATCACGCTGCGCGCGGCGTCGCCGGTGGGTGCGAGGAACACCAACACCGTGGTCAGCGCCGAGAAGCCGTAGCCCACCGCGGTGCCGGTCAACACGAGTCGCAACGGTGTCAATCCGCCTGCCCCGGAGGCCATCCCGAACACGATGAGGGTCGCGAGCAGCGCTCCGGCGAAGGCCGCGACCGGCATCGCATAGAGCCCGATGCCCGACAGGACGCCGAAGAGCACCACGCTCGTGGCCCCCACCGATGCGCCGGAGGAGATACCGAGCACGTACGGGTCGGCGAGCGGGTTGCGCACCATCGCCTGCACGACCACTCCCACCACCGACAACCCGGCGCCCACCACCGCTCCGGTGATCACCCGTGGTACCCGCGAATCGATGACGATCCAGTACGCGGCGGCGTCGTCGGCGGAGATCGAGCCGCCGGTCAGTGCGGCCCACACGAAGCGCGGCACATCGGTTCCACCGACGTCGGCGGTACCGAACGCCACACCCGCCCATGCGACCACGAACAGCGCGAGCACACCGAGCACCGCGAACACGCCGACACGCGCCCAGGTCGGCGCGGGTGGCGCGGCCTGCGGTGAGGTGTGATCGTCCACTGTGGCACGGTCTCTCGTCGGGCGGAAGACAGCCGCGCACGACAGATCGGCGCACCGGCCATATCCCGCGAGGCAAGTGTCGACCACGGTCCCCCATGGCCACGGCGGCAGGTCTTCGGACTTCGGACGCGGCACCGAGATGCCACCTACCCGCGGCCGCTTCCCGGACCGTGAAGTCCAGTGCGAGGAGCCGCTGTCGTTTCCGTCACCGCTGCGGGGCAGCTCTGGATTCTCACCAGATTCCCTTTTCACCGACCGGACCGTGTGACCCGGTCGGAACCGACGCGCGCTGAGCGTAGCAGGCATCTCGCCGAGGCGTTGCCCAGGTCTTCACCACCGCATCACCGAGTCGTGGCCGGTCGTCATCCCCGACGACACCGTGCGGTGATCGCCTCGAGGCATGTCCTCCCCCAGCCATATTCCGCTACGCGTCACCCCGGACAAGGTGCTGCGCGCCGGGACGACGCGCCGTCGATTCCTCACCTGGACCGCGCTGGCCGCCGGGCTGGCCACCGCCCCCACCCTGTTCGCCACCGACGCCGCCTCCGCTCGACGGGTCCGAGGTGCCGGCCACCCGTTCGCCCTGGGAATCGCCTCCGGCGACCCGCTCGCCGACGCCGTCATCCTGTGGACGAGGCTGGCGACCGACCCACTCGCACCCGGCGGGGGCATGGGCCGAGAATCCCACGATGTCGGCTGGGAAGTGGCCCGCGACGAGCGGATGCGGAGCGTCGTGGCGCGTGGTGTGACCGGTGCCGGCCCGGACACCGGGCACTGCGTGCACGTCGACGTCCGCGGCCTGACGCCCGGGACCGACTACTTCTACCGATTTCGCGCGCTCGGCGAGATCTCCGAGGTCGGCCGAACCCGGACCGCACAGCGCGTCGGAACACCCACCGGCGCACTGTCGTTGGCCTTCGCCTCCTGCCAGGCCTGGGCCGACGGCCACTACCCGGCGTTCGGCGAAATGGCCCGCGAGGCCCCCGACGTGGTGTTTCATCTGGGCGACTACATCTACGAGAAGCCGATCCCGATGGGCGGCGGTGCACGCGATACCGCGGTGGTACCGGCGTCGGCGTATCGCGAATGCCGTGACCTCGACGACTACCGCGAGCGCTACGCCCTGTACAAACTCGACCCGAACCTGCAAGCGGCGCATCGGATGAGCCCGTTCATCACGATCTTCGATGACCACGAGGTCGACAACAACTGGGCCGCCGACACTCCCGAGGACGACCAACCCATTCCGCAGTTCCTGCTCCGGCGGGCTGCGGGCATGCGCGCCTGGTGGGAGAACACCGCCGTTCGGCTCGCCCCGCCCGGGCGCGGATTTCGTGCCTATCGTCGCTTCACGTTCGGCGATCTCGCTCGGTTCAGCGTCCTCGACACGCGTACCCACCGCAGCGATCAGGTGAACGGCGACAACGACACCGGGCAGAACGCGGCCACCGCGGACCCACGCCGCACCATCACCGGCGCAGCCCAGGAGCGGTGGATACTCGACGGTCTCGCGGCCTCCGGTTGCCGATGGAACGTCCTGGCCCACCAGACGACGATCGCCGACCTCGCGCGAGAGCGTGACGGGGTCCGCGCGGTGAGCATGGACGGATGGAGCGGGTACGAGGCGTCGCGGGCGCGTGTCCTCGACGGCGCCCGCGAACGCCGAACCCCCAACCTCGTGTCGATCGTCGGCGACATCCACCGGAATGTGGTGTCGGAGTTGCGATCCACCTACACCCGACCTGCGCCCACGGTCGGTGTCGAGTTGGCGGGCACATCCATCAGCTCCGGCGGCGACGGACCCGACAGTGACGAGTCCGATCGACAACTCAAGGCCGCCTCACCCCATGTACAATTCGGCAACGCCCAACGCGGATACGTCCTGAATACGATCACCCACGACCGGTGGGAGGCGCGGTTCCGGGTCTGCCCGACCGTCAGCACCGCCGACGCCCGGCTCCACACACGCGCAGTCGTGACCATTCCGGCCGGACGCCCCGAGGTCGAGGTGCTCTGAGGAGACCATCAGATCTGCTGTGCCCACACCACATCTGCTGTGCGCCGCGCGGTTCCGCGCACAGCAGCATCGGATGGCACCACTGGCGAAGCGTTCGACAACCTGGACACATGAGCGAACAGAAGACCTCCCCACCCCTCCGTAAACGCACCGCCGAGAGCCTGCTGAACCAACGCATCCTGATGCTCGATTCGGCACTCGACGACGAGATCGGCAGTGCGCTGTGCGCACAGTTGGTGATGCTGTCGGCACACGATCCGGTCGCCGACATCGGCCTGTGGATCAACTCTCCGGGCGGCTCGGTGCCCGCGATGCTCGCCATCATGGACACGATGCGTATCGTCCCGAACGACGTGGTGACGGTCAACCTCGGAATGGCCTACAGCGCAGGACAATTCTTGCTCTGCTGCGGCACCCGCGGAAAAAGATTCATCTTGCCGCACGCAAAGGTGTTGCTGCACCAGGGATCTGCGGGGATCGGCGGTTACGCCCCCGATATCGAGTTGCAGGCCGACGACCTGCGCCATGTTCGGGACACCGTTCTCGGGGTCATCGCCGAGCGCACGGGCCAGACCCGTGATCGGGTGTTCGCCGACTCGCTGCGCGATCACGTGTTCACCGCGGAGGAGGCGCTTGCGTACGGCTTCGTCGATCACGTCGTCGACTCGGTGGCACAGTTGCGTCCGGCCGCGACCGCACCGGCCGGATTCGGGGTGATCCGATGAGCACTTACACGATTCCCAACGTCATCAGCCGAACGCCGCAGGGCGAGCGCGTCATGGACATCTACAGCCGATTGCTCGACGACCGAATCCTCTATCTGGGAACCGAACTCGACGACGGCGTCGCCAACGCACTCATCGCACAATTGCTCCACCTCGATTCCGACAACCCGGAGGCGCCGATCGACCTCTACATCAACTCTCCCGGGGGATCGGTGATGGCCACCTTCGCGCTCTACGACACCATGCAGTACTGTCACGCGCCCATCGCGACCACCTGTGTGGGACAGGCACTCTCGTCGACCGCCCTGCTGCTGGCGGCGGGCCGACCAGGCCGGCGTGCGGTGCTGCCGCATGCGCGGGTGTTACTGCACCAGCCGTCGGGGCAGGGCCGCGGCACCATTCCCGATCTGATCCTCGCCGCGGAGGAGATCCTGCGGACCCGCGAGGAGATCGAACGTGCATTGAGCCGCCACACCGGCAACGACGTCGAGACGTTGCGCCACGACACCGACCGGGATCGGGTCCTGCGAGCGTCTGAGATCGTCGACTACGGAATCGCCGACCACGTCATCGACGAGCGCGCCGTGCTCGCCCGCCGGTGACGGCCCGCCGGTGACGGCCCGCAGTACTCACGCGGCCAGCGCGAGTGGCGCCCGGGAGGCGTTGCGCCACCGAGTGGTCACCCGATCCCCGCCCCGCGCCGGCACCGAACCGAGCACCGGAACGCTCATCGACCGGGCCAACTCCGCCGCAACCTCGCGGGTGAGGTCGAGCAGTGACAGGCCGAGAGCCCCGGCGACGGCACCGAGCAGTTCGCTCGACGCGTCCTTGCGGCCGCGCTCGAGTTCGGAAAGATACTGGCTCGAGACACCGGCCCGACCAGCGGTCTCGACGAGACGTTCGGCCCGATCGTGGCGATGGCGTCGCAGAACCTTGCCGGTCACCTCGCGCAACAGCGGTTCCACCGGTGCCGACGACCGGGCTCCGGCGGTCTCGGCCTTGGACGTCTGCTCGATCATGGGGTCGATCCTACGACGGCACCCGAGCGGTACCCGCCACCTTCTGCTGTGAGCAGAACTGTCGCGGCAGATCGACGGTGCCACGCCGAAATGGTTCAGCCACGCGCCAATTCGGCGAGCACCGCGGCGCTGACCGCCCAGTCCATGCATTTGTCGGTCACCGACTTGCCGTAGACGAGCGGATCGGCATCGGGAGACTGGGCTCCGGCCTCGAGGAAGCTCTCCAGCATGACGCCGCTCACCTGCACCGGGTCGCCGGTTTCCCGGCGCGCGCGGATCGATGCCGCGATCTGTGTGGCGACCTCGGCCTGGCGGAGGTGGTCCTTGCCGGAGTTGGCATGGCTGGCGTCGATCATCACCCGCGGCGTCAGACCCGAGCGCTCTAATGCCGCAACAGCATCGGCGACGGAGTCGTCGTCGTAGTTGGGTCCGGCGGTGCCACCGCGCAGGATGATGTGACAGTCGGAGTTGCCCGCCGACTCCACCAACGCGCCGTGCCCGAAGTCGTCGACGCCGAAGAAGACATGCGATGCCGCAGCGGCTTTCACGCCGTCGATCGCCACCTGCACGTTGCCGTCGGTGCCGTTCTTGAAGCCGATCGGCATCGACAGTCCCGAGGCGAGTTGGCGGTGCACCTGGGATTCGGTGGTGCGGGCTCCGATCGCCCCCCAGGCGACCGCGTCGGCGATGTACTGCGGGCTGGTCGGTTCGAGGAACTCACATCCCACCGGCAGCCCGAGGTCGATGATGTCGAGCAGCAACGACCGCGCCGTCCGCAGACCGCGCTCGACATCGAAGGTCTCGTCCATGCCGGGGTCGTTGATCAGGCCCTTCCATCCGACGGTGGTGCGGGGCTTCTCGAAGTACACCCGCATCACGATCTTGAGCCGCTCGGAGTACTGCTGGGCCAGCGGCGCCAACCGGCGCGCGTAGTCGAGTGCGGCGATCGGGTCGTGCACCGAGCACGGGCCGACGACGACGAGCAGCCGATCGTCGGCGCCGGCGAGGATGGCCGCGATCTCGTCGCGGTCGCGTTGCACCGCAAGGGCCCGCCGCGCGGTCAGTGGCAATTCGGTGCGAATGGTGTCCGGCGACGGGATCGACCGGAACGAGCGGATCCGGCGGTCCGAGGTCGATTCAGCCGAAAGAGAGCGGTCGGCGGGAGTTCGGGAGAGATCTCCGAGGGTGGTCACTGGTATGCCTTTCGCGGGTTGTGGGCCCTGGTTGTCCGCTGGGCCCGCCCGCATCGTGGTCGCCGGAAAGCCCCTGACATGACAAGAGCAGTGACCTGGTGGTCACTGCTCGGGGCTCCGGGATGTGGCGTGCGGCGCGATCAGCGCTTCATCGCAGGCTCACCCGGAGCCTCGATAAAGAAACGCCAATAGGCGCGCACGGTGCTGATCACGACAGCGAGGCTACCACGGGCCGCGGTCCGGACCCAACGACCGCCTGCGAGGCACCCGATCGGATACCCGGGCCGCCGCTCGGCAGAGCCCACCCGCTCAGCAGAGCCCGCCCGCGGAGTCGACCAACGCCGCGACCTGTGCGTCGGAGGGCTCGGCGCCCATGGCCTGCTTCATCACCGGCGCCGCGAACGTGCGCGCCGCGTCCTCGCCGCCGGTCTTGCGAACCCGGCAGACCGACGACCCGAGCGACACCGCGGTGTCGGCGTCCATGTCGATCCCCTTCGCGCGCAGCGAGTTCAGGAAGGCGGTGCGCGCGGATGTCGGCGGCGGCGCCACCGTCTCAGCGGTGCCCGCGCTGGGCAGGGTCACCGGTGTCGGTGGCGGCGCCTGGGTCGATGCGGCGGTCGACGCCGACCCGGCGGCGGCCGACACCGGGCTGGTCGCCGTCACCGAACTCACCGACGCCGACGTCCTCGATGCGTTTGCGGTGGTGCCGTTGTCGGACTGGGCGCAGCCGGCGACGAACAACACCAGTCCGAAACACCCCACCCCGACCACGGTCCACGGCGTCGACCGGTATCGACGATCCGTACCGTCGGGGTCACGCATGGAAGAACCCTCTCGCGAAGGCGTTGTTGACCGCGTCCTGCCAGTAGGGCCAGTCGTGCATCCCCGAGACCGGGAAGTCGGTCATGACGGGCACCCCGTTGATCATCGCCTGCACGTCGAAGGTGTGCGTCAGCGCCGAGGAGAGCACCTCCAGCGGCACTCCTTCGATGATCAGCGCCGGATCGGTCAGGACAGCGCCTGCGGTCGCGGTGTAGCCCGGGATACCGCTGCCGGTGTAGAGGAACAGTCGCAGTCCACGCATCTTGCCGATCTGCACCAGCGGATCGTTGTCGAGCCAGCGAGTCGACCACGGCGGGCCCCACATGGCGTCGACGTTCATCGCCGGGGTGCCCCCGTCGATCGCGGGAAAGATCATCGCGACCCGAATCGCTTCACGCACGCCGGGGGCGGTGGTGTTGAGCAGACCCGACAGCGACCCGGCCGCGTCGAAGTCGCGGTGATCGTCGGCGGCGGTGATCAACGCCGAGCTACCGCTCATCGAGATCCCCATGATCGCGTAGTGGCCCGACGGCCCGCGCAACCCGTGCGCGTCCATCGCGGCGACCAGACTCCGACTGATCACACATCCCCACTCGTAGGTGTAGCTCTGCCGGCTGAAATTGTCCGGTGTATCCCAGTTCGTGTAGAAGCTCTCGTAACCCCCAACCGGCTCAACGACATTGACGCCGCGGTCGGCGAGATCCTGGATGTGCGTGTTGTGTTCCCACCCGCTGAGATCGTTGGTGGCCCGAAGACCGTCGAGCAGGACGACGGTCTTGGTGTTCTGTGGTCGCGTCCAGGCGCGCACTTTGACCGAATTGGGCGGTCCGCCAGGGCTTTGCGTCGGCATGCCGCACGAATTGATCCACCAGGTCTGCGCCGGGGGTGCCGCCTGCGCGACGCCCTGGCCGATGACCGACAACACCCCGACACTCACCGCGGCCAGCACCAGGGTGAGCGCCCTGGCGCCCACCGACCGACCCGATCGGCGACGCCACTTCGCGCCCGCCCGAACACCTCTCACCATCTACCCGCTCCCGTCGACAGCACTTCGTCTCTGCCACAACTCATGACGACTATCGGCGAATACGCCGCCCCCGTTACCGATTCCGCGCACCGACCTCCGCGACAAATCGGACGAACTTCCCAGTGGCACAACATTTGTCACCGCCGGAATCAACCTACACCGCCGGTCGGGCACGATGGGTACACCCCAAATGTGACCATCGGTTGATTCCGGACACCTCGGTCAGGGATGGCCGCGATCGATGAGATGACTGAGCACGATGATCGATTCGGTGCGATCGACGCCACCGGCCTGCCGGATTCGTTCGAGCGCCTGCTCGAGGTGATGCACGTCGCGGGCCATGATCCGCAGGATCGCGTCGGCCTGCCCGGTGATGGTGGCCGCACTGACGACCTCCTGAATGGGTTCCCACGACTCCTTGAGGATCTCCGGCGAGATGTTGCCGCGGCAGAAGATCTGCACATAGGCCTCGGTGGTCCACTGCATCGCTGCCGGGTCGACCACCGTGGTGAATCCCTTGATCACGCCGTCCTCGACGAGGCGGTCGACTCGCCGCTTGACCGCCGGTGCCGAGAGCCCGACCTCGTCACCGATCTGCGCATAGGTCGCGCGCGCGTCCCGGGTGAGACACGCCAACACCTTCTCGTCCAGTTCGTCGATCCCACGCAACGTATCGCCCCTATCTCGCCATTGACGCACGACATCTTCATCACGTGCGCAATTTTCGTCGATTGATTGCAACGATGCGCGAGCATACGCTCGATTTATGACGCTGACGACCCCCAATATCTCTGTGCGCCCAGCCACCACCGGATTCCCGGCGAGGGTGGCGCGCACACGCTCCTATGCGATGACCCCGCCGACGCATTTCACCGTCACCTATGCGATCAATCCATGGATGAATCCGTCGGTCGGTGTCGATTCCGACCGCGCGATGGCGCAATGGGAATGCCTGCGCCGCACCTACGAAACCCTCGGCCACACCGTCCACACGGTCGATGCGCAGCCGGGTCTGCCGGACATGGTCTATGCCGCCAACGGCGGCCTGGTCGTCGACGGCACAGCGATCGCGCCCCGCTTCACCTTCCCCGAACGGGCGGCCGAGGCCGGGCATTACGCACAGTGGTTCCGCACCGCGGGAATCCGTCAGGTCCACCAGACCACCGGGGTGCAGGAGGGCGAGGGCGACTTCCTCGTCGTCGGCGACCGCATCCTCGCCGGCACCGGCTTCCGCACCCACCCCGACACCCATGCCGAGGTCGCCGCACTGACCGGTCTGCCGGTGATCACCCTCGACCTCGTCGACCCTCGCTTCTACCACCTCGACACCGCCCTGGGCGTACTCGACGAGCACACCATCGCCTATTACCCGCCGGCCTTCTCGGCGGCCTCTCGCCGCTTGCTCGCCGAACTCCATCCCGATGCCATCATCGCCACCGATGCCGACGCCGAAGTCCTCGGACTGAACCTGGTCTCCGACGGCCGTCATGTCGTGATGACCGACGCCGCACCACATCTGGAGTCGCAGATCCGTCGCGCCGGATTCGAACCGATCACCCTCGATCTGTCCGAACTCCTCAAGGGTGGCGGCGGCATCAAATGTTGCACACTGGAATTGCGCCCGACCGCCGACGCCGGGCAGTCAGCATCGGAGGCACCCATGACCGGACCGAACACCATCGGGATTCCCCGCCACCTCGAATTGGCGCCCGAACCTCATGTGGCCCACAACTATTCACCGCTGCCGGTGGTCGCGGCCACCGCAGAGGGCGCGTGGATCACCGACGTCGACGGGCACCGGTATCTCGACTGTCTCGGCGCTTACTCGGCAGTGAACTTCGGCCACCGCAATCCCGAGATCGTCGCGGCGGCAACCGAACAACTCCATCGTCTGACCCTGACCAGCCGCGCCTTCGGGTCCGATCGACTCGAACCGTTCTGCGCAGCACTGGCGGCCCTGTGCGAGAAGGACCTCGTGCTGCCGATGAACACCGGTGCCGAGGCGGTCGAGTCCGCACTGAAGGTGGCCCGCAAGTGGGGCTACGACGTCAAGGGGATTCCTGCGGGTACCGCCGAGATCATCGTCGCCGGCGGCAACTTCCACGGACGAACCATCAGCATCATCAGCTTCAGCGACGACGACTCCGCACGCGACGGATTCGGTCCGTACACACCGGGTTTCGTGCGGGTCCCGTTCGGCGATGCGGACGCGATGGCCGCGGCGATCACCGACCACACCGTCGCCGTGCTCGTCGAACCGATCCAGGGCGAGGCCGGCATCATCGTGCCGCCCGACGACTACCTGCCCGCCGTGCGCCGGCTGTGCACCGATCGCGACGTCCTGATGATCGCCGACGAGATCCAATCCGGGCTCGGCCGCACCGGGAAGACCTTCGCATGTCAACACTGGGACGTCGTCCCCGACGTCTACACCCTGGGCAAAGCGCTCGGTGGCGGGGTGCTCCCGGTCTCGGCGGTCGTCGCCGACACCGACGTGCTCGGGGTCCTGCATCCCGGTGAGCACGGGTCGACCTTCGGCGGAAACCCGTTGGCGGCAGCGGTCGGTCACACCGTGGTGCGCATGCTCGCCGACGGGACCTGGCAGGCGCGCGCCGCGGACCTCGGTGAGCACCTGCACACACGGCTGCGCGAATTCGTGGGCCGCGGCGTCCTCGCCGTGCGCGGCAAGGGTTTGTGGGCAGGCCTCGACATCGACCCGCAGCTCGGAACCGGCAAGGAGATCTGTCTACGGCTCGCGCAGTGGGGTGTGCTCGCCAAGGACACCCACTCCTCGACGATCCGGTTTGCGCCGCCGCTGGTGATCACCCACGACGAGATCGACTGGATGATCGAACGATTCGCCCTCGCACTACGCGGTTGATCACCACTCGATCCCCCGCACCTGCTCCAGTCGCCGCTCCAGGTGCCGTCGCTCTGCCGGGTTGCGTACGAATTCCAGTGCTCGAGAGAAGGATTCGACGGACTCCTCTCGCCGATCGAGCTTGTCGTACTGTTCGGCGCGGGCCGCATGCCACAGATGGTGGGTGTCGAGCCCGTCGATACGATCGAGGGCGGCCAGTCCGGCCTCCGGTCCCTCGTGCATCGCGAGAGCGATCGCACTGTTCAACGCGACGAACCGGCCGGGGGTCAACCGTTCGAGTATCCGGTAGATCTCGACGATGACACCCCAGTCGGTGTCGGCGCTGCCGGCGGCTCGTGCATGGATGCCGGCGATCAGCGCCTGCAAGCGGTAGGGTCCAACACCCGGGCGCGCCACCGCCTCCCGGAGATGGTGTTGCGCCCGACCGATCATCCCGGTGTCCCAACGGGTCCGGTCCTGGCAATCCAGAGTGACGAGACCACCGCCGTCGTCGGTGCGTGCTGCCGCCCTGGAATGCTGGAACAACTCGAGTGCGAGCAGCCCGGCGACTTCTCCGTTGTCGGGCAGCAGCATCGCCAACGTCTCGGTCAGCCGTATCGCCTCCGCGGCGAGGTCGACGCGGACCAATACCGGGGCGTCGACCGCAGAGGCGAGATAGCCCTCGTTGAAGATCAGATAGAGAACCCCGAGGAGCGCGGCGACCCGATCGTCGAGATCGGTGGGTACCCGCAGCGGTATGCGGGCCTGGCGGATCTTGCGTTTGGCCCGCACGATACGTTGCGCCAGAGTCGCTTCGGTGACACCGAAGGCTGCGGCGATCTCGGCCGTGGTCAATCCACCGACCAGCCGAAGCGTCAACGCCGTCTGCGCCGAGAGGTCCAGTGCGGGATGGCAACACAGGAACATGAGGCGAAGCCGCTCGTCGGGAACGGCGCTCTCGTCGACGATCGGCTCCGGGCTCGAGGGGCCGATCTCATCCGCGGCCACGAGATCTCGCGCCGCCGACGCCAGCCGTCGCCGATCGGCGGCGCGCCTGCGCAGCGCGTCGACCATCGCGTTGCGGGCCACGGTGTGGATCCATGCGGTCGGGTTGTCGGGGATTCCGGTGCGGCGCCACGCCCCGATCGCCTTGAGCAACGCCTCCTGGACGCAGTCGTCGGCGAGGTCGACGTCGTCGTACCGGGCGGCGAGGAGAGCGAGCAGGCGCCCGCTCTCCTCACGCGCCACGCGGGTCACCGCGACCCCGACCGGATCGTCGGTCACGACAGCGGCTATGCCGTCGTAGCCGCGTCGCCGACCGGGGCGGAGGTTCCGTCGGGGCCCGGGACCAGCAGGATCGGGCGGATCTCGACGACGCCGAACGGGACCGGAATCCTGCCGGCCCATTCCAGCGCCGCGTCGAGGTCGTCGACCTCGATCCGGTAGTACCCGGCGAGTTGTTCCTTGGACTCGGTGTACGGACCGTCGGTCACCGTGGGCTTGTCCCCCAGGGTCAGACGCAGCGTCGTCGCCGACGCGCTGGGCTGCAGACTTCCCCCGTCGCACAGCACCCCGGCTGCGGCCAGCGCCCTCCCGTAGCTCGCGAACGCCTGCCGCATCTCGTCGAATCCGGGCTCGCCGGGTGCGGGTCGCGGAACGCTCTCGTCGGTGGTGATCGCCAGAAGATACTGCATGTCGATTCCTCTCATCGGGTGCGATCCGACGCCGTTCGCCGGATCCATGATCGCATCCGAGCGGCGCGATCACCCCTATGACGAAATGGAACGCGCACCTCGACAACTCGCCGAAAAAGAAATCTCCTGCGGCTCTTGTCGATGACGTCGGGCACCGGCAGGTGACGACTACGCTGAGTCGCGTGTCCACCGATCGCACCCGCCGCCGTGTCCTGCTCATCCGCCATGGACAGACCGAATGGTCGCTGTCCGATCAGCACACCGGTCGCACCGACATCGACCTGACCGCAAAAGGCGAGCAGGATGCCGCTGCACTGAAGGGCATCACCGAGCGCATCGGTCTGCACCAGCCGTTCGTGTTCGCCTCTCCCCGACGCCGCGCCCAGCGGACCGCCGAACTCGCCGGCCTCACCGTCGATGAGACCAACGAATTGTTCGCGGAGTGGGATTACGGCGACTACGAGGGATTGACCCGGGTGCAGATCCAGGCGGATCACGATCCGACGTGGGCGATCTGGACCCACGGCGCACCCGGTGGCGAATCGGTCGCGGACATGACCAGACGAGTCGACGCCGCCGTCGATCGCGTCGAAAGTCAGCTCGGTGCAAGCGATGTGGTGGTCGTGTCGCATGGGCATTTCTCGCGGTCGTTCATCTGCCGATTCCTGCGATGGCCCATCAGCCAAGGCGCCGACATCGACCTGCGGCCCGCGGGTTCGGCCCTGCTCGCCGAGGCGGGCGGCGATCGCCGATTGTCCGAATTGCGTGGGCCCGTGGGCGAATGGGCGAAACCCACCTCGATCTGACAAGTCCGGAGGGATCTGAGAGGAGACCGGTGATGGCGACAGCAATCGTGCTCGGCGGTGGCGGTCTGGTCGGTATCGGCTGGATGACCGGCGTACTCGCGGCATTGGAGGAGGCCGGTGCGCTGCGCCTCGGAGACGCCGCAGCAGTGATCGGCACGTCCGCGGGATCGGCCGTCGGTACCGCCATTCTTCAATCAGGCTCGGCCGACGACCAATTCGACATCATGGTGCGCGCGTCTCGACGCAGTGACGAACTGACACCCGAGGGCGACGTCGCCTCGGCGCTCGAGGCGTTCTTCGAGGTGGCGTCGTCCGGCGCACCGCGCGCCGAGCGGGCCCGGCGATTCGTCGAACTGTCACACACTCACGCCGGCACGGAGCGCGGCAGCCGTCGGGCCGCGGTCCGCGGTCGCTACACCTCCGAGATCTGGCCGGAGAACCTGCAGATCACCGCACTGCGCGAGGATGGCGAGCTGACGGTCTTCACCGCTGAGGAGCGCGCGGTGCCCGACGGAGCGCGATCCGTCGCGGGCGTCGACCTGACCGATGCGGTCACCGCGAGTTGCGCCGTACCGGGGATCTGGCCGACCGTCACCATCGGCGGCGCCGAATTCATCGACGGCGGATCGTTCTCACCCACCAACGCCCACCTGGCCGCCGGATTCGACGAGGTCATCGTCATCGCGCCGATGCTCGACGATCCCGATACCGTCACCCCACAGGTCGCGACGGTCCTGTGCGCGGCGCGCGTGATCACCCCCTCGCAACGTTCGGCCGCCGGATTCGGAACCAATCCCCTTGATCCCGACATCCGTGGTGTGGCAGCGGTTCTCGGTTACGACGACGGCGTCCTCGCACTCACGTCATCGGAGTGGTCGGCGTCGGCGTGACCGCACGCAAGAGCAGGTGATTCACAATCGGGATGACCAGCTCGATCGGCGTCATGAGCATGTAGAACCAGCTCGGCGCGCCACTGGTCGCCCACGCCAGTAGCCGGGCGAGGCCACCGAGGAAGAACAGAAGTCCGAGCAGATCGACGACGCGTGCTCGGCCGACCAGATCTCCTGCCGCCCAGAGAAATCCGATGCCGTACGCCGCGAAGAGAACGTTGAAGAACCGCAGATCGGAGTCCATCGTGGCGTTGACGGTCCCACCACCGATATAGGTTGTTTGACCGAACAGCAAGTGCGCCAACGCGATACCGAGTACGACAAGACCGAAGACCACGAGCCAGATCCGGAAAACCGTGAGCATGGCGACCTCTATTTCACGTATGTGTAATAGCTAGACGATAGATCGCCGGACCTGCTGTCCGCAAGACTTAGGATGGAGCAATGTCCAGCCGACGTCGGATGTCTCCGGAGCAGCGCCGAGAGGCGCTCCTCGATACCGGCGAGGAACTCTTCGGATCCTCCGGTCGGTTCGAAGACCTTTCAATGGACGACATCGCCGCCGCGGCGGGCGTCACGCGCCGATTGTTGTATCACTACTTCCCGACCAAGGCCCATTTTTTCGGTGCCGTATGGCAACGCGCCCACAGCAGACTGCGCGAGAACACAGCCACCGCACCCGCCGACACGGTGCGCGACCGCATCGCCACGGCACTCGATACGTACTTGACCTTCTACGCCGACAATCTGGCTTTGGTACTCATCGCCAATCGCAGTTCGGTATCGGCCGATCCGGCGGTACGCGGTCCCATCGATCGCGACATGGAGTCACTCTGGAACACGATGCTCGACGCGGCCGGAAGCGACGGCCACGCACGCGATCTGGCCGAGGTGGGATTCGCCGGGTGGATTGCCTTCGTTCGAGCCAGCACCATCGCGTCCCTGCTGGACAACAAGATCTCACCCCAGGAGAACCGCGACCTCTGCATGGCCGCGCTCGATTCCACCGTCGGAACGCACGTCGACCTCACCACGCAGCCTCGGAGCTGAATGGCCGGGTCACCCCAGCGCAGCTCGCAGCGCCTGCCCGTCGGTGACCGGGAGATCACACACCGTACCTCTGCACACATAGGCGGCATCGACATCCCCGACGGGCCCGCGGTCTTCCAGTAACGGCAGCGAATCTCGTTGACCGGCAACGATGATCGATCCGCCGGGCGCGACCGTCCGCGCGAGGCCGGCGAGTGCCCCGGCGCTGCTCGCTGTCTCGGACACGGCGATATGCAGTGGCCCGGCGACGCGTGCCTGTGTCACCGCAAGCCACTGGCCGGCCGAGCGCGGAAGTTTCGCCAACAGCACCGCACCCCGGCCGAGAGTGGCGTCGAGGAGCTCCGCGTAGCGCGCGGCGGGAGCGGTGTCGGCCAGAGCCGACGCGGCGAGCAGGGCCTCGGCCAGCAGTGAGGCACCCGCGGGAGTGGCCCCGTCGATCGGGTCGCGGGGTCGTGCGATCAGGTCGGTACCCGCGGCGTCGTACCAGCTTCCCGGCTCGTCGGCATCGGCGAAGATCTCGATCGTGGTGTCCAGGAGTTCCAGCGCCTGATCACGATGGGAGATCTCACCGGTCACCTGGTGCAGGGTCAGCAGCGCGGTGACCAACGATGCGTGATCATCCAGTGCGGCAACAGGATCACCGACGACGCCACCGAGCGAGGCCCGGCGCAGTCGACCGTCTCGGACGTGCTCGGCGAGCAGCGTCACGGCAACCTCGCGTGCGAGGTCGATCCATTCCGGATGACCGAGCCCCGCGCCGGCCTCCGCCAGGGCGGTGACGGCGATCGCGTTCCAGCCGGTGACCACCTTGTCGTCGCGGGCCGGCTGGGGCCGATCGGCGCGCGCGGCCAGCAACCGCCGGCGCACGTCGTCGAATCGCTCTCGGACGGCAGGGGTGTCGAATCCGTCGGGGTCGAGCCGGAACTGCAGCGTCGACGTACCGTGCTCGAAGGTGCCCGTCGCGGTCACACCGAAAAGTTCTGCAGCCCACTGGCCGTCGGCATCGCCGAGCACCTCGGTCAGTTGTGTCGGCGTCCACACGTAGGTCGATCCTTCGACGCCGGCGGCGTCGGCGTCGAGTGCGGACGCGAAGCCCCCGGGCACTTGCAGGTCCCGTCGTAGGAACTCCACGATCTCTCCGGTGACGCGGGTGGCCAGGGGATCGCCGGTGATCCGGGCCAGATGCGCGTACACCCGCAACAGCTGCGCGTTGTCGTAGAGCATCTTCTCGAAGTGCGGGACCACCCAGTCGTTATCGACCGCGTAGCGGGCGAACCCGCCGGCGAGCTGGTCGTGAATACCGCCGCGCGCCATGGCTTCACACGTGCGGTGAGCCGCGTCGAGCGCCTCGGGCGTTCCGGTGTATTCGGTGTGCCGGAGCAGTGCTTCGAGCAACGCCGACGGCGGGAACTTCGGCGCTCCGCCGAATCCGCCGGACTCCCGGTCCTCGTCACCGAGGACCGTGTTCACCGCGTGCGCGAGGAGCCGGTCGTCGACCTCGAGCGCCCCGGCCGGTAACGCCGCGGCATTGGCGTGCAGATGATCTCGGACCTTGCGCCCGACATCGGAGACCTCGTCGCGCCGCTGCGTCCACGCCTCGGTGATGGCGGTGAGGAGTTGCCGAAACGATGGCATGCCGTTGCGCGGCGAGTCCGGAAAGTACGTGCCGCAATAGAACGGCTCCCCGCCGGGCGTGAGAAAGCAGGTCATCGGCCAACCACCCTGCCCGGTCATCGCGACGGTGGCGTTCATGTAGATCGCGTCGATGTCGGGCCGCTCTTCACGGTCGACCTTGATACACACGAACTCGGCGTTCATCTGTGCGGCGGTCGCCTCGTCCTCGAACGATTCGTGCGCCATCACATGACACCAGTGGCATGCGGCGTACCCGACCGACAACAGGACCGGGACATCACGACGGGCAGCCTCGGCGAGCGCGCCGTCACCCCATTCCCGCCAATGCACGGGGTTGTCGGCGTGCTGACGGAGATAGGGGCTGGTCGCCGCGCCGAGCTCATTGCGCGCTGCGCTGGACTCACTGGTCATCGGTGTCCTCGCATCCGGTGCTCGGGTGTCCGACGATCCACCTGCCGGGTCAGGTGTCGGCCGGCTTCCTCGCCGTACCCGCGTCACCGATGGCGTTCACGTCGCCCAGCGACTGCGGCGTCGTGGGGCCAGCCGAATCGGTGCCCTCGTCGAAGGCCTGATCGGCTTCGGGGTGCTCGGTGTCGAAGGTCTTGGGCAGCTTGCGCAGTTGCCGGTTCATCGACCAGATGAGCAGGGCCGTGCAGATCAGCAGCAGGATGATGATCAGCAGACCCAGCGGTGAGGCCTTGCCGAACTCGGGCCCCTGGGGCTGCTGGTCGGCGGCCAGGAGCACGCTGTGCACCCCGGCGGCGATCGAAACAGAAGTCATCGGGATACCTCGCTGTTCGCCTCGACCCCGGCGAACAGATCGCTCTCGGGAATCGAGGTGGTCACCCGGGTCTGCGCCAGCTCGAACTCCTCGGTCGGCCACAGACGCTGCTGCCACTCGAGCGGGACGGCGAAGAACATCCCGTTCGGGTCGATCTGGGTGGCGTGCGCGCGCAACGCGTCGTCACGCTGGGGAAAGTACTTGCCGCACTCGACCTGGGTGGTCACCCGCGCCATCAGGTCGCCGCGGCTGGAATCCCACTTGCTCAGCCATTCCTTGAACGGGCTCTCCTGCCCGTGGCGTTCGAACTCGTCGGAGAACAGGATCATCCGGTCCCGGATGAAGCCGTGGGTGTAGTACAGCTTCGAGACGGTCCACGGTTCACCGGTCCCGGGATAGGCGTCGGGGTCACCGGCGGACTCGAACGCGGCGACCGACACCTTGTGGCACATGATGTGGTCGGGATGGGGGTATCCGCCGCGCTCGTCGTAGGTGATCATCACGTGCGGCCGGAACTCGCGGACGAGCTTCACGAGCGCTTCGGTGGGCACCTCGAGCGGCAGGGTGGCGAACGACCCCTCCGGCAATGGCGGCGGCGGATCGCCCTCGGGTAGCCCGGAGTCGACGAAGCCGAGCCACCGCTGCTGCACACCGAGCGCCGCGGCGGCCTTGGCCATCTCTTCCTTGCGAACCTCGCTCATCCGCTCCTTGACGCCCGGGCGATCCATCGCCGGGTTGA
Organism: Gordonia sp. N1V; assembly: GCF_029269935.1. NCBI lineage: Bacteria > Bacillati > Actinomycetota > Actinomycetes > Mycobacteriales > Gordoniaceae > Gordonia > Gordonia sp. N1V. The sequence goes on from NZ_JARJDD010000011.1 coordinate 98,591, forward strand.
GGATGTCACCGCGCTCACCACCGGTCAGCGTCACGATCAGAACGTCGTTGCCCTCCGCGGCGTATTTCGCCGACGTCGCCGCGCCCTTGCTGGATTCGTCGTCGGGGTGGGCATGCACCGCCATCAATCGGAATCCACCACCCGACGACGTCGTGACAACCCCGGTCGGCGTCGACGCGCCGGCACCCTGGGTCGACGATGTCGACGGGTGGGATTCGGCGGTGTGGGTCTCGCGCACGGTTCCTCGCCTTCGGGTCGGTACTTCTCTCATGGTAGGTATTGACCCGTGAACAGTTCAGACGGGGGCACGCCACCGGGCTCCGACCTGCAGGATCGCCCGCAGAGCGGCCCGCGGGCGACCTATCCCGTCGCACAATCGGCGTCGAGCCGTCGACTGTGGTTCATCGCACTGTCGGTGCTCGTCGTGGTCGTCGGCGTCATCCTCGCGGTCATCGGCTACCACAAATTCGCCGATCCGGACGTCTCCGGTCAGGCCACCGGATACGACATCCTCAACTCGTCGACCGTGGCGGTGCAGTTCACCGTGAACCGGGCCGACCCGTCACAGCCGGTCGCCTGTGTCATCCGCGCCCGCTCCAAGGACGGGTCGGAGACCGGACGCCGCGAGGTCCTGATCGGCCCCGGACAAGTGCAAGAAGGACACCGGGTCGAGGTGAAGACCTCCGAGCCACCGGTGATCGGTGAGGTGTTCGGCTGCTCGACCAGCGTGCCCGCCTATCTCACCGCTCCGCCGTCGGCAGGATCGGCCGGATGACCGCGACCGACACGCGTACCAACCGCGCGGTCTTCGCGACCGTGACGAGCCACTATCTACCGATGCTGACCGCGCTGTTCGTCGGGGTCATGCTCATCAGCAACATCACCGGCACCAAAGGTGTGCTGCTGTTCGACCAGTGGTTGCATCTCGATCTCGGCCCCTTTCACCTCAACGGCTTGGTCACCGACGGCGCTTTCTATCTGTTCCCCCTCGCCTATGTGCTCGGCGACGTCATCAGCGAGGTGTACGGCTTCAAAACCATGCGTCGGGTGATTCTCGCCGGATTCGTCGTCCTGCTCATCGCCTCCGCGTGCTTCTGGCTGACCATTCACCTTCCGGCGGCCCCGTTTTATTCCAATCAGGAATCGTTCAAAGCCGTCGCCGGGGTGGTACCACAGTTCTTGTTGGCCGGACTACTCGGATATCTCGCCGGCGAATTCCTCAATTCCTTTGTCCTGGTGAAGATGAAGGAACGAGCCGGAGAGCGACGACTGTGGGCGCGGCTGCTCGGCTCGACCGTCGTCGGCGAATTCGCCGACACCCTCGTGTTCTGTTCGGTCGCCGCCTCGGCGCTGGGCATCTCGACCTGGGGTGACTTCTGGAACTACACGATCGTCGGATTCTTGTGGAAGACGTTGGTCGAAATCATCATCATGCCCATCACATATCTGGTGTGCGCGTGGCTGAAAAAGGCCGAGCCCTCTTATGTGGCAGCTCTCGCGGAGGCACGCGCGACCCCGTCGTGATGTGCGTTCGATCTCATTCGCTGGTACCCTAGACGGATACACGGCTCCGCAAGGGGTCGTGTTGCTGCATTTAGAGCAGTCCACATGCCCATCGTGAAGACATCGCGACAGGGCGCGGACAACACAAAGGAGTGACCGATGACCGACACCCAGGTGACCTGGCTGACCCAGGAGTCCTACGACCGCCTCAAGGGCGAGCTGGATTCCCTGATCGCCAACCGTCCGGTCATTGCTGCGGAGATCAACGAGCGTCGTGAAGAGGGTGACCTCAAGGAGAACGGCGGCTACCACGCTGCCCGCGAAGAGCAGGGCCAGCAGGAAGCGCGTATCCGCCAGCTGCAGGAACTCCTGAACAACGCCAAGGTCGGCGAGGCACCCACCCAGTCGGGTGTTGCGCTGCCCGGATCGGTCGTGACCGTCTACTACGACGGTGACGAGAACGACACCGAAACCTTCCTGATCGCCACCCGCGAGGAAGGCGCTCAGGGCGGGAAGCTGGAGACCTACTCCCCCAGCTCACCACTGGGCGCTGCGCTGATCGACACCAAGGTCGGCGAAACCCGCGAATACACCGTCCCCAGCGGAGCGACGGTGAAGGTGACGCTGGTCAAGGCCGAGCCCTACCACAGCTGACCGGTTCATCCCGAGATCTGCGATCGCGGCCGTCCTCACCGGACGGCCGCGATCGTCGTTTCCGGGTGCGCTGATCCGGCCACGTGGCGAACGAGAACGTGTTACAACATTCGGCGTGAACCTGCATGTACGCGCACGCAGGGTCGGGGGCCTCATCGCATCCGCCGTCGTCGCGGCCGCGTTGATGGGCGCCGGACCTGCCCTCGCCACCCCTGGACCGACCTCTGCGCCGACCACCTCTGCGCTGACCTACGTGAATCTCGGCGACAGTTACTCCGCCGGTTCCGGTGTCGTGCCGACGGCACCGGGCACCCTCGAGCAATGCGCACAATCGGCCGACAACTACTCGCATCTCATCGCGCAGCGGTTCGGCTATCACCTCACCGACGTCAGTTGCGGCGGCGCCACCACCGACGATTTCTTCACAGTCCAATACCCAGGCCTGCATCCACAACTCGACGCTCTAGGCCCCGGCACCGACCTGGTCACCTTCATGATCGGCGGCAACGACGGAATGGTCTTCGCCGGGACCGTGGGCAAGTGCCTCGCAGCCGCCGCGACCACCCTGGGCCGCGGCTCACCGTGTAAGGACACCTACGGCGACACCATCGCGAATGAGATTCGGACACAAACCTTTCCGAAGCTGGCGAAGGCCATGAGAGCGATACGCAGCAAGGCACCGCACGCTCGCATCGCGGTGATCAGCTATCCGTGGATCATGCCGGCGACCTACGAGCCCTGTCCCGCGTTCCCGGTCGCCGCAGGCGATGTCGCCTACACCTACGACATCCAGGCAACGCTCAACGACGCGATTCGACGCGCGGCCACCGAGACCGGTGTGACCTTCGTCGACGCCACCACCCCGTCGGTCGGCCACGACAGTTGCAAGCCGGTCGGGACCCGCTGGATCGAACCGATCCTGACCACCCAGCAAATCGTTCCGGTCCATCCGAATGCGTTGGGCGAGCGGGAGTTGGCCTCGATCACTGCCGGTGCGCTGGGTCTGGGGCGCTGAGGGCCACACCACCCGGATTGCCGCTCACGTAGCACGCACCATGGTCAGGGCCGCCCCAGGTGCGCCGACGTCGGTTCGCACCGCGCCGTCGTGCATGGCATACGCGAGTGTGATGGCGAGTTCGACGACCGGTGACAGGTTGTCGGCGACCGAATGATGCTGCTGGAGCGGAACATCGATCACTGTCGCCTCGGTGAGGATCGACGATTTCCATCCCACGCCCCGCAGTGGTTGCAGCGCAGTACTCCGGGTCAGTGGGCCCAGGACCACCATCGGCGCCATGTCGTCGGCGTGCGCGGCCCACGCACCGATCGCCTTGGGATGCCAGAGCAACCCGTCGACAGTCACCTCCGGCATGACCGGGATACCCGGCCCTAGGTCCTCATGCATGCGCGCCGGCGGCCGCTCGAACAGCAACAACCCACTCGGCCCGAGTGAAGCGAGGATTCGGGTGTCGCGCATATCGATTCCGGGCGCACCCAGTTCCGTCATCACGGTATCGGGCACCCAGACCGGGCCGACCCCGGCCACCGCCTCGCTGACGGCCTCGGTGGTGAGCATGCTGCGATACACGGTCACATACATGTCGGCGTGTTCAAACGATCGGGCGTCGAGTTCGCGAAACGCTTCGGTGTCCTGCCGGCCGTTGGCCTTCATCGCGTCGAGCACCCGATCGTAGTGTTCGAGGCGCTTCTCGATGTGTGCGAGATGGTGCGGCCATTCGGTCAGGAGAGTGCGGTAGGCCTGCACGAGACCGGAGTACACCGTCGGCGCCCAACCCGGGCCCCATGGCGAGATCTCCTGACCATCAGTCGCTTTCGCCTGCGCGAGCTCGTCCTCGAGATGCTTGCGTCGGCACGGGGCAGGCGTCGCACGGTTCACATTCGCGGGGAACCTTCCCTCGTGCCGACGCCCTCCGGTGTCCGCACACCCATTGCGGGCGGTGCGGACACCGGTACGTCGCGGCTTCCTCGGGTCAGCCCAGGGTGACCTTCGCGCCACCGGAGAACATCGAATCGTGCAACTCGATGGCGGTGGGCACCGCGTCCTTGGGCATGTCGAAGACCACCTTGGCGGTCACGGTGTTGCCGGGATTGATGTTGTCCCACACCGGGATATCGGAGCCGCCCAGAGCAATCTGCGCACTCGTGCTCGGCTCGAATTCGCGCCCTTGCGCGTCGAGGAGCTTCTGATCCGACGGGCTGAATCCGTAGGCCTTGTCGGAGATGTTCTTGACGGTCATCGTGACGACCACGAACTGCCCTTGCGCCTGCTCGGTGAGATACGGGTTGTCGCCGACGCTGGCGAGCCCCTTCTCGACACCGGTCACGACGAACTCGAATTTGCCGTCCCGCACCGGGGTATTGAGCCCGGCCGCCTGCTCCCCACCGCCGTTCGCGGGCGCATTCTGCGCGGATCCGTTCTGCGACCCGCTCGGAGATGAATCATCGGAGCCGCCACTCGTCGCCACAGCGATGATGATGATCAGCACCACGATGGCGCCGAGAATCCACGGCCACTTGCGCTTCTTCTTGGGAGGCGCCGGAATCGGTTGCGGCGGAACCCCATAACCGGTCTGGCCGTACTGGGGTGCACCGTATTGGGGCGACCCGTACTGGGGTGCTCCGTACTGGGGTGCTCCGTACTGGGGTGCTCCGTACTGGGGCCCGGCATTCTGGGCATTCGGATCCTGGGGAGTGGTCACGTCGATCTCCTTTGACTTGGTGCGGTAACCGGTCGGTACCGCCTCCCGACTCACTCAACATAGAGGGTCCGACAATTCCGACGAATCTGTCATTCGACCGGATGACGCATGGGTCCCGGGCCCGTCATGCGGCCTTCGCAGTCACCTGCACCATCCATCCCCCGTTGATCTCGACGAGACCGACGGTGTTGTTCTGCAACGCCTTTCCGACTCGACACAACATCTCGATCAACGGTCGCGCCCCATCGGGTACGTCGAAAGTGCTTCCGATCGGCACGCGCACACCGGTCACCTCGATCAGGGTCGACGACGCCCAATTCTCAAGCCGCGGCGAATGTGCGCCACTCCGACGAGCCAACGCCACCACCTCCAGGACCTCGTCGACCTCCCCTTCGTCGACACCGTCGTCGACCATCCCGTCGTGCTCGGGTTCGGCCGTCCACCACAGCACCGCGTCGACATCGACGTCCGGTGTCTGCGGACAGTCGCATTCATAGATCTCGCCGGCCTTGACGAAGGGTTTCGCGAACACCATCAGCCCTTTCGGAAGCAGACCGGCCAATCCGAAGGTGTTCTGACCGGCGATATCGGTCACCGCCGACGCCACCGTCAGCGCCGACGTCGGTAACCAGATCGGCGCAAGGCCCGAAAGTGCCTCGCTCGCATCGACGCATCGATTCGCCACCTCGTCCGCCATGCGATACATCGACAACTGAGCTCGCACTTCACCGAGCAGCCAGTCGTAGTCCTCGTCACCGGTCTCGCAACCCAGGCCGGCCAGCTCGTGGTACCGGGCGTTCAATGCTCGCAGACGTGGCTCCAAGTCTTCGGTCACCGCAGCGCAGTCACGCAGGGTCCGGTCATAGGCGTCGGAAAGCTCATCGCGGAATACGACCATCCGTTCGGGTGACCACCGCGCCTGGAGCGATCGCGACGACGACCGATTGGCGCGCCGCGCGTGCGACGGGGTGCGAGGAGCTCTGCGATGGCGTTTGCGTTTTCCCATGGCCGAGGAGGCTAGGCGCATTTCGGGCATTCGCCGCGAAGCTGTCCACAACCAGTGCGATGGGTCACAGACGATCCACAGGTTGGTCGCAGACCGCCGACAACCTGCGGGTTCACAGTGGTTCTATCGCGTTCACCACAACTCGCGAACGGAGAGACCGATGAGAATGCACAAGCCCGCACCCGAGGTGCCGATGATCGTCCTCACCGACGATCGGGCCGTCCACGCCTACGCCGACACGCTGTTCGACGCGGGGATGCCGCTCGCCGTCGTCAGCAGCACCTACTCCGACGTCGTGCCCTACATGCTCGGCAACAACGGCCACACCGTGGCACTCGTCGCCGATGTCGACGACCCCGAGCAACTCGCCGGCGCCATCGTGACGGTCGAACGCCGCCTCGGCCCTGTCGGTGCGGTCGTCCGCTACGCCACCGACCTTCCGGCAACCTCGGTGTCCTCAGCCGCCTGACCTGCAGAGATAGTCGCACTGTCAGTCGCCGACACCACGCGTAAGCCGACGTAAGCGCGACGACAGCCACACCGGGCACAGTGGTGTCCATGACCACAGCACTGCATACCAGCCCGGCTCCGGGTGGCGCGGCTCGGACCACCGACCTCGCCATCGACGCCCACGGCCTGGTCAAGACATTCGGTAACAACCGCGCCGTCGACGGCGTGGACCTGGCCGTCCCCACCGGTTCGGTCTACGGCGTCCTCGGCCCCAACGGCGCCGGCAAGACCACCACGGTCAGCATGCTGGCCACCCTCCTGAAACCCGATGCGGGGTCGGCGACGGTCTTCGGATACGACGTCGTCTCCGACGCCGTCGCGGTCCGCTCGCTCGTCGGTGTCACCGGGCAGTACGCCTCGGTCGACGAGGACCTCACCGCCACCCAGAACCTCGTCGTCTTCGCCCGGCTCCTCGGTTTCTCCCGCAAGGCCGCGAAGTCACGCGCCGAGGAACTCCTCGACGAGTTCTCCCTCACCGACGCCGCCGACCGGCCGCTGAAGAACTTCTCCGGGGGCATGCGTCGCCGCCTGGATCTCGCGGCCAGTCTCATCGACACCCCGCCGCTGCTGTTCCTCGACGAGCCGACCACCGGCCTCGATCCCCGCACCCGCGCCCAGATGTGGGACACCATCCGCAATCTCGTCCGCGGCGGATCAACGGTGCTGCTGACCACGCAGTACCTCGACGAGGCCGACCAGCTCGCCGACCGCATCGCCGTCATCGACCACGGTCGCGTCATCGCCGACGACACCGCCGACGGGCTCAAGAACTCGATCGGCGCGGCCACCCTGCAACTGCGGCCCGCCGACCGTGCCGACGCCCCGCGCGTCGCGGAGATCGTCGAGCAGATGCTCGGCGAGCCCGCCGCGCTGTCGGCCGAGGCCGGTCGTGTCTCGGCGTCGTTGCACCGCCCCGACCTCGTCCCCGACATCCTCATCGCCATGCGCGAGCAAAACATCACCGTCGATGAGATCAACGTCCAGAAACCCAGCCTCGACGAGGTGTTCATGACACTCACCGGCAAACCCGCCGAGACCGATGCCGACACCTCCACCGACGACTCCACCGAGGAGACCCAGTCATGACCACCACACTCAACCGGACGTCCACCCCGTCGGCCATCACCACGCGCGAAGTGCGTGACAAGGTGAAAACCTCTGTGAGCCTTGGCGAGACCATCCGCCAGTCGTTCACCATGGCCTATCGCGGCGTGCTCAAGATCCGGCACAACCCCGAGCAGCTGTTCGACGTGACGCTTCAGCCGATCATCTTCACGCTGATGTTCACCTACATCTTCGGTGGCGCGATCAGCGGCAACATCCACTCGTATCTGCCGGTGATCATCCCCGGCATCATGGTGCAGACGGTGATCACCACCTCCATCGTCACCGGCACGCAGCTGCGTGAGGACATGGACAAGGGTGTCTTCGACCGATTCCGGGCCCTACCCATCGCGCGGATCAGTCCGCTCGCCGGCGCACTGCTCGCCGACATGATCCGCTACCTGATCGCCACCACACTGACCATCGTGATGGGCATCATCATGGGCTGGCGCCCCGACGCCCTCGGCGCCATCGGTGCCGCCCTGCTGGTCATCGTGTGCAGCTTCGCGATCTCCTGGATCTTCGCACTCATGGGCTGCTTGATGAGCAAAGCCTCAGCCGTGCAGGGCATCTCGATGCTGATCCTGTTCCCGCTGACCTTCATGTCCAATGCCTTCGTCCCGGTCAGCACCATGCCCGGCTGGTTGCAGGGCTTCGTCAACGTCAATCCGATCAGCCATCTCGTCACCGCGGTCCGGGAACTGACCGCCAACGGACACATCGGCATTCACGTGGTGTGGTCGTTGATCGGTGCGGCCGTCATCACCGCGGTGTTCGCACCGCTCGCGGTGCGCGCCTATATGCGCAACGCCTGAGCACCATCGGCACGCCTCGACGCCAGGATAGCCTGCAACCGTGCGGCCGCCTGGCGTCGGGGCAGGTCGGCGACCGGACCGGTGTGCGCCTCCCACTCCTCATCGGTGAGACCCGACAGTTCTTGCATGTGTTCAACGGTGTAGACGAAGCCCGGGTAATCCCGACGAGCCCGTAGTCGCTGCGACAGCACCATGAGTTGGGCGCCGTCGCCGCGCGTCTGCGGGTCGGCGCTCAGGACATAACCCGCGGCCAGGGCCATCGCCCCGGCCTGGGGCGAATCGTGCCAGCCGAGCGCGGAGAATGTCGCCGCCACGCCGTCACCCAGGATCGGCAGATAGCCGCGCGCCAGCTCTGTGAGACCCGCTCGCATCAACCCGATCACCGCGACGCTCACCATCATGAGCACTCCCGGATCCTGCGCCCCGAGGGGATGCTCGCGCATCACCTGCTCACCGGCCCGACGATAGAGATCACCGGCGAGATCGGTGTCTCCCCTGGCGAATCGGTATTCGGCGTGGGCCAGCATCAGCGCCGCACCGAGTTCGGGGCTGCCCTGCGGATCGGGCTGATCCGGCGTCCACCCGTCCGAGACGACGTCGAGCTCTATTGCCGCAGAATCCATTTCACCGAGTGCGATCAGTGTCACGACCAGATAGGTTCGGGTCTGCATCTCGTCCTCGTAGGCGCCGAGGCGTACGAGTTCGACGATGCCCCTGCGATAGTGACGCACCGCATCACGCCACAGCATCTGTTGACCCAGGACGCTGCCGACACTTACCTCGACCATCGCCGACATCCACGTGTCGCCGTTCGCCTCGGCTCGCTTCTGCAGGGTCACCCCGTCTCGCAATGCACCCTCGAGGTCACCCATGTTCTCGCGGATGTTCATCCGCGCGGCCATCGCCGCGGTGGCCACCCGCTCCTCGGCGGCCCGTGTGCCGCGGACGATGTGGCGCATGGCCTCGAGGGCAGTACGGCTGAGCGCGCATGCCGCGATCAGATCGGTCGGTTCGTCGTAGGCGTGATCGGGTCGGTGGAGCAGGCGCAGGTGATAGCGGCCCTTCGCCAGCGCACGCAGATCACGGCGCATCACCTGGTGGGCGAGCGCGGCGAGCAACGACGCCTCCCAGTCTCGCCGCACATCGTCGGCGACCGTGCGCGGTGGCGTCGGGATCACCGCGAGAATCTTTGTCCCCCAGTTCAACACCTCGGCATGCAATCCCCGCGCCATCCACAGGCCGGAGAGCACGGGGAAGACCCGGATGACGGTCAGGAAGGTGTCGGTCGGGGAGCCGGAGTGCAACGACGGCTCGCCGGCACTCAGGCGATCGAGGCAACTGCGCATCACCCAGACGAGGTTCTCGGCGTCGGCGGCCACCGCGCCGAGCAGCACGTCGTCGATGCCCTCGTCGTACCGTGCGGCCGCGTCGACGCAGAATTCGCGGGCCCACCGCCACATCCGGTGGTCGACCTCTTCCGACTCCTCCGGGGTGGCGCCGAGCTTGCCCTCGCCGAATTCGCGCACCGTCTCCAACATTCGGTACCGCACGCGTCCACCGCTCTCGGTGACCTCGAGCAAGGACTGGTTGACCAGTGCGGCGAGCGTGTCGTCGAGCCGGAATCCGTGGTAGCCCAACACCGTTGCGGCCGCGTCGGTGGTGATTCCCCCGGGGAATCGGCACAACCGGCACAACGCGATTCGTGCGTCCTCGTCGAGGAGCTCCCAGCTCCAGTCGATGACCGCATAGAGGGTGCGGTGCCGATCGGGCGCGCTGCGATCGGCACCGCGCAACAGTGCGAACCGTTCGACGAGGCGATCGGCGATCTCCTCGACGGTCATCGTGCGGATTCGGGCGGCGGCCAGTTCGATCGCCAGCGGCAGACCGTCGAGGTGACGGCACAGCGCGGCGACTCGGTCCGGGGGCAACAACGCATCGGGGCGCACCGCGCGGGCACGGGTGACGAACAGTTGCACTGCCGGTCCGGCCTCGCGCGCGTCGAGGGTCGGTAGCAGGTGGATACGCTCCGAGGGCAGCATGAGCGGTGAGCGGCTGGTGACCAGGACCCGGATGTGGTCGTCGGCGGCGAGTAGGTCGGCGACGATCTGGGCGCACCGGTCGATGACCTGTTCACAGTTGTCGAGGACGAGCACCGCGTCGCGACCGCGCACGGCGTCGAGCAGCCGGTCGTGCAGGTCACCGACGCTCATGCGCGGGCGGTTACCGCTCAGATCGGACTCACCGACGCCGAGCGCCGCAGCGATCGCCGGGACCACGTCGTCGTCGGCACGGATCGGCGCCAGGGGGACATAGAACACCGAGGCGCCGGTCTCCACGAGCCGATGACCGACGCGGTTGGCCACGCGGGTCTTGCCGACCCCACCCGGACCCTGGATGGTCACCACCCGACCGGTCTCGATGGCCGACACAATCGCATCGACGTCGGCGTCCCGACCGATCAGCGCGGTGGTGTCGGCGAGCAGTCCGATGCCCCGACCGCGACGAACGGTCCGGGGCACCTCGGTCGGCTCCGTGACCGAAGTGTCGGTGCCGCTGAGCAATTGGGTGTGCAGCGCACTGATCTGGGCGCCCGGGTCCACCCCGAGTTCGGCCGAGAGCCGCCGACGGAGTCCGGTGTAGACCGCGATGGCGTCGGCGACCCGACCCGCAGCGGCCAATGCCTGCATCAGATCCAGATGCGCGGACTCGTCGAGAGGATCAGCGAGGCAACGTTTTTCGGCGATCGATCGGGCCGTGACGTGGTCGCCGGCGGCCATGGCCGCAGTGTAGCGGGAACGGTCGAGGCGATCGGCGACCTGCCGGGCGCGGGCGGTCAGCTCGTCGATCAGCCCGCCCGGTTCGTCGGTACCGAGATCATCGCCGGGGGTCCCGCGCCACCAGATCGCCGCGCACTCCGCGTCGTCGGTGGAGGCGATCATCTCGGTGACGACGTCGAGATCGGTGCGGCAGCCGACGAGCCGGTATCCACTGCCCGACCCCTGCAGGTGGGCGGCGCCGAGCAACTGCCGCAACCGGGAGATCTGGGTGTGCAACGCCGAGCTCGGCGACCGGGGCGCGTCGTCGCCCCACACGTCGTCGATGAGTCGCTCGGCCGATCGGGTCCGTCCATCGGCCAAGGCCAGCGACGTCAGCAGGCGCTTGGCACGAAGACCGGGCACCGGAGTGGCCTGCGGTGCGTCGGAGTCCGAATCCGGGTGCGGCGCAGCGATCACCGACACCGGACCGAGCAGTCCGATGATCACCTCCCCGTCATGGGCCACCCCGCCAGCGTAGTGGACTCCGCCGACGGACAGACGGATCGTGGCGGTGCACGGGGAGGCGATGCCCTAATCTCGACTCATGGCGCGCACCTATGACCTCGAACCGTTCGACCTCGACTTCTTCGACACGGCCCCGATCTCCTATCGCATCGACATCAACATCCCGGTGTCACCGCAGCGCGCGTGGGCCGAACTGACCAGGCAGAACACACTGGACTGGTGCAAGGCGATCAAGTCGATCGAGTTCACCTCGGCGGCGCCCTACGGAGTCGGCACCACCCGGCAGGCGTCGCTCGCCCCGGGCTATGTCACCCTCTCGGAGGTGTTCTTCGACTGGACCGAGGATGCCGAGAACTCGAGCTACCACAACGCTTTTCGCGTCGCGAAGGTCAATGTCCCCGGGATGCGGCGGTTCGGCGAGTACACCGAGATCACCCCGGCGGCAGTCGGGTCGCGTCTCGTGTGGGCGTTCGCCCTCGAACTCGGCCCGTCATCGCGGGCGCTGAATGCGTTCTCCAACCCGGCCTCGGTGCCGGTGTTCAAGAGCATCGAATCGGACACCCTGCGGCACTTCGCGCATCTGACCCCGCAGGCCTGACCCGGACCGGGCGCTCAGCCCCTCAAGGCCCTGCCACCCCAACGGTTCAGCGCAGGAAACCCGCCTGGGCCAGCGCCTCGCGCACCGTCGCCTGGTGGTCGGGCCCCCGGGTCTCGGCGCTGACGGTCACCTGCACCTGCCCGAGCGCGAGTCCCTCGGCGACACGTGAATGGACCACGTCGACGACGCTGGCACCCTGGTCGCGCAGCATTTCCAGCAGCGAGATCAGACCCCCGGGGCGGTCCGGCACGGTGGCGGTGACGGTGAGGAACCGTCCGGCGGCGCTCAGTCCGGTCGTGGTGACGTGGCTGAGCACGAGCGGATCGATGTTGCCGCCGGAGGCCACCACACACACCGGCCCCGACAACTGTCCACACACGCCTTCAACCACCGCCGCGACCCCGGCTGCCCCGGCCGGCTCGACGAGGAGCTTGGCGCGCTCGAGCATCAGGAGCAGCGCGGTCGCCAACGCGTCCTCGTCGACGGTGACGACGTCGTCGACGAGTTCGGTCACGTGGGCGAACGGAACCTCCCCCGGGAGCGCCACCGCGATGCCGTCGGCCATCGTCGCCATCCGCGCCGCGGCCGTCGGCGATCCGGCAGCCAGCGACTGTGGCCACGCGGCCGCTTCTGCGGCCTGCACGCCGATGATCCGCACGTCGGGGCGAACGGGTTTGACCGCGGCCGCGATACCGGCGAGCAGCCCGCCACCGCCGAGCGGCACCACGATCGTGCCGACGTCGGGCATCTGCTCACAGATCTCCACGCCGACCGTCGCCTGCCCGATCACGATGTCGCGATGATCGAACGGGTGGATCAGTACTGCTCCGGTCCGCTCGGCGAATTCGCGTGCGGCGACCAGGGATTCGTCGATGGTGGCACCGACGAGCTCCACCTCGGCGCCATAGGCGCGGGTGGCGGCGATCTTCGGCAGGGCCGCGCCGACCGGCATGTACACCCGCGAGGAGATCCCCAGTCTGCTCGCCGACCACGCCACGCCCTGCGCGTGGTTGCCCGCACTGGCCGCGACCACACCGCGCTCGCGTTCGGCCGGGTTCAGCCGGCTGATCCGGTAGTAGGCCCCGCGGGGTTTGAACGATCCGGTGCGTTGCAGGTTCTCGCACTTGAGCCAGACCTCGCGGTCGGCGCGCTCGCTGAGCACCCGGGACGCGACCATCGGGGTACGACGCATGACGCCGCGCAGTTCGGTGACGGCGTCGGCGATCTCGGACGCGGTGATCAGCATGGGCGTCGCTACTGCAGTGCCTGCTCCAGGTCGGCGAGGATGTCGTCGACGTCCTCGATGCCGACCGACAGCCGCACGAGGTTGGCGGGCACCTCGAGCAGCGAGCCCGCCGTCGACGCGTGGGTCATCGCGCCGGGATGCTCGATGAGTGACTCGATCCCGCCCAGGGATTCGGCGAGGGTGAACACCTCGGTGCGCGCGCAGAACTTCTGGGCGTCCTCGATGCCGCCGGCCACGAGGACCGAGACCATCCCGCCGAAACGCTTCATCTGCTTGCTCGCGACCTCGTTACCGGGGTGCATCGGCAGTCCCGGGTAGAGCACGCGGTCGATCCGGTCGTGATTCGACAGGTAATCGACGACGGCTTCGGCGTTGTCGCAGTGCTTTTCCATCCGCACTGCCAGGGTCTTGATGCCGCGCATGGTCAGGTAGGCGTCGAAGGGCCCGGGTACCGCACCGGCCCCGTTCTGCAGGAAGGCGATCGCGTCGTCGAGTTCGGCGTCGTCGGTGACCAGAGCGCCGCCGACCACGTCGGAGTGCCCGCCGAGGTACTTCGTCGTCGAGTGCAGCACGACGTCGGCCCCCAGCGACAGCGGCTGCTGCAGGTAAGGTGTGGCAAAGGTGTTGTCCACCACCAACTTTGCGCCGGCGTCGTGGGCGATCGCGGCGGTCTGTTCGATGTCGCCGACGTTGAGCAGCGGATTGGTGGGCGTCTCCACCCACACCAGCTTCGTCTGCGGGGTGATCGCCGCACGGATGGCGTCGGCGTCGGTGACCGGCGCAACCGAATAGGTGATGCCCCACTGGGTGAAGACCTTGTCGATGAGCCGGAAGGTGCCGCCGTAGGCGTCATTCGGGATGACCAGATGATCCCCGGGGCGCAGGCACGCACGGAGCAACGCGTCGGTGGCGGCCATCCCGGAGGCGAAACCCCGTCCGTAGGTGCCGTGTTCGATCGCGGCGATGTTCGCCTCGAGCACCCGGCGCGTCGGGTTGCCGGTGCGGGCGTATTCGAATCCGTCGCGCATGCCGCCGACGCCGTCCTGGGCGAAGGTCGAACTGGCATAGATCGGGACGTTGACCGCCCCGTTGAGCGGGTTGGGCTCGTAGCCGGCGTGGATGGCGTCGGTCGCGAAACCGCGGGGACGCTGCTGGGAACTCACGGGATAACTCCTCGTCGGTGGACGTCGGGGGAAGCCGGTGTCAGCCGGCGGTGATGGTCGGATGGGTGCTGACGAAGGCCAGCAGATCGTGGCGGGTGATGACGCCGATCGGCTTGCCGTCCTCGACCACCATCAGCGCGTCGGTGTCCGAGAGCGCCTTGGTCGCCGCCGACACCGGCTCGCCGGAACCGATGAGCGGGAACGGTTCTCCCATGTGCGCCGACACCGGGTCGGCGAGGTTGGCGCGGCCCTCGAACACGGCGCTGAGCAGATCCCGTTCGGTGACCGCTCCGGCGACCTCGCCAGCCATCACCGGCGGCTCGGCACCGACGACCGGCATCTGCGACACCCCGTATTCACGGAGGATCTCGATGGCGTCGCGCAGGGTCTCCGACGGATGGGTGTGCACCAGGTCGGGCAGTGCGCCGGTCTTGCCGCGCAGCACGTCGCCGACGAGTGGTTCGGTGGCCTTCGCATCGAGAGGGGTTCGCAGGAAGCCGTAGCTGCTCATCCACTCGTCGTTGAAGATCTTCGCCATGTAGCCACGGCCACCGTCGGGCAGCAGCACGACGACGACGGCGTCGGGGCCCTCGCGCTCGGCGACCCGCAGCGCCGCGACCACGGCCATCCCGCACGATCCGCCGACGAGCAGGCCCTCCTCACGGGCGAGGCGTCGCGTCATGTCGAAGGAGTCGGCGTCGGAGACCGCGATGATCTCGTCGGGCACGCTCGGGTCGTAGGCCTCCGGCCAGAAGTCCTCGCCGACACCCTCCACCAGGTAGGGCCGTCCGGTACCGCCGGAGTACACCGACCCCTCGGGGTCGACACCGACGACCTTTACCGCGCCACCGGAGACCTCCTTGAGGTAGCGCCCGGTGCCGGTGATGGTGCCGCCGGTGCCGACGCCGGCCACGAAGTGGGTGACCCGGCCGTCGGTGTCGGCCCAGATCTCCGGACCGGTCGTCTCGTAGTGGCTCTGCGGCCCAGCGGGATTCGCGTACTGGTTGGGCTTCCACGCACCGTCGATCTCGCGGACCAGCCGGTCGGAGACGTTGTAGTAGCTGTCGGGGTGCTCGGGTGCGACCGCCGTGGGGCAGACGACGACCTCGGCGCCGTAGGCGCGCAGCACGTTGCGCTTGTCCTCGCCGACCTTGTCGGGGCAGACGAACACGCAGTGGTATCCGCGCTGCTGTGCGACGAGCGCCAAACCGACCCCGGTGTTACCCGAGGTCGGCTCGACGATGGTGCCGCCCGGCTTGAGCGCACCGGATTTCTCGGCGGCCTCGATCATGCGGAGCGCGATACGGTCCTTGCTGCTGCCCCCGGGGTTGAGGTATTCGACCTTGGCCGCCACCAGCCCGGAGCCGGGCGTGACCACCGAATTGAGTTTGACCAGGGGCGTGTTGCCCACCAGGTCGACGACGTGATTGGCGATGCGCATGCCCTCCATGGTCCCAGAACCCTCTCCGTCGTTTCCATCCGACGTCGATTCCCGGATCACCGCAGATCGCCGTGCCGATGGCGACCCGCAGACCCGCAGGTCACCGGTCGCCGGCCCAGGCATCGGTAAGCTGTCACCCGTGACCGGTCCGCGCCCCACCGACCACCATCTGCTGCGCGATCTCGGGGCCACCGCGGCCGCGACGACCGCCGCTGCGGGCATCACGTGGGGCGGCTACAACCTGCTGGTGTGGCAGGCGCAGAAGACGCGCACCGTCATCCCGCACCGCACCGACAACGCTCCCGACGGTGACGGGATCTATCGCCCGGACGGCAGCGGCCCGCATCGGGTCACCCGCGACAATCGTGACGAGATCGAGCTGCATCTCGCGGTGTTCGGGGATTCCACCGCCGCCGGTCTCGGCGCCGACACCGGCGCGCAGACCCCGGGCGCACGGGTGGCCCGTCGAGTGGCGGTCGAGACCGGGCACGTGGTGCGCTACAGCAACAAGGCGATCGTCGGCGCGACGTCGAAGGGCTTGGCCGCGCAGATCGACGCCATGCTCATCGCCGGTGACCGTCCCGACATCGCGGTGATCCTGGTGGGCGCCAACGATGTCACCGCCCGCAACGGCGTTCGCGCCTCGGCGGGCCGACTCCGGTCGGCGGTGAGCAGATTGCGCGCCATCGACGCCCAGGTGGTGGTCGGTACGTGCCCCGATTTCGGTGTGATCACCGCGATCCCCCAACCGCTGCGCTCGGTGCTGCGGATATGGGGCATGCGACTGGCCGCGCGGCAGAAGGCCGCGGTCGTCTCGGCAGGCGGGCGTGCGGTCCCGATGGCCGATCTGCTGGCGGAGGACTTCCGCGACGCCCCGGACCGAATGTTCTCCTTCGACCGCTACCACCCGTCGGCCGACGGATACTCCCTCGCTGCCGACATACTGCTTCCGGAGGTGCTCGCGGCGCTCGGCGAGTGGGGTCCCGAGCCGCTGCCCGAGCCACCCGAGGTGTCGCCGTCGGTGGACAACAGCAAACTCACCGAGAGGGTCCTGCGGATCGCGCGCACGGTGCGCTGAGCATCGCCCGCCGACGCCCTCAGACGACGGCGCGGCCGTCGGGCAGCAGCAGCGAAACCGCGGCGCCGACAGCGGCGAGACCCGCAGCCCACCAGAACGCGTCGTGGAATCCGGTGCCCCCACCCATCCGCGCGGTCAACACCACCGCGAGCAGGGCCGTGCCGAACGATCCGCCCACCTGTTGGAAGGTCCGGTTCAGCATGCTGACGTCGTGACGTGCCGAACCCGGCAATCCGATGAAGCCGGCCGACATCAGCGGCGACAGCAGCGTCCCGAGACCGAAGCCGCGAACGAGGAGGACCACCATCAGCCAGACCGTGTTGGTGTGATCGCCGGCGACCGCGAACGGAACCGTCGCCGCGGCCACCACCGCGAAGCCGGTGACCGCAACCCACCGTGCGCCGATCGTGTCGGTGAACCGTCCGGCCAGGCTCCGGGTGGCCAGCGCCCCGACCCCCTGCGGGATGAGCACGAGCGCGGCCTGCAGGACCGAGTCACCCCTGACCTGCTGAAAGTACAAGGGCATCAAGAACATCGCACCAAAGGAGGCAATGCCGAAGAAGCACAATCCAAGCGATGAGACGCTCACCGAACGCCGCCGCAATTCGCCGACGTTGACCAGGGCGACTCCATTCCGACGCAGCGCATGCCAGGTGAAGGCGGCGGTCAACACCACGCCCGCGGCGACCGGAACGATCACATCCATCTGCCCGATTCCGTTGTGCGCGTTGGAGAGACCGAGCAGCAACGCCGCCAGCCCGGGTGCAAGTAGGAGCAGTCCGAGTACGTCGAGCGGAGCCGTGGAGCTACGGTCGACGGGGATACGTCTCGCCAGGATCAGCGCGGCGATGCACAACGGCACGTTGACCAGGAACAGCCATCGCCAATCGAGCCAGTTCAGGATGATCCCGCCGACCACCGGCCCGAGGATCGGCCCGAGCGCCGTCGGCAGACTCACCATCGCCACCAGTCGGCCCAGTGCCACCCCGCCGGAGGCCGCCACCAGGATCGACGTCATCAGTGGCATGATCAGCCCGGCACCGAATCCCTGGATCACCCGAAAGGCGATGAGCGAGTCGATGTTCCACGACGCCGCGCACATCACCGATCCGGCGAGGAACAGCACGAGCCCGCCAGTCCATGCTGCGCGGGAGCCGAATCGGGTTGCCGCCCAACCCGCCAGCGGAACAGCCACCGCGAGTGCGAGAAGATACCCCGTACTCACCCATTGCACGGTGCTCACCGTCGCGTGCAGATCCCGACTCAACGCGTCGAGCGCGATGGTCACGATCGTGGTGTCCAGAATCGGCGCGACGAGTCCGACGATGACCGCGATCGCCACCCTCCGGACCTCGCGCGGTACCTCCTGCGTCGGCGGCGTTTCGCCGACGGTCTCGTGGCCGTTCGCACCTTCGTCGTGCCGCACGGTGGACATGAGCGGGCCTCGTTCCCCATAGAGTCATTAAGATACATTGGTGTATCTATTTCTCGACCGTAGACCGGCGCGATAAGATACGCAAGTGGATCTTGAGGAGCGGGCGAAACCGACCCGTCGCCGTGGGGCGGAACTCGAGGCGGCGATCCTCGACGCCGCATGGGATCAATTGCGTGACCGCGGTTACGGCGGTCTGACGTTCGAGGCGGTGGCCGAGCGAGCGGGCACGAGCCGACCGGTGCTCTATCGCCGATGGTCCGACCGCGCGGACCTGGTGCGTGCGGTAATCCGACGCCGCGGCGAGCTGGCCGCTCCTGTCCTCGCCGATACCGGGACGCTGCGTGGCGATCTGCTGGCCGCGTTACGCGACGCCAACCGCAACCGGTCGAACTTCCTGGTCATGCTCAGCGCCGCGCTCGGCGAGTTCTACGCCGAAACCGGGGAGACCCCACGCGATCTCCGCGCGGTGCTGTTCGGCGGTCGGCCGTCGAACCTCGACACGATCCTCGAGCGAGCGGTGGCGCGCGGCGAGGTCGACCCGGCCCGGCTCACCGCGCGAGTGGTCGCGGTGCCGTTCGACCTCTACCGTCATGAGGTGATGATGACGCTGGCACCGGTTGCCGATGAGACGCTCGAGGAGATCGTCGACGAGGTCTTCCTGCCGTTGGTCACGCCTGGCCCCGGATAGCCGCCCGCACCCGATGGCGCCCGATCGGCCGCATCGCGCGGTCCAGTAATCTGGGCCACATGCCTGAAGCCGTGATTGTCGCCCATGCCCGCTCCCCGATCGGCCGCGCCGGGAAGGGGTCCCTGAAGGACATCCGCCCCGACGAGCTCTCTCGCCAGATGATTGCCGCCGCACTGGCGAAGGTTCCCGAACTCGACCCGACCGACATCGAGGACATCCACTGGGGTATCGGCCAGCCCGCCGGACAGGGTGGCTACAACATCGGCCGCGTGCTCGCCGTCGAACTCGGCTACGACCACATCCCCGGTGTCACGGTGAACCGCTACTGCTCGTCGTCGCTGCAGACCACCCGGATGGCGTTGCACGCCATCCGATCCGGCGAAGGTGACGTCTTCATCTCCGGCGGCGTCGAAAGCGTCTCGAGCTTCGGGATCTCCGGTGGTGCCGACGGCGCCCCGAACTCCAAGAACCCCATCTTCGACGACGCGATCGCCCGCACCGAGAAGACCGCTCAGGGCGGTGCCCCGGCGTGGCACGATCCGCGTGAGGACGGCATCCTGCCCGACGTCTACATCGCGATGGGTCAAACCGCCGAGAATGTCGCGAGCTTCACCGGCATCTCCCGCGAGGATCAGGATCGTTGGGGTGTGCGCAGCCAGAACCTCGCAGAAGAGGCCATCAAGGCCGGCTTCTTCGAGCGCGAGATCGATCCGGTGACCCTGCCCGACGGCACCGTGGTCAGCACCGACGACGGTCCGCGCGCCGGCACCACCTACGAGAAGGTCAGCCAGCTCAAGCCGGTGTTCCGCCCCGACGGCACCATCACCGCGGGCAACGCCTGCCCACTCAACGACGGCGCGGCCGCCCTGGTGATCATGAGCGACACCAAGGCCAAAGCGCTCGGGCTGACCCCGTTTGCCCGGGTGGTCGCCACCGCCGCGACCGGACTGTCGCCGGAGATCATGGGACTCGGCCCGATCGAGGCGATCCGCAAGGTGTTGAAGGTGTCGGGGATGTCGTTGTCCGACATCGACCTGGTCGAGATCAACGAGGCCTTCGCGGTGCAGGTGCTCGGCTCGGCCGACGCCCTCGGCATCGACCACGACAAGCTCAACGTCTCCGGCGGTGCGATCGCCCTCGGCCATCCCTTCGGCATGACCGGTGCCCGCATCACCACCACACTGCTGAACAACCTGCAGACCCACGACAAGACCTTTGGCATCGAGTCGATGTGCGTCGGTGGCGGCCAGGGCATGGCAATGGTGCTCGAGCGCCTGAGCTGAGCTGATCAGAACAAAGAAGAAACCCCGCTCCTTCGCAGAAGGAGCGGGGTTTCTTTTGTACCGAAGGAACTAGTCCGACTGGAAGTAGCTCAGCAGTCGCAGGATCTCGACGTAGAGCCAGACCAGGGTGACCGTCAGGCCCAGGGCCACACCCCAGGCGGCGCGGTCGGGGGCGCCTGCTCGGATGAGGCGGTCGGCGGCATCGAAGTCGACGAGGAAGCTGAACGCGGCCAGCGCGATGCAGATCAGCGAGAAGATGATCGCGATCGGGCCACCGTCACGCAGGATGCCGGCACCGCCGGTGAACAGGCTCATGATCAGGTTGCCGACCATCAGCACGATGACCCCGATGAGCCCGGCGAACAACATCCGAGTGAACCGCGGGGTCACGCGGATCGCACCGACCTTGTAAACCAGCAACATGCCGAAGAACACACCGAACGTGCCCAGGACGGCCTGCCCGATCAGTGCGCCGGCACTGGTGCCGCTGACCATCCAGTTGGCGAAGACGTAGGAGATCGATCCGACGAACAAGCCCTCGAACACCGCATACCCCAGCACGATCGCCGGATTGTCCTGCTTGCGCCCGAACGAAGCGATCAATACCAGGACCAGCCCGACGATGGCACCGATGCCGAACAGCGGCATCGCGAGCGCTTCGTTCGCCGACACCAGGAAGTAGGCCGCGATCGCCGAGATGGTGAGTACGCCCAGGGTGATGGCGGTCTTGGTGACGACGTCATCGATGGTGAGCTGCCGGGTCGTGGTGGTGGGCTGCTGGGTGTACGGCGGCACCTGCTGGCCGTACTGGTTGTACATGGCTGCCTGACCGGCACCGGCCGCACCGGTGCCGAAGCCCGCATAGCCGCCGGCGGTCTGATTGTCGCGGACCACGCCGCGCATCACCGGATTGCTGCTATCTCGCACCTGGCGCTCCCTATCTGAACGTGAGTGGGTATCTCGTCTGGACAACGGGCGATCACCCGTCAGAGTTCCGACTTTACCTTCTCTTGACCATTCGTGTCAGAAGCCGGGTCCGACAAATCGGTCAGCGGGTGCCCAACTCGGTCAGCAGCCTGCGGACCTCATCGGGCTCTCGGGCTGCGGTCACACCCATCACGGCCCGGCCCAGACACATCGACCGCAGCATCGTCTCAGCACGATCGAGGTCGTCACCCCAGTTCAGGCTGGGTTTGGAGATCATCAGCGAGGCAATACCGTGGGCGGCCGACCACCATTCGAGCACGATGTCAGCAACCTCCTCGGCCTCGAACATCCCCGCCTCGGCGAGTTCGCTCACGGTGCGGGAGAACCGTACGACCGCCGACGTGGCGAGCACCTCGTCGACCCGTGTCGGGGTGTCGGCGGTGACGCGGGAAAACGCCTGCCGGTACAGCACCGGGGTCGACAGCGCGAACCGGATATAGGCCATCCCGAGGCTCAACGCCCGCTCCAGCGGGTCGGCCACACAGTGCTCGGCGTCGGCCAGTTTCTCGTCGAGTTGCTCGAAGTAGTGGGCGCACACGGCGTCGAGAAGTGCGTCCTTGTCGGCGAAGTGCAAATAGATCGATGGCGGCGTCACCCCGACGCGGGTGGCGACCGCACGGATCGACACCGCCGACGCATCTGCCTCGTCGAGGAGCAGGTCGGTGGCTGCGTCGATGATCTCGTCGGCGAGCAGTTCACCCGATCCGCGGGGGGATCTGGTCCGCCGCCTCTGGATGGTCACGTGTCTCCTGACGGTCTTGTGTGGGCTGGTGGTCGGTGGGGTCCTGTGCCGGTGTGCATTCGTCGGCGATCCGAGGATCGGGCGGTCCCGCCTCGGTGAGTCCGATGCGATCGTGCAGCGCCCGCAGCGGACGTGGTGCCCACCAGTTGGCGCGGCCGGCGATCCGCATGAACGCAGGTACCAGCAACATGCGAATGACGGTGGCATCCATCAGCACCGCCAGAGTCAGGCCTACGCCGAACATACGCATGAACGACACCTCTGACGCAGCGATTCCCGCGAACACGATGCTCATCAACAGGGCCGCGGCGGTGACGACGCGACCGGTGCGCGCCAGGCCGACGGCCACGGCGTGATCGTTGGCCGCCCGCGTGCGGTCCGAGGCCAGCCACTCCTCACGGACTCGGCCGAGCAGGAACACCTCGTAGTCCATCGACAGCCCGAAGGCGATACAAAACATCAGCACCGGCATGGTGGCCACCAGGAACCCCGTTGCGGTGGTTCCCAGTCCGCCCAGGTGGCCCTCCTGAAAGAACCACACCATCGCCCCGAACGTCGCCGACAGCGACAACACGTTTAGGACCAGCGCCTTCAGCGGCAGGACGACGCTGCCGGTGAACAGGAACAGCAGAACGAACGTGGCAAGGGCGATCACACCGAGCACCCACGGCAGATGCGCGTAGATGGAGTCGACGGTGTCGGTGTTGCTGGCTTGTAGCCCCGCGAACTGCGACGTCATGCCCTCCGGGACGGGCGCTGCACGCAGGGCTGCCAGCTCGTCGGCGCCGGCGTCGGTCAGGGGCTCGGCGCTGCCGCTGACCGACAGCAACGCGGTGGTGGTGCCGTCGGCCGCCGTGTGGAGGTCACCGGGCTGCGGTGGTGCCACTTGCCTGCCGTCGACGAAGGTGCCCGCAGCACCCGACACCGAACTGATCCCGTCGACCCGCGACAGGGTTTGCGCGTACTCGGTGCGTGCCCGGTCGGTGCCACCGGTGACAACGGCGGTCAGTGCACCCGAGAGGTTCTCGGCGAAATCGGTGCGCATCTCCTCCGACACCTGGTGCACGGTGGCCGTCTTCGGCAGGACCCGGTCGTCGGGGAAGCCGAAGGTGATCGATGCGAACGGCGCACCCAGGACCAACAGCACCAAGATCACGCCGGCACCCACCGGAACAGCTTGCCGCAGAACAGCACTGACGAATCGATACCACCGGCCCTGCTCGATCGGCACCGGTGCGGGCTCGCCCCGCCCGAGGAGTCGGCGCAGTGGTCGGCGGGCGTCGAGTGCGTCGATACGCGGACCGAGCAGCATGAGCAAGGCCGGGGTCAGCACCAGTGCGGCGAGTACGGCGACGACAACCACTCCGAGTCCCGCGTAGGCGAATGACCGCAAGAAGTACATCGGAAAGATCGCCAAGGCGCACAGCGACAGTGCCACCGTGACTCCGGAGAAGGTGACCGTGCGGCCCGCGGTCTGCATCATCACCGCGATCGCCGACCGCGTGTCCCGGCCGGCGGCGAGTTCTTCGCGATATCGGGTCACCAACAGCAGGGTGTAGTCGATCGCCAGCGCCAAACCCATTGCGGTGGTGAGATTCAGCGCGAAGATCGACACGTCGGTCATCGACCCGATGACGCGCAGCATCGCGAAGGTCGCGACGATCGCGACGACGCCGACGAGGATCGGCAGCAGCGCCGCCACCACTCCCCCGAACACGACGATGAGCACGAGGAAGCTGATCGGGATCGCGATGGCCTCGGCGACCGCGAGGTCGCGGGTGGTCTGCGCGTTGACATCGTGGAAGACCATCGCCTGCCCACCGGCCCGGATGGTGACGCCCTCGCGCGTGCCGCTGTAGCGCTGGGCGAGTTCCTCGGCGTAGCGCGGTGCGTCGTTCTCACCGCCGGCCAGAGTCGTGACGATCAGCGCCGACGACTTGTCCTTGCTCAGCAGCGCCGGAGCGAGGTCGGGATTGGTCCAGACCGACAGGATCGGTTGCTGCACGTGGCCGCTCGAGCCCAGTTCGGAGATGATCTGTTGGCCGGTCGTCTTCGCGGTCGGGTCGGTCGCCATGTCGACTCCCGGCGCGCCGTCGAGCTTGAGAACGAACTGCGGACCACCCCGATCGAAGGTCTTGTCGATGACCGAGGCCGCCTTCGCCGACTCGGAGTTCGGGTCCTCGTAGCCGCCGGCGAGCAGATGACCCGCCGCGGACGCGCCGTACAGCCCACACCCGACGAGCAGCACGAAGGCCACGGCGAGAACGGTTTTGGGGAATCCGCTCACGAACCTGGTCAAACGATCCAGCATGGCCACTCCAGCCGTGGAAGGTGAGTTATCCCCGTTAAGTTATCGGTAGTAAGTCAACGGGTCAAGGCCGCATCCACCGTATGACGACGATCTTTCGTCAGCACCGCCGCACAGATGCGATCCGCCGACGACGATCCGAGGCGGCCGTGGCATGCTGTTGGCGCGCCCCTATAGCCCAATTGGCAGAGGCAGCGGACTTAAAATCCGCCCAGTGTCGGTTCGAGTCCGACTGGGGGCACCACGGGGTGAGCCTTCTCCTCGGCCATGGGCGCCGGGCAAGCACTTCGCGCATGACACCCATGAAGCAGGCCACCCGATATCCGGGTTCCCGCCGCCACCGAGAAAACAGCCGAAACCGGATCCGCCGAAACGGCCATAACGCACTCCAGCAATATCCGCGAAAGCGACACACCCGTCGGGAGAATATCGGCCACCAAGAGGAATCAACGCGCTTGGCCGCCGCTACGTAGGGAAACAATATGGCGAATTCCGCAACAGGTTTACCGCCAGTGATCAATCGGCAAGAGCGACAAACCGATCCACAGCGATATCGCAGCAGAACTCGGGTCTGAGTTCTCCCGATATTCGGTACTGGTCTCAATAATTATGCGCTGGTGCGGCCCCTGGGTTGTGCGAGCGAAACGCCGGCAATCGATATCCCTCTCCACCAATAACGGAACACGCGGTTACCGGGAAACAACTGCCCCCGGTAACCGGTCGTTCACACCCGGTCACTCAGCTGCCGCAGACCTTCATCCCATAGGCCTTCGCCAGTTGGTTGGCCTTGTCGAGCGATGGGTTCTCGAACTGACCCGCCGGGCTGCTGGCGACGGTGGATAGGCCCTGGTCCAGGGCGTTCCAGATGTCGTTGACGGCGGCCTGGTCCTCGGGCGGCGGCGTCAGGGCGCGCAGCTTCTGGAGTTCGGTGCGATATGTGCTGAGAAAGAGATCCTTCTGCTGCTCGGCGCCCGACGGGCCGGCCGGAATACTCGACGCGCTCTGCGACGCCTGGGAATTATCTGCTGCGCAGATGGCGTCGGCGGCTTTGATGAAATCCGGTTTGGACAGGGCCACCGCAGCCATCGATGACGTCGCCGAACTGCTGTTGTCCGTCGACGACGAATCGGAACTCGTCCCGCATCCGGCAAATAGGACAGTGGCGGCCATCGTGGCGGTGGCAGCAATGAGAGTGGAGCGGCGCATCGATTTTCTCCTCGTCGTGAACGGACACGAAAGTGTCCGATGAACAAATACAGCACTCGTGTTGCCGCTGTCCACCGCTTCTGTATAAAGTCTGCTGACCCCGGATCGACGATCACCAAATCATCCACATCCGGGAATCCGACATCGACGGACGGCCATATCCACGACCGTGCTCCGACACGGCCATATTCAAGGACCGACTAATTCATGAACGTCATCAACCCGGTGCAGAAGAACACGAAGGCCACGGTCAGCTTGGTGCTGGGGATCGTCTCGATCTTCTGTCTCGGTCTGATCGCAGGTATTCCGGCGATCATCGTCGGTCGTCAGGCGCAGGCCGAATCCCCCGTCGGACACGGCAAGGCCCGGGCCGGGGTCGTGCTGGGCTGGATCTCCATCGTGCTGAGCATCATCGGGGTGATCATCGCCGTCACGAGCCACTGAGTCACCAAGCCCCGTGGTCACCACACCCCGGGCCGATCTCGCCGCGCACTGCGCGGCGGGATCGGCTTTCCGGTGGACGAATGCCACCACGGTGGTCAAGGTGGATAAGCCATCCGCACCAGCAGAGGAGACCCGATGACCACCGCCATCATGCCGAAATCACACGCCGCGGAATTGATCGTCGCCGAACGCATTCGACGGGGCCTGACCTGGGCCGACATCGCCGAGCACATCGACGCACCGCTGGTGTGGACGGTCGCGGCGCTACTGGGCCAACATCCGGTCCCCGCCGACAAGGCGATCACGCTGTGTGCCTTCTTGGGACTCGACGACAGGGTCGTGGAAAGTCTCGTGCGCCAACCGACCCGCACCGCCGACGACGCCGCCGCATCGGACCCGACGATCTACCGTTTCCACGAGGCGCTCGCCGTATACGGCCCGGCGCTCAAGGAACTGATCCACGAAGAGTTCGGCGACGGCATCATGAGCGCCATCAACTTCAGGGTCGACTTCGCGCGCAGATCCGATCCCGACGGCGACCGCGTCGTCGTCACCTTCGACGGGAAGTTTCTCGACTACCGCTGGTAGCCGTACTCCTGGGACCACTTGTCGCCGGTGCCGGCGTTCGGGTCACCGCCACCCCAGAATCGCCTACACCCGGGGGTGGCGTCAGCACCGCTACGGCTCAGTGGCCACGCCGGCGGATCGCGAAGCGACCACCAATCCCGTTCCGTCGCAGAATCGGACCCCCCGTCTGCACCGCGTACCCCACCATCGCGATCAGGGCCAGGGCACACAGGAACATCGGCGGTGGATGCGCCAACTCCCAGGCGAAGACGACAGCGAACAACGGTGCTCGTTGCGAGAAACCCAGAAACGCCGCCGCGGAGAGCAGGGAGACCCCGGCGGGATTGATGTCCCAGCCGGTCCAATGCTCGGCCAGGATCGCGACGGCCGCACCGAATGCGGCGCCGGTGGCCAGCGCCGGGGTGATCAGGCCGCCGACCGCACCGGCACGCAGATGAATGGCGGTGAGGACGGGTTTGAGCAGCGCCACGGCCACCACCGTGAGCAGAGGTCCACCGCCACCGAGTGATTCGGTGATGATGGACTTGCCGTTGCCGGGTAGTTCGGGAAACCACAGCGCGCTGATGCCGGTCAACGCACCGGCACCGGTCAGCGCAGGGATCAACCACCATCCCGAGACCGGTTGTCGCTGAACATGACTCATCAGCCGCGCGAACGCCGCACCCAGGACCATGCTCGCCGCCACGGCGGCCGGAGCCACCACCGCGACCGCCGCGGTGAGATCGGCGCCTGGCCAGACGAATGTCGGTCGATCGCCGACAACCGGCCACGCCGCGACGACGGCCACTACCGACGTCAACGTCGCGGTGAGCACCTCGCGAGGGCGCCACGAACGCAGCAGGAGCTGGACGGTGAACAATGCACCGGCCAACGGCACGTTGTACACCGCGCCGAGCCCGGCGCCGGCCGCCGACGCCAGCAACACCCGGATGTCCGATTCCGGCAACGGGATTCGGCGGAGTACGAGGTCTGCGGCGACGGCCGCGAACTCGCGGGCAGCTCCCTCTCGGCCCAGCGATGCCCCGGTCCCGACCAGCAGGATCTGCAGCGACGAGTCGGCCGCGCGAGGGGCTGTCGCCACCGGCTCCCCGCGCTCGATCGCGACGGTCAGTGGGATCAGTTGCCGACGACGTCGTAACCACCACCAGCCGGCACCGGCGAGTGCTCCCCCAACCACGGGTCCGGCCACGCGACGCCAGGCAGTCGCTGCGCTGATGCCGTCGAGCAGTGTGCCCGACCAGTATCCGAACGTCACATGCTGAATCGCCTTGAGCACCACGGCGGTGGCGCCACCGGCGAGACCGGCCAGCACACCCGCGGCGATCACGCCGAGCACGAACCAGCCGAACCTACGCATCACGCTGTCCATGATGCGGCAGTGTCACCCGGCGAGCCGGGATCGCGGTCGGCGAGGCACTCGCCAAGGGGTGTACTGACCCGCTGACCTGATGGCCAGTCGCGGAACAGGATTGTCGACCAATCATTGTGACCCCGGACACAAAGCGCCTACGTTGACGATCGGCATCGCCGATGAATGCCATTCTCTCCGCGAAGGACACCCCCATGACCGACGTTGCACTTGCCCCACCCGATGTGAACACCACCGCCGATACCGCACCGCCGGCGCCCGTGGGCAATCCGGCGACCATCGGCGTCCCGACCTTCATCGTCGGATCGGTGGCACTCGGGATGGTGCTGATCGGATTCGTCCCGGCGACCGCAGTCGGCGCGTCGATTCCAATCATCCTGGCCGCCAACGGAATCGGACAACTCGTCGCCGCCGTGTGGGCATTGTCGCTCGCGCAGAACGCGGTGGCCGCGGTCTTCGGCATCTTCGCCGGATTCTGGCTCAGCTACGCAGCACTCGTGCTCGGTCTCGCCCACAACTGGTACGGCGTCGGAGCCGACAACGCCGTGGCCACGCAGGAGGTGTTCCTCACCTCGTGGGTGGTGGTGATCGTGATGCTGACCTTGGCCACCTTGCGCCTTCCGTTCGCGTTCACCCTGCTCTTCGTCCTCATCGACGTCGCACTGATTCTGGTCCTGGTGGCCACCGCGCAGGGCAGTAGCACCATTCAGACGGCCGCAGGTTGGGTGGTGTTCGCCTTCGCCGCGGTCGGCGCCTATCTGTTCTTCGACGCGATGTCGAGTTCCACCGGCGGCTCGGCGCTGCCACTGGGACGTCCACTGCTGTCGTGAGCTCTGGTGTCGTGACCCCTGCTGTCGTCGTCTCCTGTGCGCACGACCTCCGGCGTCGACGTCAGCGTCGGCGCCGTGGGGGCACCGCGTAGCAGTGAGGCGACGGCCGCACAGATCGACAACCCGATCGAGGCGACGAAGACGATGACGAGTCCGTCGTGGAACGGTCCGGACAACAGATCAGGGAAGAACTCGTGACCGGTGAGTGCCTGCTGCTGGGCCGTACTCAGGTGACCGAGCACTCCGGTGCCGGCGAGGAGATGTTCAATCGGATTGACGCCCAACAGCGCCGAGAACAGCGAAGCCACCGGAGGCAGATTGGCGACCTCACCGGCGACCCCGGCGGGCACACCCTGCTGCTGCAATCCCGCTGACATGGTCTCGGGCAGATGCGCGGCGAGGCCCACGATCATCAACGAGAAGAAGACACCGATCGACAGTGCGGTCCCGGAGTTCTGGAAGGTGGCCCGCATCCCGGACGCCACCCCTCGATACCGGGCGGGAACGCTTCCCATGATCGAGGAGGTGTTGGGTGCGGCGAACATGCCGGTGCCGATTCCGTTCAGCGCGATCAACAACGCAAACGCCCAGTACGGGAACACGATCGGCAGGAACAACAGGCCGACGAAACTCGATCCGAAGAGCACCATGCCGACCGTGGCGAAGCCGCGGGCACCGAACCGATCCGAAAGCGCACCGGTCAGCGGGCCGGCGACGAAGAACCCGCATGTCAACGGCAGCATGAAGATTCCCGCCCACAGCGGGGTGTCGGCGAAATCGTAGCCGTGCAGCGGCAACCAGATGCCCTGCAGCCAGATGATCAACACGAACTGGAGTCCGCCCTGCGCCAGCGACGCACACAGTGCCGCCAGGTTTCCGGCGGTGAAAGCCCGAATCCGGAAGAGCGTCAGCTCGATCATCGGTTCGGCCACCCGACTCTCGATGAGACCGAAGGCGATCAACGACACCACGCCCCCGACCAGCAGCGCCACCACGACCGGATTCTCCCAGCCCATGGTGTGATCGCCGTAGGGCTGCAGTCCGATGGTGATGGCGATGAGTATCGCCGAGAGACCGAACGCGAACGACCCGTTGCCCCACCAATCGATCCGCCCCGGATGGCGTTCGCCGTTGTCGCGGAGTTTCCGGTAGGCCCACACCGTGAAGAAGACGCCGACCGGGACATTCACCCAGAACACCGCCCGCCAATCCCATGCGGCCAGCAGACCACCGAGGACCAGTCCGCTCAACTGTCCGGCGAGCGCGGCAACCTGATTGAGCCCCAACGCGAATCCCCGGCGATCCGAGGCGAACGCGTCGGTGAGGATGGCAGCCGAATTGCCGGTGAGCATCGATCCGCCGAGCGCCTGCAGCAACCGCCACGCGATCAGCCAGATCGCCGCGCCGGACGCGTGAAAAGGGTCGAACGACAACAGGATCGACGCGACGGTGAAGACCGCGAATCCCGCGTTGTAGATCCGCACACGACCGAACATGTCGCCGAGCCGGCCCAGCGTGGTGACGGCCACCGCCTGCACCAACCGATAACCCATGATCATCCA
The DNA here is from genome assembly GCF_029269935.1 of Gordonia sp. N1V. Lineage (NCBI taxonomy): Bacteria > Bacillati > Actinomycetota > Actinomycetes > Mycobacteriales > Gordoniaceae > Gordonia > Gordonia sp. N1V. The sequence goes on from NZ_JARJDD010000011.1 coordinate 129,152, forward strand.
GAGCAGGAAACCGATGTTCTGTGACGCCAACGGGTCCAGTCCGATACCGCGGAAAATGGCGGGCAACGAGATGATGACGATCGACCCGTCGAGCGCCGACATGAACACCGCGGCAGTCGTGTTCGACAGTGCCACCCACCGATAGCCGGGGTCGTCGGTGACCGTTTTCTCGTCCGTCGGCGCGCTCACAGGGCCTCGGCCACCCGGTCGAGCAGGGGCAAAGCGGCAGCGACGACTCGGATCTCGTCGGCGTCGAGGACCGAGGTCATGGCGGTCGCGATGGCCTGGGTGCGATGGTTGCGCCGATCACCGAGCACCGCACGGCCTTTGGCGGTCAGTCGCAGCACCGCACGCCGACCGTCGGCGGGGTCGGGAGCCTTGGCGACGAGTCCCCCGGAGAGCAACGACGAGATCGTGACCCCCATCGACTGCGGCGTGATCTGTTCGCGGCGGGCGAGTTCGGCTGCGGTGCTCTCACCGTCGCGGTCCAGTCGTGCCAGCACCGTCGTCTCCGGGACACTCGGATCGTCGGGATTGCGATGTGCCCGGAGCCGTCGCAACAGCACGCCGAGCGTGAGCCTCAGTCCCGCCGCGACGTCGAGGATGTCGTCATCGGTCATGATCGACAGCCTAGGCTTATCAGTTTTGGTTGATCAAATGTCTCGTACCGCGCAAACGGGGTATTTCCGACAGCATCCGCGATCGGCGCGTCGAAACCTTCAGTGCACCTGCTCCAGGAGCCGCAGCCATACCTCACTGACCGTCGGATACGACGGCACCGCATGCCAGAGCTGTTGCAGCCGAACCCTTCCCACGACGGCCACGGTTGCCGAGTGCAGTAGTTCGGCGACCTCGGGACCGACGAAGGTGACCCCGACGAGCAGATCGCGGGACCGGTCGATCACCAGTTGCGCATGACCGCGGTAATTGTCGCGTTCGAGCGATGATCCGGCGACCGCGATGTCGAGCGCCGAGATCTGCACATCGATGCCCGCCTCGCGCGCGGCGCGTTCGGTGAGTCCGACGCTGCCGACCTGCGGGCGGGTGAAGACCACCTGGGGCACGGCCCCGTGATCGGCCGAGGCGCGGTAACGGGGGTCGACGAGATCGGTGCCGTCGGCACGGGCCGCGATCACCTCACCGGCCACCCTGGCCTGGTACTTGCCCATGTGGGTCAAGGGCGCACGTGAATTCACGTCGCCGACCGCATAGAGCCATGAGTGCTCGCCGACGGTGAGATGGTCGTCGACGTCGAGCGGTTGGTGCGGATCAATGCCGAGGACCTCGAGACCGAGGTCGGTGGTCGCGGGTGTGCGACCGGCGGCAACGATGATCTCGTCCACCTCGATCTCGTCGGTCACCGCGCCGTCGCGCCCGGCGATGCGCACCCGGACCGGCCCACCGTGGCGCCGACCGTATCCGGTGTCACGGGCGTCGTCCCTATCCACCTCGGCGAGCGTGGCGCGCAAGCGCACGTCGACGCCGCGCTCGGACAGTGCGTCAGCAACCCGTTGTCCGGCAAAGGGTTCGGCATTCGCCAGGAGGCGATCCCCCCGGACCAGCAGGGTGACCGCGGCGCCGAGATCGGTGAGCCAGGTCGCCGCCTCGCACGCCACCACGCCGCCGCCGAGGATCGCCACCCGGCGCGGTACGTCGAGCATGTTGGTGGCGTCGCGGGAAGTCCAGGGCAGCGCGGCGGCCAGGCCCGGGATCGGCGGGATGGTGGCGGTACTGCCGGTCGCCAGGACCACCGCCCGGCGTGCGCGCAACCGCCGGGTGCCCTCGGCGCCGCTCACCTCGACCTCCCGATCCCCGACCAGCCGCGCGTGTCCACGGATGACGTCGATGCCGGCCGACCGCGCCCACTGCACCTGAGAGGCGTCGTCGCGGTGGGAGGTGAAGTCGTCGCGCCAGGCGAACAGCGCGCCGCGGTCCGGGCTCATCGACGCCAGCGACGGACGAGCACCGGGAAGACCGGCAGCCCCGTCCAAGGCGGCACCCGCCCCGAGCAACGCCTTACTGGGCATACATGCCCAGTACGAGCACTCCCCGCCGACGAGTTCGTGGTCGATGATCGCGGCGGTGCGGTCGCTTCCGCGGATCGCGTAATCGGCCGCGTTTTCCCCGGCCGGTCCGCCGCCGATCACCAGGACGTCGTAGGTCGCTGTCGTGGACATCCCTCCACCGTAGGCGCGTCGGGATGCGGGATTCGACAACTCCGGCAATCCCGGCGACGCGCATCCCCGAACCCCTCGACGGGCTAGGGTGCTGAGGGGATTCGCGGGCATCACAGCCGATTCACCCACCGTTCGCGTGGGTCGGATACTGTCCGCGGGTCACAGCGGGGCGCACCCTGCCCCGTGGGGAGTTCGCGACGAGGAGATGTGAGTTCATCGATGTTTGCAGGACTGGGTCGACGTGAATTCCTGAGACGGGTCGCCGCGACCGGCGGCGGCGCACTGCTCACCTCGTGGGCCGCACCGATCATCGACAAGGCCTATGCATCGGCCGATCCCGGCGGGACCGGATCACTCGCCGACATCGAGCACATCGTGCTCTTCATGCAGGAGAACCGCTCGTTCGATCACTACTTCGGAACCTATTCCGGCGTACGGGGTTTCGGTGAAGCATCCCCGGCCTGGAAGCAGTACGGCTGGGCGCCGGGCAAAGGTCCGACGCCCAGCGGCTACACCATGCCGTTCCGGCTCGACACCACCGCGGGGGCCAACCTCGACGGCGAGTGCATCAACGACCCCGACCATTCGTGGGCCGGCCTGCACCAGGCCTGGAACGGCGGCCGCAACGACGGCTGGCTCCCGATGTCGATCAAGTCGGTCGGCCCCGACAACGCCCCGGCGTTGATGGGCTATTACGAGCGTGAGGACATCCCGGTCCACCGCTCGCTCGCCGAGGCCTTCACCCTGTGCGACGGCTACCACTGCTCGGTACTCGGACCCACCGACCCCAACCGCCTGTACTGGATGAGCGCAACCCTCGACCCGGAGGGCCGCCACGGTGGGCCGCTCCTCGAAACCCCCACGCTCATCCCCAAATTCGTCTATTCGTGGCGCACCATGCCGGAGAACCTCCAAGAGGCCGGGGTGAGCTGGAAGATCTACAACAACAAGGACTTCGGGCCGGTCTCGTCGGTGATCCTCGACGGCATGATGGGCTGCTTCAAGCAGGCCCAGGACCCGAATTCCGAACTCGCCAAGCGCGGTATCGCCCCCACCTACCCCAACGACTTCGCCGCAGACGTCAAGGCCAACCGCCTGCCGAAGGTCTCCTGGGTGATCCCACCGGCGATGGAATGCGAGCATCCGGCATTGCCCGCCGCCCTCGGCGCCGTCGGCATCGTGCAACTCCTCGACATCCTCACGTCCAATCCGGCGGTGTGGGAAAAGACCGCCCTGATCATCAGTTACGACGAGAACGGCGGCTTCTTCGATCACGTCACCCCGCCGACGGCACCTCCGGGTACCGCCGGCGAGTACGTGAGCGTCGGCGATCTCAACCGGTTCCCGGCAGCCAAGGGCATCCGCGGCCCCATCGGCCTCGGCTATCGCGTGCCCTGCTTCGTGATCTCGCCCTACAGCCGTGGCGGACTCGTGGCCTCGGAGACCTTCGACCACACCTCGCAGCTGAGGCTGATCGAGAAGCGGTTCGGCGTCGACGTGCCCAACCTGACGGCGTGGCGCCGTGCGACCGTCGGCGACATGACCTCGGCCTTTGACTTCGGCAGTCGGCCGAATTCCGCGCGGCCGCACTTCGGCGACCCCAATCCCGACGCCCAGAACGCACTGCTGCAATGCGGTCCCAACATCGCGGCGGGTACCGCCGGGCACGGCCGGCCCTACCCGGTCCCGCCGAATTCGATGCCGCGCCAACAACCGGGAACCCGACAGGCACCGACCGGGTGACCGGCGCCGCGGGACGACCGTGATGTACTCGGATCATGATCGGTACGCGTGATCCGGGCCGCTTTCCGCAGGTACTTGCGATGAGCAACGGCGCCGTCGCCGGACTCACCATCGGCATCTCGGTGTATGCCGCGGCGATCCTCATCGCCGTCGGCCTCGGCATCAGCGCCGCACGTCAGGGCCGTCGCCGCACGGCCATCGCGTGTGCGGTCGTCGTCGGCGTCCTCACCGTCGCCGGGGTGATCGTCGCCGTCGCGAGCAGCGTCGCCTGAGACGCGTGTGACCATGGTGACTCGCGCCACGATTCGCCCATTCTCGCCGCAACCGTGTAGCGTTACTCAACGAATGACTCGCACAGCGCGGAGTCAGACGTCGTAGAACGACTGTTTTCGGCGGTCCCACCCCGGGCCCACTGGCCTGCCGGTCGGACAGAACCGCCTCGATCACTCCACTTCATACGGCGAACGAATGCGCGGACCCGCGCGTTCGCCATCCATCTCGCGGATGTGGGTGATCCCTGCGCCGTGAGACTGCCCGAAAGGCACCACACGTATGACGACATTCGCATCCCTCGGTGTACCCACCGCACTCGTCGAGGTACTCGCCGCCGACGGCAAGACCGAGGCGTTTCCCATCCAGGCCGACACCCTGACCGACACCCTCGACGGTGCCGACGTCCTCGGCCGTGGCCGTACCGGCTCCGGCAAGACCCTGGCCTTCTCCATCCCGCTGGTCGCCGGACTGGCCGAGATGGAGGTCACCCGCACCCCGGGTGCACCGACCGGACTGGTCCTGGCCCCCACCCGTGAGCTGGCCACCCAGATCGCGACGGCCATCGAACCCCTCGCAGCTGCGCTGAGCCTGCGCGTCACCACGATCTTCGGCGGCGTCAGCCAGAAGCGTCAGGAAGACGCGATGCGCCGCGGCGCCGACATCGTCGTCGCCTGCCCCGGCCGCCTGGAAGACCTTGTGCAGCAACGCATCGTGCGTCTGGACAACGTCGAGATCACCGTGCTCGACGAGGCCGATCACATGGCCGACCTCGGCTTCCTGCCCGCCGTCACCCGCATCCTCGCGGCCACCCCCGCCGACGGACAGCGGATGCTGTTCTCGGCCACCCTCGACAACGGCGTCGACAAACTCGTCAAGCGATTCCTGAACAAGCCGGTGATGCACTCGGTCGACGACTCCTCCTCGCCCGTCGAGCAGATGACCCACCACGTCTTCGAGGTGGCGGGCGCCGGCGACAAGACCGCATTGATCAACACCCTCGCTTCCGGCACCGGCCGACGAATCCTGTTCACCCGCACCAAGCACCAGGCCAAGAAGCTCGCGAAGAAGCTGACCGCCGACGGCATTCCCGCGGTTGATCTGCACGGCAACCTGTCGCAGGCACAGCGCGACCGCAGTCTGGCCGCCTTCGGCAACGGCTCGGTCCGGGTGCTCGTCGCCACCGACGTCGCCGCACGCGGTGTGCACGTCGACGGCATCGAGCTGGTCGTGCACGTCGATCCGCCGGCCGAGCACAAGGCCTACCTGCACCGCTCGGGTCGCACCGCGCGTGCCGGCAACGCCGGTGACGTCGTCACCGTGTGCCTGCCCGAGCAGCGCCGGGACCTGCGTTCGCTGCTGCACAAGGCGAAGATCCAGGTGACCCCGCAGCGTGTGGACGCCGGCTCCGACGCCGTCGTCACCCTCGTCGGGGAACGGGCCGCCCATGTCACGCCCGCCCCCGAGCAGCCCGCGCCGCAGCGGCAGGCGCGCGGACCGCGTCGATCCGGCGGCCAGTCCGGCGGACGCAACCGCGGTGGCGCCCGCGCCGGGAGTCGCGACGGTGGCGGCCACAGCGGCGGCCGCGCGCGCAGCGAGCGGTCCGGCGGCCAGAGCTCACGGTCACGCTCGGGCAACGGTCACCGGTCGGCGACCGGCCACCCGGAGTCGAGCACCCCTCGCACCGGAACCGCCGCGCGGTCCGGTGGGGCCCGCAGCCGCGACGGACAGAGCAATGCACGGCGCGGCAACGGCCGCAACGGCAACGGCCAGGTCGCACGTCGACACACCTCGTCGTCGGCTCGCTGATCACACTCGCGTGACCCGCGTCACCTGCGGGTCGCGGTGAGACAAGCCCCTCATAATTGCACGGGTCTGCAACATTGCAGGCCCGTGCAATTTCCGTACGGTGGGAGTCATGCGTTCCTCCGGCCTGCGTGAGTCCAAGAAGGCGGCCACCCGCCTCGCCCTCGCAGAGGCCGTCCTGACCCTGGCCACCCGCGACGGCATCGACGCGGTGACCATCGACGCCGTCGCCGCCGAGGTCGGGGTGTCGGTGCGTACCTTCCACAATTACTTCACCAGCAAAGAGGACGCCCTCATCGCCTTTGTCGGCGTTCTCCTCGACCGCATCGACGACGGCGTCCGCGCCCGCCCGGAGGGCGAATCACTCTGGGATTCCCTGCGATTCGCAATGACCGAGATCGCCACCGACTCCGACACCGACCCGGAGGCGCTGGTCACCCTGCTGCGCCTGTTCGACACCGAACCCGCCCTGACCGCGCACTCCCGCAGCATCGACCTCGGCGCGTCGATCGACACCCGACTGTCGGCGATGATGGCCGCCCGCGGTGCCGACCCCGAGACCCTGCACTCCCATCTTGCGTTCACCACCGCACTGTGTGCGGCGCGGACCGCGCTCGAATTCTGGTCGGCGCACCGCGACACGGTGCACCACTCCGCCCGCGAGATGCTCGACGCCGCTTTCGATCAGCTGGGAGCCGGCATGGCACAACAACTTCCGATCACATCCCCGAGCTTGTCCAACAACTGAGGAGTTTTGTTCCGTGGCAACATTCCTGTCCCGGGTGGGCCGCTGGGCCTACACCAACCGGTTCAAGACGATCGCAGTGTGGATCTTGGTGCTGATCGCACTCGGTGTCGGCGCCGCCTTCCTGTCCAAACCCACCACCGAGAGTTTCTCGATCCCGGGCATTCCGTCCGAGCGGGCGCAGAACCTCATGGTCGAACGCTTTCCGGACAAGCCGAAATTCGGTGACGACGTCAGCGTGACCTACGTGGTGGCCACACCCAAGGGCGCATCGCTCACCGACCCGCGTTACGCCGACGCGGTGCAGCGCATGCTCGACGAGCTCAAGACCGTCGAGAAGGTGAAGAACCCCGACAAGCTCATCAATCCGCTGCAGGTCTACGGCACCCAGGCCAACCCCGGGCCCATCCGTCAGCAGCTGATCGCCTTCCAGGAGAAGACATTCGGCGCCACCCCCGAGGCCGCTGCGGCCACCGTGCAGGCCGGAGCGCCGGTCAACGCCGACGCCACCGCCGTGCAGTTCGGGGCGGGGTTCGATGTCTCGGCCGCCGCGGATGTCACCTCGTCGATGCACGACGCGATGGACAAGGTCGCCCAGACCGGCCGCGACGCCGGCCTGACCGTCGAGATGAAGGGCACCGCCACAAGCGGATTCAAGCTCAGTGAAACCTCGGAGATCATCGGTATCGGGATCGGCGCGATCATCCTGATCCTGACCTTCGCCTCCCTGGTCGCCTGGGGTATGCCGATTCTGACCGCGATCATCGGTGTCGCCGTGGGCATGCTCGGTGTATCCATCGCCACCGGCTTCTTTGACCTGAGCCAGGAAACCCCGGTGCTCGCGACGATGATCGGCCTGGCCGTCGGAATCGACTACGCGCTGTTCATCGTCTCGCGCTACCGACACGAGATACACAAGTCGGCGAGCCGCGCCGAGGCCGCCGGACGCGCAGTGGGCACCGCGGGCTCGGCAGTGGTGTTCGCCGGGTCGACGGTGGTGATCGCGCTCGCCGCGCTCGCCGTGGTCAACATCCCGTTCCTGACCGCGATGGGCATCGCCGCCGCGGGCACCGTCATCGTGGCCGTCCTGGTGGCGTTGACGTTGCTGCCCGCGATCCTGGGGCTGTTCGGCAGCAAGGCCTTTGCCGGCCGCCTACGCTTCCTCAACGCCCCCGACGTCACCGGCGATGAGTCGGTGCGCGTGCACAACGGGCAGCGCTACGTGCGGCGGGTGGTGGAGCATCCGCGCGTGATCACCGGTGTCATCGTCGTGCTGCTGATCCTGCTGGCCTTGCCGCTGGTGGGACTCAAACTGGCGTTGCCCAACGACGGCACCTCGGACCCCTCGACCACCCAGCGACAGGCCTACGACCTCGTCGCCGACGAATACGGACCCGGCTACAACGGACCGCTCGTCCTCGTGGTCGACGGACGCGGGGTCACCGGTGAACCCGAACGCGTGCAGGCCTTCGATCGCCTCGTCGATCAGGTGCGCTCCACCAACGGTGTGGCACACGCATGGATCGCCGCCGACGGCATCAACAAGGCCGGGGACACCGTCGAGATCTCCGTGATCCCCTCCAGCGCAGCCGATTCGGACCAGACGCACGATCTGGTGACCACCCTTCGTGACATGGAGTCCGGCGTCGAGAAACGTACCGGACTGACCTACGGGGTGACCGGCCAGACGGCGATCGAACTCGACGTCTCCGACCGGTTGTCGAGTTCACTGATCCCCTACGTGCTGATCGTGGTCGGTCTGGCCTTCCTGATCCTGATCGTGGTGTTCCGCTCGATCCTGGTGCCGCTGGTCGCCGCACTCGGGTTCCTGCTGTCGGTCGCGGCCACCTTCGGTGTCACCGTCGCACTGTTCACCGACGGTTGGGGCGGCATCGTCAACAACCCACAGCCGCTGGTGAGCTTCTTACCGATCATGTTGGTGGGCATCGTCTTCGGGCTGGCGATGGACTATCAGGTGTTCCTCGTGACGCGCATGCGTGAGGCCTACGTACACGGCGCCGACGCGAAACAGGCGGTCGTCGTCGGCTATCGGCACAGCGCACGCGTGGTGGCCGCGGCCGCCGCCATCATGATCTCGGTGTTCGCCGCATTCATGTTGCAGGACATGCAGTTCATCAAGGTGATGGGCTTCGCACTCGCCATCGCCGTGGTCTTCGACGCGTTCATCATCCGCATGACGCTGATGCCCGCCGTACTCACGCTGCTCGGCGACAAGGCGTGGTGGCTGCCGCGCTGGCTCGACCGCATCCTGCCCAACATCGACATCGAGGGCGAGCAACTCGGTGCCGGTACGGCACCCGATGACGAGCCCGAACGCGAACCCGTCAGCACCTCACGCTGAATCCTCCGCCGACGGCAACCCGCCGAGCACCGCGGCGTCGGCGCCACGCGAGATCAACTCCGCTCGCGTGGCGTCGAGCCATTGCCGGGCCCACCCTCGGTCGACCGATCCGAGTGCGTCGTACTGTTCCTGCCATGCCGCACGCCGGAAGTCCGGCGTACCCGGCTCGTGGAGCCGGTGGGCCCGCATCTCGGCGATCTGCTCGGCGACGATCCGCACGAACTCCTCACGATCGGTGGCCACCCGATCGGAAATGACCTGTCCCCGTTCCCGGCTCATCAGATGCCAGGAGCCGTCCGGCGCCTGCCAGCAGGACGGGAAGCCATCGTCGCGCACGAATCCGAGTTCCGGCACATCACCGGGCCGGGCGTCCATCCGGCGCGCGAGGTCCTCGATGCGTGCGCGCGTCTCGTCGTCGAGCAGGTTCGGCGGTCGGGTCACCGCTACTGCGGTCCCGGAAAGGTCTGTTGCAGGTAGCCCGCGCATCGCAGCCAGAAGACGTTCACCGTCGCTCCGCACTCCTCGTCCTTCGGTGTGACCACCAGCAGGTCGGCCACCACCTCGTATTGCAGGCCGAGGCTGGGCTGCTCGAATACCGGGGCGATCTTGCCGCTGTAGACCTTCATGGGCTTGAGCACCGTGTAGTCGTGGTAGTTGCACGATTCGGGGTAGTCGCCAACCAGGTTCACCGGGGGCAGGCCACGCTTGGCGTAAGGTGTCCCCTCGGGCGCCAAGAAGTTGCCGTACTCGCTGCCATAGCGGTCGATTCGCGTTCCGGGCGACAGGGTGAACTCACTCTTGATCGGATTGCCGTTGCCGTCGAGCACGTAGCCCTGCTTGTCGGGCCAGTTCCAGGTGTTCTTTTCGACATTCCACCACTTCTCCAGGAAAGATGTGGCGTTGAGCTTTCCGAATCGGTGGTAACCGACCAATTGCGGACCCACCGGAGCCTTGTTCGACAGCGTTTCGGGTCCGAGTCGCTTGTCTCCGTTGAACAGTTCTTTCGAGCAGCCGTGCGTGATTCCCGGAATATCCCAGCCGGATGACCCGAGATCAACCGAACCCGGTGCGGCCGAGGCAATCCCGCCGCCCGAGAGAATGATCGAGACAGAAACGCACAGAATCAACAGAACTCTGCGACGAACCATGGCCACGCCTTTCTACAAAGGTGCTCGTCACCATGGCGAGCTGCACAGATCTTAACCGCACCTCACTATTTGTACAGCCGGATCTCAGAGAAGCGCAGTCCTAATCGACCGCCATCTCCCCCAGTTCCGACCAGTCGTCCTGATCGACGGTGGTGTTGATGATCTTCGGGGTCTCGGCAAGATAGGCCGGCAGCTCGGCGGTGGCCTTCGCGAAGTGATCGCTGTTGACGTGGGCTCCCGCGGCGTCGTCGTCGAAGGCCTCGATGAGGACGTAGGCGTTCGGGTCGTCGATGCTGCGCGACCACTCGAACCAGCGATTGCCCGGTTCGGAGCGCGTGGCCTCGGTGAATTCCTTGCTCAGCGACGGCCAGGAGTCGGCGTATTCGGGCTTGATCTTCCAGGTGGCGACGATGTGGATCATGAGGGTCAGCCTAGGGCGCCAACCGGCCGTTCGGTGCGTCGATCCGTCTCGTTCTGAGACAGTTCACCTGCGCTTACCGACCGCTAGCTCGGGCGCCGTCCGGGAGGGATACTGTGGGGTGGAACACACACGGGCATCAGCCCCGAGACGGAGGACACATGCGCGAGATCACCAAGTTCTACATCGATGGCCAGTGGGTCGAGCCGACCGAGCTGAATCTCATCGACGTGATCAACCCGGCCACCGAGAAGTCGGCGGGTCAGGTCGCACTCGGCACGGCCGCCGACGTCGATGCCGCCGTCGCTGCGGCGAAGCGGGCCTTCACCACCTGGGGCGTCACCTCCGTCGAGGAGCGCACCGCCGTACTCAACGCCATCGTCGCCGAGTATCAGAAGCGCATGGACGATCTGGCCGCGGCGGTCACCGAGGAGATGGGTGCTCCGGCCGGGTTGTCGAAGGCTGCTCAGGTACCGATCGGGCTGGGTCACCTCATGACCGCCGCGGCGACCCTGCCCACCTATTCGTTCGGTGAGGACCGCGGCAGCCACCGCATCGTCAAGGAACCGGTCGGCGTGTGCGGATTCATCACTCCGTGGAACTGGCCGCTCAACCAGGTGATGTGCAAGCTGGCCCCGGCCCTGGCCACCGGCTGCACCGTCGTGCTCAAGCCGTCGGAGATCGCGCCGTTCAGCGCGGCCATCGTGGCCGAGATCATGGACGCCGCAGGCGTTCCCGCCGGTGTGTTCAATCTCGTCAACGGTGACGGGCCGGGGGTCGGTGTCGCATTGTCGTCGCACCCCGACGTCGACATGATCTCCTTCACCGGTTCCACCCGGGCGGGCATCGAGGTCGCCAAGAACGCGGCCCCGTCGGTCAAGCGCGTGGCGCAGGAACTCGGCGGCAAGAGCCCCAACATCATCCTCGACGACGAGGACTTCGCGAAGAACGTCGCCGGCGGCATCGCGACGATGATGCTCAACTCGGGACAGTCCTGTAATGCGCCGAGCCGCATGCTCGTTCCCAACTCGCGGCTCGACGAGGTCGCCGAGATCGCCAAGGCCACCGGTGCCGACCTGACCGTCGGTGATCCCAACAGCAGCGTCCGGCTGGGCCCGGTGGTCTCCGAGGCCCAGTTCGACAAGATCCAGGGTCTCATCGAGCGCGCGATCGACGAGGGCGCCAACGCCGTCATCGGCGGGGCGGGTCGACCGGACGATCTGGAGACGGGCTTCTATGTCAAGCCGACCGTGTTCACCAACGTCACCAACGACATGGAGATCGCCCGCACCGAGGTCTTCGGACCGGTGCTGGTGGTGATCGGTTACGACTCGATCGACGAGGCCATCAAGATCGCCAACGACACCGAGTACGGCCTCGCCGGCTACGTGTCCGGCAAGGACCTCGACGAGGTGCGTCGTATCGGCGGGGCGATCCGAGCCGGATCGATCTCGCTCAACGGCGCGCAGGTCGACCCGGCCGCCCCGTTCGGCGGCTACAAGAAGAGCGGCAACGGCCGCGAGTGGGGCGGCGACTACGGCTTCGAGGACTTCCTCGAGGTCAAGTCGCTGCTGGGCTACAGCGCCTGACCCATCGGGCACAGCGTCGCATGGCGGCGCCTCGGGTACCGCCGACAGCGCTCGCCATCTCGGGGGGGCGCCGTCGGCGGACAACTGCGGCCCGTAACGACCCATCCGCACCGCGGCGGGCGGCGAACAACGGGTGACCGACCCCATCCCAGGAGGCCCCATGACCGTCGCCGCGTCGCTGGCACGAGTGATCGAAGACCGGATCGGCGGCGACCTGCCGGTTCATCTGACCGCGTGGGACGGCAGCACAGCCGGCCCCGACGACGCGCCCCACGTCGTCCTCTACAGCCGGGATGCGTTGCGGCGCATGCTGTGGCATCCGGGTGAACTCGGTGCGGCGCAGGCCTATGTGACCGGTGAACTCGACGTCTCGGGCGACCTCGACGAGGCGCTGACCCACGTGTGGGCGGCGGTCACCGAGCGCGGTCTGGGACCGATCCGTCCGACGCCCCGTCTGCTGTTCGACCTGGCCCGGCTCGCCATCGAATATCGGCTTCTCGGCCTGCCGTTGGCCCCGCCGGCGACGCAGGCGCGGGTGCGCGGGCGACTGCATTCGCGAGCCCGGGACCGGGCCGCGATCAGCCACCACTACGACTTGTCGAACGCCTTCTACGCCCTACTCCTCGACGAGCACATGGCATATTCGAGCGCGTTGTGGACCTCCGACGATCCCGGCTACTCGCTGGCCGATGCACAAGCCGACAAGCTGGATCGGGTGTGCCGCAATGTCGGGCTTGACCAGCTGGGGCCGGGGGCCCGCCTCCTCGACATCGGATGCGGGTGGGGTTCGCTGTCGCTGTATGCAGCCCAGCACTACGGCGCTCGCGTCGTCGGCGTGACGATCGCCGCCGAGCAGAAACAGTTCATCGACGCCCGGATCGCCGAACGCGGCCTCGGCGATCTGGTGGAGATCCGTGTCCAGGACTACCGCGAGATCCCCGACACCGGCTTCGATGCCGTCGCCTCCATCGAGATGGGTGAACATGTGGGGCAACGCAACTACCCCACATACGCGAAGGTGTTGCACGACAAGGTGGTTCCCGGCGGCGGCGTGTGCATCCAGCAGATGTCGCGGCGCGCCGGACACCATCCGGGCGGCGGTCCGTTCATCGAGTCCTTCATCGCCCCCGACATGTACATGCGTCCGGTCTCGCAGACGGTCGGCATGCTCGCCGACGCCGGGCTGCACGTCACCGACATCCGGCACATGGGCCAGGACTACGTGCGCACCGTCGACGCGTGGTACGAGACGTTCGAGAAGAACCAGGCCGCCGTCATCGACCTCGTCGGCGAAGAGATGGCGCGGGTGTGGCGGCTCTACCTCGTCGGCGGTCGAATGGCCTTCCGCGACGGCCGCATGGATGTCGAGCAAATCACGATGCGCCGACCCGCTGGGCCAGCCAGCGCGTGAGAGTGCCGATTACCTCGTCCTTTTCGGGCTCGTTGAAGATCTCGTGACGCAACCCGTCCCAGATGATCAACGTCTTGTCGGTCGACGACGCCAACTCGTCGACGAGCCGGCTGCCGTCGGGGTTGGTGAGCGTGTCCTCGCTGCCGTGCATCACCAGCACCGGCATCCGCAGCGAGGGCAGCCGCGCGGGAAACGACTGCATGGTCGAGACCATCTCGGCTCCGAGACGGGCGGGAATCTTGCCGCGGTGCACCAGTGGGTCGGACTCGTAGTCGGCGACCACCGCCGGATCGCGGCTGATGCTGCCCGAGTCCAGGGCCAGGGTCGGCAAGGTGGGGGCGATCTTGCCCACCAGCTTGGACACCGCGATCAGCGGACCGGGCAGATCGTCGCCCGGCATGATCGCCGCCCCGGACAACACCAGTCCGGCAAGGGCTTCGGGGTGATCGAGCGCGTAGTCCAAGGCGATGCACCCGCCCATGCTGTGGCCGATCAAGAAGGTCGGCACGCCGTCGATCCCCGTCTCGGAGATCACCCGGGCGAGGTCGTCGGTGTACTGGCTGAACCGGGTGATGCGCATCCGCGCCCCACCGGATCGCCCGTGACCGAGGTGATCGGGAACGGCGACGAGATACCCGGCCCCGGTGAGTGCATCGATAACGTGCCGGTAGCGCCGGCCGTGCTCACCCATCCCGTGTGCGATGACGACCACGGCACGCGGCTCACCGACATCCGGCCGGTACAGGTCGTAGACGATCGTCTCGCCGTGCGCCCCGCGGAACTGCCGTTCTTCGACTGCCGACATGGTCACCCCAACCCGATCCGCGACATCACACTGCGTCCGGCCGATTCGATCGCGCCGAGCGGCTTCAGCGCCGTCTCACCCACCGCGACAAGCACTTCCACCCTGCCGACGACCTTCTCCAGACGGGCGACGACGTCGGCCATCCGATCTACGGTCGCATCGACCATGTTCAGGGTCGTACTCAGCTGACCCAGGGTGGAGTTGAGCGATTCGATCGTGCCGTCCAGGTCGGACAGTGTGCGGTCGAAGCCGTCGAGCGCCGAGCCCAGGTCGGTCAGGATCGTGTCGACCTGCTCGACGGTCACATCCGCATTGAGTGCGGCCTGCGCAAGCTTCCGGATTCGCTGACGCTCACCGGGACGCGCCCCCACCCCATGCACACCTTTGTCTGCCATGGCGTCATTATCGCTGTTCGCGCGAGGTACAGGGGGCAAATGCGGGCACCCGCGGCTCAGATGTGCACTGCCGCGAGTCGCTGGGCGCGTTCTGCCAACTCTCGTCGGAGCGCAATCGGCTCGATCACCGACAGCTCGATGTCGAACGACAGCCACCACAGGATCCGTGTCGCGCGCGCCCCGTCGCCGAAGCGCAGCGTCACGCGCACCCCGCCGGCCGTTTCGGTCGCGTCGGAGCCAGGTTCAACGGACAGGACGGATCCCGGTCCGCGCGTCAGGGCCTCCACCGATTCCGGTGAGCACGCGACCGTCACGTCGAGCGGCGTAAAGCCGGAGCGGAACGCATCCCTACGGCGTTCCCACACCTGCTCGAGATCGACGGAGTCCGCACGGTCGGCGGGCTCGTCGAGAAGGCGCACGTCTGACATCCTCGAGATCCGGTACATACGTTCGTCTCCTCGGGAATTCGCGACCAGATACCAGGTATCACCGGCGACGATCAGCCCGATCGGATCGAGAACGCGTTCGGCGGGGTCGGCTCCGGGCCGCTGGTAGATCACGGTAATCCGCCGGCCTTCGACGACGGCCTGTTGTACCGGCGGTAGCGCGACGAGGTCGTCTGCCGCTTTCACGAATCCGTCCGGGCGCACCAGGATTCGGCGGGCCGCGTCGGCCACCTGGCCGCGGTGCGTATCCGGTAGGGACGCCTCGAGTTTGCGTTTGGCGCGCGCCGCCGCCGGCGAGTCGATTCGCCCTCCGCCGGAGAGCAGGGCGATCGATTCGTGCAGCGTCAGTCCCGAGAGGTCCGTCCGATATCCCGGGACCAACGCGAATCCGCCATGGCGGCCCCGTTCGGAGTAGACCGGCACGCCGGACAACGACAGCGCCTCGATGTCGCGGAGCACCGTACGTTCGGAGACCTCCAGTTCCGTCGCCAGCTCGGCAGCGGTCATCCGGCCCCGTGACCGCAACAGCATCAGGACCGACAACAACCGCTCGGCGCGCATGCGAGAAGTCTGTCAGAAAATCACGACAGTAGATGTCAGGTTTCGCGGGTTCACTGGTCCTCACCAGCCCGAAGAACCCGAAAGGACCTCCGTCATGACCAACACCCAGCCCGCAGATCCCCGCCCCTTCTACACCGCGGCCACCCAATGGGTCGGCGACCTGCTCGCCCACGTTCGCGATGATCAGCTCGACTCCCCCACACCGTGTGCGGACTTCGACGTCCGCATGCTCGCCCGACACCTCAACGGCACCGCCCACCGGGCGGTCGCGCTCGCCGCCGGCGACGACGTTCTCGCCATTCCCAGCATCGACGAGCATCACGATGCCGCCACCTACACCAACGCCACCGACCAGGCCGTGGCGCTCTGGTCCGACGACGCGAAACTCTCTGCACCGGTACGTGTTCCGTGGGGAGAAGTTCCGGGAGCCGGAGCACTGTGGGGCTACGTCAACGAAACCCTGGTCCACGGTTGGGACCTCGCCGTGGCCACCGGCCAGAACGCCGAGACCGAGCCGGCACTTGCCGAGACCACACTCGCGGTCGCACGACAATTCATCCCGGCCGAGATCCGCGCCGACGACGAGGTGCCGTTCGACGCCGTCGTCGAACCCCGCCCCGAGGCCGGCGCCACCGAACGGTTGGCGAACTGGTCGGGCCGTGAGTCCGCGCCGTGGACGCGTGCCTGACGATCACGCCGTGCCTGACGATCGCGCTCTGCCACGTCGAAGATGTGCGAGCGTAGACCCCATGTCCTTCGACACCGCCTACCTGCGGGCTGTCGCCGCGGCGCGCGTGGCTCGTCTGGCCACCGCGCGCGCCGACGGCACACCGCATCTGGTGCCCATCGTCTTCGCGCTCGATGACGAGCGTCTCGTCACCTGCGTCGACCACAAACCCAAACGCTCCCAAGCCCTCAGACGCCTGGCGAACATCGAGGAGAATCCTCGGGTGTCGGTGCTCGTCGATCACTACTCCGACGATTGGGAGGAGCTCTGGTGGGTACGGGTGGACGGCCACGCGGTCGTCGTCGACGCCGCCACCGAGGAGGGCTCGACGGCGATCACCGCGTTGGCGGGGAAGTATCCGCAGTACCGCGAGCACCGCCCACACGGCGCGGTGATCATCGTGACCGGTCTGCGCTGGCATCACTGGTCCGCGCAGACCGGCGCCGTCAGCCCGCGTTGACCTTGGGCATGATTTGTTCGGTCAGTCGCTTCAGATCGTCCATCGTCTTCGAGGTCGGGACATCCCGGAACGGCGGCCACAACAGCGGCATCGTCATGCCGGCGTCCCGGTACCGCTTGAGGATGTCCTCGATCTGCTGGGCGGTTCCGGCCAGCAGATTGGACGCCTTGCCCGCCGGTGTCTGATCGGTCGGCTCGTCGGTGATCACGAACCAGATCATGCTGCACATGTCGAAACCGTCCGGGAAGTCGTGTCCGAGTTCGTTGAGCTCTCGACCGATCTCGCCCTTCCATCTCGCGATGTCCTCCGGCGAATCCTGGATTCCGATCCAGCCCTGCAGTCCGTACTTGGCGATACGGCGCGCCGAACGTTTGGGGTCCTTGAGTCCGGAGAAGTAGATCGGCGGTCCGGGCTTCTGGATCGGCTTGTGCCCGAAGCCCGACAGCGGGAAGTCGGCGAACTCACCGTGGTACTCGAACAGGTCGTTGGACCAGATGCCCTGCATGATCTCGATCGTTTCCCGCACATGCCCGTGCCGGCGCGGAAACAGGTGGGAGACGCTGGCTGCAGCGAATTCCTCAGGCATCCAGCCACTTCCGATGCCCACGTTGAGCCGTCCGTTGGACAGGTGGTCCTGGGTGGCGAGCTCGGCGGCCAACACGCCCGGCGAACGGTACGGGGTATCGATGATGCTCATACCGATCCGCACCTTGCTGGTCTTGGCGGCCAGCCACGGAATCAGCGGCATTCCCTGGAACCACTTGCCGCGTGCGATGACCGGTAACCCGTTGGGTAGATCGGCCATCATCCCGAACGGATACTCCAATTCTTCGCGGTCAGACGCCTCGGGCACGCCGATGCGGTCGAGGGTCCACACCGAATCGAAATCGAGGTCCTCGGCCAGCGCGGTGAGGTCTTCGAGCTCCTTGACGGTCACCTCGTCGCGGAAGTTGGGGAGATAGAGAGCGAGCTTCATCGGTCGGCTCCTGATCATTGGCGGTCGGTGGTCGCAACAGCGGTACACCCGCGACGCTAGTGACGAATGCTCAACCCACCCTCAACGCTGTCTCAACAGATCCTCAACAGGTGGCGGGTCCACCTTCACTGACGTTGCGCCACAGTATCTTCGAGCCATGAATGAGCGGCCTGACGGCTCCACCGAGCCACCACCCGTGCATGAGGCAGGGGTGCTGTGGGCTCCGTCGGCCGAGCGAATCGTACGCTCCGCCCTGCGTGCCTACCTGGACTGGCTGGAGTGCCGCGAGTCGCTGCGGTTCGCCGATCACGACGCCCTCCGGGACTGGTCGGTCGCCGACCTCGACCGATTCTGGACGTCGATCGCCGAGTGCTTCGGTGTCGAGTTCTCGACCGGCCCGACTCGCATTCGCACCGCCGATCCCATGCCGTTCACCCGCTGGTTTCCCGGCGCCACCCTCAACTGGGCTCAGCGGGTGTCGTCCCACGGAGCCGGCGACGACGTCGCGCTCGTGTGCGTACACGATTTCGGCACAGATGGCACTGTCTGCCGCCTGGCGCAGCTCGAGCCCACGGTGCTGATCGCCGTCGATGCATACCACTGGAACGGCCGGGCGGTCGATCGCCGCGACGTGGTGGCCCAGCTGCGCATCGACCTGCCGACGGTGCGACACGTGATCACCGTGCCGTACATGTTCCCCGCGCCCACCGCCGATACCGCGGTGCTCTGGGACGATGTCGTCAACGAGCCGGGCGAGCTCACCTTCGAGCAGGTCGAATTCTCACACCCACTGTGGGTTCTGTTCACCTCCGGCACCACCGGCTCACCGAAGGGACTCGTCCACGGTCACGGAGGCATCACTCTCGAGAGCTCAAATGGTCCGGCCTGTATTGCGGTGTGCGACCCGGCGAGCGCATGTTCACCTACACCTCCACCGGATGGGCGCTGTGGAACATGCAGCTCGGCGCACTCACCCAGGGCGCGGGCATCGTCCTCTACGAAGGCAGTCCGAGCCATCCGGCGGGCGCGGTGTGGCAGGTGGCGGCGCGCACCCGCGCGGACGTGATGCTCCTCGGTGCAGCAGTCGTGACTGCCTCCATGCACGGCGAGGCCGCCGACCGCCACGACCTGAGCCGCCTCCGGCAGGTGATGGTCAGCGGGTCGGCATTGGGCGCGGAGGGATATCGCTGGCTGATGCGCACCATCGGAACCGAGGTACGCATCGACTCGACCAGTGGCGGAACCGATATCGCCGGTTCGGCACCAATCCGAAGTCGCCGCGATCGAAGTCGCCGAAGGTGTCGTCGAGAGTGACCGTCCGCAACCGGCCATCGGGGTCGTAGGACCACCGGTGGTACGGCTCGTCGACCCGATCCTGCCGGCGATCTCCTCACAGCTGAATGCCACACCCTCACAGGTCACCTTGCTGTTCACCAGTTACCTCGTGGTCACCGCCGTCGCCATGCTCATCACCGGGTGGGTATCGAGCGTCATCGGCGCCAAACGCACCCTGATCGTCGGCCTGGTACTGATCATCGCGTTCGCTGCAGCGGCCGGGGCGAGCAACTCCATCTCCCAGATCGTCGGTTTCCGCGCCGGATGGGGACTGGGCAACGCCCTGTTCATCGCCACGTCCCTCGCGGTCATCGTCGGGTCCTCGGCCGGCGGCTTCGCCGGAGCCATCGTCCTCTACGAGACAGCGCTGGGAGTCGGCATCGCCGCCGGTCCACTGGTCGGCGGGCTCCTCGGCACCATCAGTTGGCGTGGGCCGTTCTTCGGCGTCGCCGTGCTGATGCTCATCGCACTCGTCGCCACCATCGTCTTGGTCGAACCCACCCCGAGGCCGGAGAAGACGTCGTCGATCATCGAACCGATTGCGGCGCTGCGCCATCGGAGCCTGGCCACCACCAGCGTCACCGGACTGCTCTACAACTGGGCCTTCTTCACCATCCTCGGCTACGCACCGTTCCTGATGCATCTGTCGGCCATCAAACTCGGGTTCGTGTTCTTCGGCTGGGGCATCTTGGTCGCATTGTTCGCCGTCTTCGGTGCACCAATGCTCAAGTCCCGCAACGGAACGCCCAACACTCTCTACGGAGCACTGCTGACAATGACGGTGATCTCCCTGGTCATCGGCATCTGGTCGGACCACCGATGGGTGGTCATCGGCGCCCTCATCGCCTCGGGAATCGTCGTCGGACTCAACAACGCCCTGGTCACCACCGCGGTCATGAGCATCGCCCCGGTCCCCCGCCCGGTCGCCTCGGCCACCTACGGCTTCGTCCGTTTCATCGGCGGCGGCTTGGCCCCCCCCTTCGCCGCGGGCAAACTCGTCGAGCATTACAACGCGCACGTGCCCTTCGTCCTGGGCGCCGTCACCGCTGCCGTCGCCGCCATCGTCCTGGGCACCGTACACAAAGCGCTTGTCGCCGCCGATCACGACGAGGAACTGCCCGTTTCTCACGAACGCCAGGTCGCCGAAGACGCCGCCCGGCAGGTCCCGGCCGTCGAGGAGAATCCATCCTCGCCGAAAGTGCGCTACTCGCCGATCGGCGGTTCGATCACGAGCCTCGGTGAGCTACGAACTCAGCCGTTCATCGTCGCCGGTTTGCCGCCGGTGACCTGGTCCGGGGTCATGTCCCCGTGCGCTATGGCGTCGCGCACCTTGAACTTCTGGATCTCGCCGGACGGCGGCATGGGGAACTCGTCGGCGAAGAACCACATCGTCGGGACCTTGTGAGCCGAAATACGCTCTCGACATCAGTTTTTCAGATCGTCGGGATCGGGGCACCGGGTTGGGTCGGCGGCTCGCAACACTGCGGCGACCTGTTCACCCCAGAGTCTCAGCGGCTACTTCTGGCTTCAGCACAGCGGGATCGGCGGAACGTCCGTCGGCGTCAACAACAACACCGACTTCCTCCGGTCGGTCACCGAGGGCATCATCACCGCGCGATCGCAGCCGATCCATCGCGGTCGGCGCCAACAGTTGTGGTCGGTGGACATGCGCATCGACGACGGCACGCTCGTGGCCCGGAGTCAGGTCCGGTTACAGAACATCGCGATGCCTGAATCGGTGTGATCGGACGCCGGTGAAGCTGTCACGCAACGCTTTCCGCCGCATAACCATTCGCCGCTGAATGGGCCGCCGGTTCGGCATTGCGTACGAGATCCAGGGCGATGTCGACGATCATGTCCTCTTGGCCACCGACGAGTCCACGCCTGCCCACCTCGATCAGGATCGTGCGGACGTCGATGCCGTAGCGGCCGGCGGCAGTCTCGGCGTGACGGAGGAAGCTCGAGTACGCACCGGCGTAGCCGAGGGTCAGTGTTTCCCGATCCACCCGGACCGGCCGGTCCTGAAGCGGACGCACGATGTCGTCTGCCGCATCCTGGAGTGCGAACAGATCGCACCGGTGCTTCCACCCGTTGAGGTTCGCCACGGCCACGAACGGTTCGATCGGGCAGTTGCCCGCTCCCGCGCCCTGCCCGGCGAGTGACGCGTCCACCCGGGTGACCCCCTCCTCAACCGCAACAACGGAATTCGCAACGGAGAGTGAGAGATTCTCATGCGCGTGGATGCCGATCTGGGTGACCGGGTCCAGCACGTCGCGGTAGGCACGGACACGTTCCCGCACGCCGTCCATCGTGAGCCGGCCACCGGAATCGGTCACGTACACGCAGTGTGCACCATAGGATTCCATCAGCTTCGCCTGCTGTGCCAGTTCGGGAGCCGAGAGCATGTGACTGAGCATCAGGAATCCCGACACATCCATTCCCAGCTCTCTCGCGGTGGCGATGTGTTGCGCGGAGACGTCGGCTTCACTGCAGTGCGACGCCACTCGTACCGATCGGACTCCTAACGCATGAGCCCGCTTGAGATCGTGGATGGTGCCGATACCAGGGAGCAAGAGGGTGGTCAGCACCGCGGTCGAGATGTTTTCGGCCGCAACCTCGATCCACTCGCTATCGGTGTGCGAGCCAGGACCGTAGGTCAGGCTTCCGCCGGCGAGTCCGTCGCCGTGGGCCACCTCGATCGCATCGACGCCGGCCCTGTCGAGTGCGGCCACGATCCGCCCGACGTCGGCGGGACTCATTCGGTGCCGTACTGCATGCATGCCGTCGCGGAGTGTGACGTCCTGAATGTACAGGTCCTGGCCAATCGAATCGTTGTTCACCTGGAACCCTTTCTGTCAGTTCTGTCAGTTCGTGGTCAACGCGTGAGACGACGACGAATGCGATTGCGCGCGTGCAGCGATCGCCTCGCCGGTTCGCAGGGCCGCAGAGGTCATGATGTCAAGGTTGCCCGCGTAGGCCGGAAGGTAATGTGCAGCCCCCTCCACCTCGAGGAACACCGAAACCTTGTATTTCACAGAGCTTTCTGGTTCTGCCATCAGCGTGTGAATCGGCTCGTCAGTGGACACCGGCGTGAACTGAACCTCTTGCTTGAGGCGGTATCCCGGCACATAATCGGCAACATCGGCGGCCATCGCCGCGATCGACTCGCGAATCTGCTCGTGATCGGCATCGCCGATCAACGCCACCACGGTGTCACGCATGAGCGGCGGTGGTGATGCAGGGTTGAGGACGATGATGGCCTTGCCGCGGGCCGCGCCACCGACCGATTCGATGGCCGCAGCAGTTGTCTCGGTGAACTCGTCGATATTGGCCCGCGTCCCCGGTCCCGCGGACGCAGATGCGATCGACGCAACGATCTCGGCATACGGGACCGCGGTGACACGCGAGATCGCATGCACGATGGGGATGGTTGCCTGCCCACCACAGGTCACCATGTTCACATTGTCGACGCCCCGGGCCAGCTGATCATCGAGATTGACCGAGGGAACCACGTACGGTCCGATCGCCGCAGGGGTCAGATCAACGAGCTTCTTGCCGAAGGGCGCGAGCCGCTCGGCGTTTCTCAGGTGCGCGCCGGCAGACGTGGCGTCAAACACGATGTCTATATCGTCGAACGTGTCGAGCGCGATCAGACCTTCCACCCCATGAGCAGTGGTCGGGACCCCTAGACGCTGCGCACGGGCGAGCCCGTCGGAGTCCGGATCGATGCCGACGAGCGCGCCCATCGTCAAGCCCTGCGATTGCCGCAGAACCTTGATCATGAGATCGGTCCCGATGTTGCCGGAACCGATGATCGCCACGGACACCTTGCCCATCACAGATCTCCTCGCGCGAAGGAAACCTCGACGATTCCCAGTCCGGAAATCTCGGCCCGCACAACGCTTCCCGGATGCACCGGCGCCATGGGTCCCAGCGCACCGGACAGGACCACCTGTCCCGCTCGGAGCGGGGACCCATAGTCCGCGGCGGTGCGCGCGAGCCATTGCAGAGCGATCAGGGGATCGCCGAGGCAGTCGGCACCGCTGCCCTCGGAGACCACCTCACCGTCCACCGACATCGTCATCGAGGTGGAGATCGGTTCGAAGTCGGCCAGCGAGACCGGATTGTCACCGAGAACGAACAACCCACTCGACGCATTGTCGGCAACCGTGTCGGTTATGGTGATGTCCCATGCGGCGACTCGGGAGTCGACGATCTCGATGGCGGCCACCGCGTGGCCGACAGCAGCACGAACCGTCTCCAGGTCCGTCGGACCGTCGAGATCGGCGGAAAGCGCGAAGGCCACCTCCGCTTCGACCTTTGGCTGCAAGAGCACTCCCACGGGTACCTCGGAAAGCCCGGAGACGTCCATGTCGGCGAAGAGAACCCCGAAATCGGGTTGGTCCACGCCCAGTTGACGCTGGACGGCCGGCGAGGTCAGCCCAATCTTTCGGCCGACGATCCGAGCGCCGTCACGCTCACAGTCGTCGACGAAGCGCTGTTGCACCTCGTATGCCGCGGCGACGTCCTCGGTGCCGAGCAGATCACGCACCGGAGGGCAGGGCGTCCCGGTGCGCCGTGCCGCAGCCAACCGCTCGGCGGCCGAGACGATGACACGCGGCGTGTCGTTCTGGAGCTTTTCGGTAGCAGTCATCGAATACCTCGCTGTCGGTTCACGAGTGAAGAATGCAGCCGTGGCGACCGATGCCGGCAGAGTTCGGTCCGTTCGCCGGAACGTGTCCACTCCCGGGCACCGCTCGTTCCAGACCCCGGAACACACCGTGGCCGGCAGCGGGCCGCGTCGACGAGTGTCGATGCGCAGACCTGGGTACCAGGCACCGAGCCGAGGAGTGAACATGGTTGATGTCGTAGCCCGCCCGAACATCGCCGAGTCGATGGCCCTTTCCCATGAGGTGGAGAAGTTTCTCTACCGCGAGGCCGAGATGCTCGATTCATGGCGCCTACCGGAGTGGCTGGAACTATTCGGTCCGACCGGCCTCTATCTCATTCCTTCCACCGACAAACTGGACGGCGACCCGGCTCGCGATCTGTTTCTCGTCCAGGATGACCGATTCCTGTTGGAACAGCGCATCAATTCACTCATGCGCCGTTCGGCTCACGCCGAGTATCCGCATTCGCGTACCCGGCGGCTGGTATCCAACGTTCGGGTCGCCGTGCAGACCGAGGCCACCCTGCAGGTCTCTGCCAACTTCGCCGTCTTCCGGATGCGTGGTGGCACGGTGGATGCCTACATAGGCCATTACGATCACATCCTCGAACGCGACGAGGACCACGGCTTCCGCTTCCTCACCCGGCGATCTGTGCTCGACCTCGATGCCCTGCGCCCGCACGGCAAGGTGAGCATCATCCTATGAGCCGGCTGGCCGACAAAGTCGCCGTGATCACCGGCACCAGTCCCAACATCGGCGGGACGCTTGCCGCGGGGCTCGCAACCGAAGGCGCGCGGGTGGTGTGTACCGATCTTTCCGGCGACGTCGCCGAGGCCTGCGCCGCGGGTATCCGAGCCGCCGGCGGCGAAGCCATCGCGGTCACCGGTGACGTCACCGACCCCGATCACGCGAACGAGGCCATTCCCGGGCACTCTCGCAGTGGGGACGTGTCGACATCCTGGTCAACAATGCGGTCTTTTTCCGGCAGCAGGGACTACTCTCGATGCCCTACGACGTCTATCGCGCGCAACTCGACGTCATTCTCGGCGGCGCCTTTCTGTTCACTCTTGCGGCTGCGACGGCAATGATCGAGCGCGGTGAGGGCGGCAGTGTGATCAACGTGCTCTCGACTGAGACATTTCAGGGGCAGCCCGGAAACATCGGATACTCCACCGTCAAGAGCGGGCTGCTCAACTTCACGCGCTCGGTGGCGATGGAGTTGGCCGAATTCAATATCCGGGTCAATGGTTTCGCTCCCACCGCCACCGCACCAACCAACCCGGCAGCCATCGCGCAGATGGAAGAGCTCGTCACCCGACCCCAGGAGTACCAGATGGACTTCTCTGCCCAGATACCGATGTCGCGTCTGCCCGCCCCGCAGGACTATGTCGGTGCCGTGGTCTTCCTCGCTTCTGACGAGGCGTCGATGGTAACCGGAACCAGCATCACCGTGGACGGGGGGTGCAGGCGCGAAGTACTGGCCATCGATTCCCCACCGCGCATAGCAATGACGACCCCACCCCCAAGCCACACCCAATGGATACGGAGGGCCCGATGACCACTGTAATGATTGCACCGACGTCGGCGGTGATCACTCTCGACGCCGTGGAGACAGCGATTCGCGCGAGATAACTTTGGGCGGCTCCCCGGACGGGATCGTGATTCTCGCGGTCGAGCCCGGGTTGCTCGACGTCCTCGGCGTCGAGATCATGAATCGGCTCGCCGAAGACGGCTACGAGTCCCTCGCTGCGGGCTGTGACACGGGCCGGCTCGATGGACTCCTCGATCGCGCCGGATCTCGCGGTTGGATGCCGGAGCAGGTGGGCATCTTGGGCCTGGGCCGCAGCGGTCAGCTTGTTCTCGAGGCCGCAACTCGCCTGGAATTCGGTGCAGCTGTGAGTATTTCAGCGACACACAAACCAGAAGGATCAACAGGGCGATTGACCGACCATGTTCGTGGCTCGCTGTCGACGCCGTGGCTGGGCCTTTTCGGCTCAGCCGATCCTGGCGCGGATCACCATGCGATCACCGAGTTGACCCGTACCCTTGACGCGAATTCCCTTGTCCACAGCGAAATCGTGCGATACCCCGGTGTCGGTCGAGAGTTCTATCGCCATGCCGATCAGGACGGACTCAGCTACGGCGCGTGGTACGACTCATGGCAACGGACCATTGAGTGGTTCGGCGCACGCGTCGCTCCCCGGCCCACCCCGCTCGCGCTGAAGTGGCGCGAGCGGGGTGCAAACCGCGACTGACCGCGACGTGGGTCGGCACCGTCGGAAAACGCAGCCGAGCAGAACGCCGTCGGACCCTCGCGACCGGCTGCGTTCTGCGCTATCGGTTCACGTCACCGAGCAGACACCGCAGGTGGCGGCGCCTCCGAGTGGCGACGCTGGGCCGTGAACACCTCGCCGAGTTCGTCCTGCTCCTCAGGCGGCAGCACCTCTACGGTGACCAACTCGTTCCACCGACGCCACCACGTGCGCATCTGCAACTCGTCGGTGCTCGAGGCTGCCGACTTGTTCGTTCCTCGGGAGATGTCTGACCAGCCCAACTCCCGACGTCCGCCGCAGCCCACCTGGCAGCTCTCCAACACCTCGACATCGTCGGGCGACGCGAGACCGCCCGGCACACAGAACGTGAGGAAGTTGTCGAGCCGCTGCTTACGCAGTTCGCTCCCCTCCTCCGGCGGCGCGAGCTCCCAGGCGGTCACCTCCATGTAGTCGGCTGCCAGCGGATCGATCTTGCGAATCAGAACACCCATGACGAGATCGATGACGACGAGATTGGGAAAGATCACCAGGTTGCGATTTCCCTGCATCCGGTTCACCCAACCGTCGCCGTACAACTCCCGGAAGTGGGCGAATCTCGCGTCGCGCTCCGAAGCGCCCTCGGTTGACAGCGGACGTCCGAACAAGCCCTCGGTCGCCGGAGCGCCAGCGATCACCGCATGCCCGTTGCCGAGATCGATCGCGCGGGATTCCGCGAGCGCAGCCGGGTCGAGCGCACCACGCGCCGCCAACACCATCTCGAAATATCTCTGGTGGGTCGAGACGGCGTGATAACCGTCGAAACTGTTTTCCACCAACAGCTTCCAGTTGGCCTTTACCGAGTACTCGTGGGTGCCCTCGAGAACCTCCATACCCGACTCCGATTGGTCGCACACGAGATCGAGGTACTCGGCTGCGCCGGCGAGATAGGTGCGCAAATCGATGATGTCCGGGTCGAAGCTGACGAACACGAACCCCCGGTAACTGTCGACCCTGGCAGGTGCGGCAAGATCGGGACGAGCGAAATCGGCACCGTAGGCAGCGTCGTCGGGCATCGAGACCATGTCGCCGGAGGTACTGAAGTTCCATCCGTGATAGAAGCATGTCATGAAACGTGCGTCGGCCCTGACCACGCCGGCAGTGAACTGGCGATCACCGAGGAGCAGGTCCGTGCGATCACCGCACCGACGCTTCTGGTGCATGGCCGTGAGGACCGGGTGGTCCCGGTGGACGTGGCGTGGAACATGGTCCGTCTCCTCCCGGACGGCGATCTCCATGTGTTCTCCCGTTGCGGCCACTGGACGCAGATCGAGCGGTCGGCCGAATTCAACTCCTTGGTCAAGGATTTCCTCCGTATCACCGCGTAACGCGCACCGACAAACCCAGCTGGTGATGATGTGCATGCGCCGAATTCCTCTCGGCGCATGCACATCACGGACGCGCGCGGCGCCGACGCCGATCAGTCCCCAATTGAGTCACGCAGAACGAATTTTTGAATCTTGCCAGTTGCCGTCATCGGCAAAGCGTCGACAACCACAAGGCGCTCGGGCAGTTTCTGCACCGCGATCTTGCGCTCGTCACGTAGATACCGGCTGACCTCTTCGAGTTCGATGGACACACCCTCCGCCGTCACGACGAACGCACACGCCCGCTCGCCGAGCCGTTCGTCGGGGTAGCCGACGAGGGCCGCCGCGGTGATGTTCGGATGCGCGATCAGATGGTCTTCGATCTCGCGGGCAGAGATGTTGGTGCCGCCCCGGATGATCAGATCTTTGATTCGTCCGGTGACTCGCAGATAGCCGTCGGAGTCCATCCGCCCGAGATCACCCGAGCGCTTCAGCCCGGACGAATCGATATCCCGGGCAGTGAGTTCGGGATTGTTCCAGTAACTCAACATCAGTCCGGGACCACCGTGGCAGATCTCTCCCTCGGCGCCGGCGGGCGCCGGACGACCGTCGGTGTCACGCAATTCCAACCACACCCCGGGCGAGGCCTTTCCGTCGGACCCCACGATCTTCTCGATCGGATCCGTGGGGCTGCACGCTGTGATGATGAAGCCTTCGCTGCACCCGTAGAGCGGCAACAGCGATGTGGTCGGCATCTTCTGCTGCCACTCGCGTAGCAGCGACTCGGGGATCGGTGCGCCCGCACAGATCCACGTCCGCAACGAGGAAGCGTCGATATCGTGAGTTGCCAACGCGTCAAGCGTCATTCGCACAAATGGTGTCGCGGTCATACTCATTGTGCAGCCGAATCTCTCGATGCGCCGCAATCCGTCGACCGGCTCCCACGCGGGCATCAGGTGGGCGGCGGCGCCGAGCACGATCGGACCGCACACTCCGGTCATCAGGCCCGTGGCATGCGTGATCGGCGACGGCTGGAACATGACCTCGCCAGGCGCCATCGCCATGATGTCGCGGCACAGGTTGTACAGGCTGAACGAGATCGTGTTGAACGTGTGCTGGCAGCCTTTGGGCCGCGATTCGGTACCCGAGGTGTAGATGATCGCGTGGTTGTCATCTCCGGAGGGCACCGGCCCGAGTTCGTCGTCATCAGGCGTCGGACCGTCACCGATGAGGTCCTCCCAGCGTGTACCGGTGAACGATTCGTCGGCGCGCACGGCGACCACCGTGTCCAGCCCGGCGCAATGATCTGCGATGTCGGCGTGCATCGCGGCATAGTCGAATCCCCGGAACGTGTGTGCCACGAACGCCATTCGTGCGTTCGAGTGATTGATGATGTACTCGACCTCGTCGTGGCGATAGATCGGCATCGTCGGCACGAGCACCGCGCCGATCCGCGTGATCCCGACATAGGCGATCGCGAACTCGACCCAGTTGGGTAGCTGTACCTGGATGCGGTCACCGGCCCGTATGCCCCGCCGCCTCAGTTCGGCGCCCAGCCGGTAACCCTGGTGACGCAGTTGCGCCCACGTGACCTCGGCGTCCCCGTCCGAGAACGCGACGACGTCCGGCTGTGTGGACGCCCAGTGATCAACCCACTGGGCCAGGCTCTCGTCGCGCCAGTCACCACTCGCGCGGAAGGTCGCGAGTTGGTCAGTGCTGTAACAATTCTCCGGCCGGATACTTGCCGGGTTCTCGGTGATGGCCATACTGGGCTCCTCGCATCATGTTGATAAATCTCCACCGGCGACCTGAGTGCCGGCTCGGTACCGGGTTCCTGCTACTGCCGGGAGGTTAACCTCGGCTCCGCCCGGAAAGTCCGTCTTCACCACGAACCCCTCCAAAGTCCCCCGTGACCCACCCGCTCGGGTGACCGGTGAACTCACGCGGCCGATATGCCGCCGTTGACGCTGATCGCCTGACCTGTGAGCTTCGCTGCCGCCGGGGTGATCAGAAAGCCGGCCAGTGCCCCGATGTCGTCAGCTGTGGCCACGCCCAGGTGCGCTTGTTGCGCGGCCCGCGCGAACAATTTGCCACTGAAGCCGCCCTCGGTGATTCGCTCGGTGGAGGCGGTCCCGCTGACCAAGGACGGTGTGAGCACATTGGCCCGAATACCGTGCCTCTTCTCCTCGATTGCGAGCACCCGGGTGAACATCACCAGTGCGGCCTTGGCAGCGCCAATCACCGATTCGCCGGGGGTGGCAGTCTTCGCGGCGTCGGAGGCAACGTTGACGATGACTCCCCCTCGCTGTTCTCGCATGCCCGGCAAGGCGGCTGCCGCCATGAACATCGCCGGTAGCGCCAGATCATTGAGTATTGCCGGAATCGTCGACGCAGGTATGTCCTTGAACAGCTCGGGGCGTGTGTCGGCAGCTGTGGTGCACATCACGATATCCAAGCCGCCCAGCACTTCTCGTGCACGAGCCACGATGTCATCGGCGGCGTCTGCTGATCGCGCATCGCCCGGCAGGAAGTACGCCTCGACACCGCGCTCGGCAAGCTGCGCGCGTGCCTCCGCGCCGCGCCGCGCCGTTCGTCCCACGACAGCGATCCGCCGCACGCCGACCTCTGCCATCGCGAACGCGCTGTGCAAGCCGATTCCGGCAGTGCCGCCCACGATCAGCGCGGCGCTGTCCTTGGTCTCCTTCACCACGATGTTCTCGCTCACAGCGACACCGTCCCTCTGCGGAACACATCGCCGGCGATGATCCGCTTCTGGATCTCGGCGGTGCCGTCCGCGATCAGGTAGGCCGTGACGTCTCGATAGCGTTGTTGGAGTGGAAATTCCGCAGCATATCCCAGGTTTCCGTGGATACGCATGGCGGCTTCGATCGCGTTCTTGGCAACCTGCGGTGGCCACCACTTACCCATCGACGCCAGTGCGGTGTGGGGCTGCCCCGTGGCACGTAACCACAGCGCCCTGTAGCAAATCCACCGTGCCGCCTCGAGCATCGTCGTGTGTTCGGCGATGAGAAACGAGACACCCTGGTACTCGGTGAGCGGTTTGCCGAAGGTCTGGCGATCCTTGGCATACTGGACAGCCTCGTTGAGGCTTTGCTGTGCGGCGCCGAGACACAGCAGACCGAGGGCTGCACGGCTGAAGTCGAAGTGGTTCATCACCGTGTGGAATCCGCGGCCCTCCTCGCCCACGAGATGATCTTCGGGTATGAAGACGTCGTCGAAATGAATCGATCCCCAACCCAACGGGAGACAACCCATTCCGAGCATGTGGTGAGCCGAGACGCCTTCGCTGTCCATCGGAACCACAAAGCAGCTGATGCCCTGTGATCGGGTCGTTCCGGGAGTGCGCGCATAGACGAGAGTCGCGGTGGCATTCATCGCCCAACTGATCGCGGTCTTCTCGCCGGATAGTCGCCAGCCGCCGTCGACCTTGGTCGCGCTGGTGCGCAGCGCACTTGCATCGGAGCCCGAGCCGGGCTCGGTGAGCGCAATCGCGACGGTCTCCTCACCTCGGATCAACGGCGGCAGGTACCGCTCTTGCACTGCCCGATCGCAATGCAGGAACTGCGAACCGACCAAGCCGATCTGCACGGGCGCCGACGCGATGTTCACGTCGCCCGCCGCGAGCACTTCGGTGGCAAGACCCAGCAATACCGGATCCTCCTCGCCGGTGCCCCCGAACTCCTCGGGCAACCCGATGCCGAGGACACCGAGATCGCCGAGCTGTTTGAACGCTTCGAAGGGGAACTCCATGGACGCGCTGCGGTCGCGATAGTGCGGCAACAGTTCGCGTGCAGCGAATGTCTTGAGTGTGTCCGCGAAAGCGGCGTGCTCACTGGAAAAGTCGAACGAGACCATCAGGCTGCTCTACATCCTCATCCGTGCGCCGAGTCGACGGCGCGATGTACTAGGTCGTCCTACTATAGGTCGACCTATCATTTAGGATCAATGGTATGACCAAATAACTCGCCGACTCGAACGCCCACAATGCACCCACACGGAACGCTCGGCACGCCGGGACCGATCGGGAGGTCGACGGCGTCAGTTGACAGAGTCGATCCACGAATCCGACTGCAGTCCTGCGGCGAAATCCCCGGCCGCCTGACGATAGTCGGCGAGGATGCGATTGAGTCGGCACACGTCGGCCCGCTCGATGTGCGGACGTGCGAAGACATCGGCGTTGAGTTCGAGGGTCGCTTCGCGGGACACCTTGCGGCCCGCTGCGGTCACCTCCACCAGGGTCGCCCGGCGGTCGGTCGGGTGCGGCCGGCGCGCCACCAGTGCTGCCCCTTCGAGCCGGTCGACCACGTTGGTCACACTCGTCGGATGTACCTGCGCCGCGAACTGATCTTGGCCATGGGCAACGAGCCGTCACGGGTAAAAGTCAGCAACGCCAGCAGTTCATAGCGCGCGAACGTAAGACGATGCCGCTTCAACACCGCGTCGACCTGCGCGAGCATGATCTGCTGCGCCCGCATGACCGACGTGAACGCTGCCATCGTGTCGGCCACCTCGGCCCAACCCTGGCGCCGCCATTGCCGATGCGCTTCGGCAATCGGGTCGTACGGAAGCGGATCGGATGCAGGCATGAGAACGAGTTTGACACACGGCACGTACCCGCACGTCGAACCACCTACCATTTGGTACGACCGAAAGCGAGCGACTCCGATCGCGGCGAACTCACGAGGATGGCTGCACATGTCCACCAACCACACCCCGACTCGCTCCTCCAGTCAGTCCGGTGACGCGCTGGAGGGGGTGGTGGTCCTCGATCTCGGACAGGTATACGCGGGCCCCTACTGCACCCATCTGCTTCGGTCATTGGGCGCGACGGTGATCAAGATCGAGCCCTTCGGTGGCGAGCCCATTCGTTGGCGTTCGACCGGTGAGTCCTCCGGGCAGGCATTCCTGATGCTCAATGCCGGCAAGTTGGGCGCACGCATCGATCTCAAGTCCGGGCGCGGACGCGAACTCTTCTGCGACCTCGTCCGACACGCCGATGTGGTGGTGGAGAACTTCGCTCCCGGCGTCATGGAACGGCTTCAGTTGGGGTTCGAGGTTCTCCATGACATCAATCCGGCGCTCGTTCTCGCGTCGGGACGAGCGTACGGCGAACATCCCGCGACCAGTGGCCTGCGCGGGATGGACGTCACGGTGCAGGCGATGTCGGGCATGGTGTCGGCCACCGGTTTTCCCGATGGCGCGCCGGTCAAATCGGGCGGAGCGGTGGTCGACTTCGCCGCCGGGAGTCACCTCACCTCGGCGGTGCTCGCGGCTCTGTTCCAGCGGGAACGAACAGGCATCGGCCAGCACGTCGAGGTGGCGATGCAGGATGCCATCTTGCCCACACTGACCTCCAACATCGCGGGTCTACTGGAGTCCGAGGGAGACTTTCCCGAACGCACCGGGAACCGCCACGGCGGACTCGCCGTGTGCCCCTACAACATCTATCCGGCCTCCGACGGCTGGATCGCGATCTTGTGTCTTCGTCCGAAACACTGGATCGACCTGTGCCGGTTGATGGCTCGCCCGGACCTGGCAGGCGATTCCGTGCTGGCCACACCCGCCGGGCGCGTGGACCGAATGGACGACGTCGACGCGGCGGTCACCGCGTGGACCGCGGCGAGGACCACAGACGAGGTATTTTCGTCATTGCAGCAGGCCGACGTTCCCGCTGCACCGGTGCGCTCGCTGCCCGAGGTGATCAACGATCCCGCCCTCCGGGACAGGGGAATGCTCGGCGAGATCGGTTCCGGCGACCGGAAATGCACGATCCTCGGTAGCCCGATACAGATGGGCACGCCGACTCCGGCGCCACGCGGTCCGGCACCGCTGGTCGGTGAGGACACCGACGAGGTGCTCCGGACATTCCTCCATCTGGCCGATGAGGAGATCGAAGCCCTCCATGCCGACAATGTGATCTGACGCGTACCGCATGCTCGGCACCACCAACCATCAGCTGGTGGCGACGCGGCCCTCGTCGCTCACTTAGACCGTGGTGGTCTCGGCATGGTCGAGCGAGTATCGATACGGGCCCATGCTGAGCACGCAGACGATCGCCACCGCGACCATCGCCACGATCGGCACGACACCCGCCGCATATGACCCGGTGAACGAATACACCTGCCCGAGAAGGAATACGCCGACCGCCGACCCCATGGCGAAGAGGAAGTAGACCACGCCGAGAACCCGGCCGTAGGAGTGCTTCGGGAAGTAGCGGCTCGTCATGTATGCCGCCACATCGCCTTCGGCGCCGAGTGCCAGCCCGATCAGGACTGCCCCGAGGAACAGCGCCGGACTCGATGTCGACGAGATCACGAGAACCACTCCGACCGCACACGCGGCGAAAATGGTTGCGCCGACGAATGATGCGAAGACCCGGTCAAGCAGGTAACCGACGATCAGGCGGGCGACGATGGACGACAGGCTCAGCACGGACAGCAGTGTGACGGCCAATGTACGATCGATGCCCTTGTCCGTGGTCATCGGCACCACTTGTGACATCAATCCGAACGTGGCCGTCGACACCAGGAAGATCGCGGCGCTCAACAACCAGAATTGACGAGACGATGTCGCGATGCGCCGCAACGATTCTCCTGCCGTCCGACCCGCGGCGCGCGCGGCGGCGCGCTCACGCTCGTGCTCGGCCGGCATCTTGGTGACGAATGCGTACACCGCGGTGGGAATCGCCGTGCACAGCGCACCGATGACGAGAAACGTTCCGCGCCAGCCGATCATGTCCAATAGATAGTTGGCCAGGTACGGCATCAGAACCCCGCAGGCACCCAGTCCGGCCATCAGCACACCGAGCGCAAGCCCGCGCCGGTCGGAGAACCATGCGCTCACCACGGTCGCGTGTGCGACCGGATTGACCGCACCCGCACTCGCGCCGATCAGTACGCACAGAGCGTAGAAGACGCCCTGATTGGCCGGCAGCGCGGCCATCAGCATCAGTCCGATCCCGAAGCCGAGCGTCATGGGGATGGTGGGAATTCGTGGCCCGTAGCGATCGACGAGCACGCCGAGCGCAACAATGCTGACCCCCACGAAGAGCGTCTCGACCGAGAATCCGTTGGTGATCACCGAGCGGCTCCATCCGAACTCATCGGCCATCGGTTTGCCCAAGATGTTGAAAAGGACGTTCACCGTGCTGGTCCCGAACAACAGGGTGAGGAATCCTGTTGCCGCATACCACCATCGGTTGAGATGGCCGACGCGGACGGGCGTTGTGGTCGTGGTCATCACAGAACTCCTGTATCCGAAGGAACCCGCGCGGTGACGCGAGCTGTGGCGGGGATCACCCATTGGAGCATATGGACAGTCCAATTGTAAATATCGGTCCTATCGGACATTCCCATCCCGGGCACGCCGCCGTCGCGATCGCCAGACAGATCCGCACTGCTATCGCGAGCGGGTCCCTTGCGCCGCGGCAGCAAGCGGCGATACTGTTATGCAAATGGTCAGTCCAATGACCGAAACCGCCGGGCCCCGCCCGCACACGAAAGGACACCGACGTCTGATGGCCGAATTCACCGACATCACCTACGAGGTCGACAACGGGCTGGCGTGGATCACGATCAATCGCCCCGAGCGCTACAACGCCTTCCGCGCCCAGACTGTCGACGAGTTGATCCTCGCGTTCAAGCGGGCCTGGGCCAGTTCCGATGTCGGCGTCGTTGCGCTCACCGGAGCCGGCGACAAGGCATTCTGTGCGGGCGGCGATCAGAAGCAGCGTGCCGAGACCGGCGACTACGGCCCGTCGCAGAGCGGCTTGTTCGAGGTCGAGTCGCTGCACCGCGTCATCCGCGACAACCCCAAGCCCGTCATCGCCGCTGTCAACGGTCTGGCCATCGGCGGTGGACACGTGCTGCATGTGCTGTGCGATCTGACCATCGCTGCCGATACCGCCCAGTTCGGCCAGAACGGTCCCCGCGTCGGATCGTTCGACGCCGGCCTCGGCTCGGGATACCTGGCTCGCGTCGTCGGCGAGAAGCGCGCGCGAGAGATCTGGTTCATGCTGCGCCGCCTGTCGGCAGAAGAAGCCCTCGACTGGGGTCTGGTCAACAAGGTCGTCCCGGCCGCCGAATTGCGCAATGAGGTGCGTGCATGGGCGGACCAGATGCTCGACTTCTCCCCGACCGCACTGAAAGTCCTCAAGCAGTCGCTCAACACCGACACCGAACACTTCGTCAGCGTCGGGCAGATGGCGTATTCGACTCTGGAGATCTTCGGCGAGACCCCCGAAGCCCGCGAGGGCATCACGGCGTTCAACGAGAAGCGCAAGCCCGACTTCACCCCCTACCGGGGCAAGTAGCAGTGCAGTTCTCCACCGAACAGGTCCAGTTCGCGGCGGCCGTCGAGCAGTACTGCCGCCGCGAGCTGGCAACCGTCGTCCAGCGCGACGCCGTGACCGACGGCGGCACCCTGTCCAACAGCCCGAAAGTGCTGGCCGATATGGCGGACAACGGTTGGCTG
Organism: Gordonia sp. N1V; assembly: GCF_029269935.1. Classification (NCBI taxonomy): domain Bacteria; kingdom Bacillati; phylum Actinomycetota; class Actinomycetes; order Mycobacteriales; family Gordoniaceae; genus Gordonia; species Gordonia sp. N1V. The sequence continues at coordinate 165,305 of NZ_JARJDD010000011.1, forward strand.
GCGGTGTCGCTGCCGGAAGAATTCGGGGGTGGCGGTGCGGGATTCGTCGATGAGTGCATCTTCTTGGAGGAGTCCGCCCGCGGACTGGCCCCGATCACGGGCTACTCCACCGGACTCACCGCCGCTCAGACCTATCTGCGGTGGGGCACCGACGATCAGAAGAAGACCATCGTCACCAATCTCGCTGCCGGGCGGCTCGAAGCCATCGCGCTATCCGAGCCCGGCGCCGGTTCCGATCTGGCCGGGCTCCGGGTCACCGCGCGGCGCGAGGGCGACCGATATGTGATCAACGGTCAGAAGACCTGGATCTCGGCCGCCCATGTGGCCGAACACATCCTGGTCCTCGCCCGCGAGGACTCCTCGGGGACCAAACATCAGGGCTTGACGCTGCTGATGGTGCCCACCGACGCCCCGGGGTTGATCATTCGCGGTATCGAGACGATGGAAGCCCGCACCTGCAACGACGTGTTCTTCACCGACGTCGAGGTACCCGCCTCCGCGGTCGTCGGAGAGCCCTGCAAGGCGTGGAAGCAACTCATGCGGGGCCTGAGCATCGAACGGATGATCATCGCGGCCATGAGCATCGGTGGTGCCCGTCGAGCACTCGACGACGTCATCGCCTACGCGCGGCAGCGTGAGCAGTTCGGCCGGGCGATCGGCTCCTTCCAGGCGCTGCGACACCGCATCGCCGATCTGGCCACCGACATCGAACTCGCCCGAGTGTTCGTCTACGATGTCGCGACCAAGATCGATGCCGGCCTCGAGGACGATCTCGCGCGGGAAAGCGCCATGGCCAAGATGCGATGCACCGAGGTCGCGAAGAACACGACACTCGAGGCCATGCAGATGATGGGTGGCTACGGCTACGCCCGCGAATACGGCATGGAGGGTCAGGTGCGTCGCGCGCTCGCTCCTCCGATCTATGGCGGTACCAACGAGATTCAGCGCGAGATCATCGCGAAGAACATCGGCCTGTGAGTTCCACCAACCCGACGACCGCTGCTCCGAAAGGTGCATGATGACCGACGACACCACGTTCTCCCCGAAACTGCTTGCCGACAAACGCATCCTGATCACCGGCGGCGGTACCGGCCTCGGCCGGGGCGTCGCCCGCCACCTGGTGGAGCACGGCGCCGAGGTCCACCTGTGGGGCCGGCGTGAGGCCGTACTCGCCGAAGCCGCCGAGGAGGCATCGGCTCCCCGACCCGGGTCCGTGCACTTCCACACGGTGGATGTACGCGACTACGACAGCGTTGACTCGACGATGGCCACCATCTGGTCCGATCACGGACCGCTGACCGGAGTGCTCAACAACGCGGCGGCGAACTTCATCGCACAAACCAAGGATCTGAGCCCGCGCGCGTTCTCGGCCATCACCAGCACCGTGATGAACGGGTCCTTTCACACCGCACACGCCGCCGGCAAGAGGTGGATCGCCGAGGGTCTGCCCGGTTCCATCCTGTCCACCCTGACCACCTGGGTGTGGACCGGAAGCGCATTCGTCGTGCCCTCGGCCATGGCCAAGGCCGCGGTCCACTCGATGACGATGTCATTGGCCGTGGAGTGGGCCAAGTACAACATCCGCGTGAATGCTGTCGCCCCCGGGCCGATCCCGACCGACTACGCCTGGGAAATGCTCAATCCCACCGACAAGAGCTCGGTCGGTGCAACCCAGACCGATCAGATCCCCGCCGGTCGTGCCGGCACCATTGACGAGTTGGCCAACCTGACGATGTTCCTGCTCTCCGACGCCTGCGACTATCTGACCGGGCAGACGATCGCGATGGACGGGGGTCAGATGTTGGCGGGTCCAGGGACATTTGCCGGCCTGACGAATCTCTCCGACGCCGATTGGGAGCAGATCAAGGAGAGCAGCAAGGCTGCCTCCGCGTCGAGCAAGAGCCAACGCACCGTGTAGGTGAGGACGTTCGCGGTAGGAGGCACCAATGTGCAGATCCCGATCCCGAGGAATCATTCGCATCGCGTGGACGTCGTTCGCGTGCATGCTGATGTGGCTGGCGTCGGCGGCCGGTCCCGCGAGTGCCACACCCCCACCGACCGGACCGCCGCAAGTCAACTGGAACAACGCCTTTGCCTACGGGCTGGCCAATCCCGACGCAATCCCGCCGGGCATGAACAAACCCGGTTGCGTACCGTCTCCCCGCCATCCACGTCCCGTGGTCCTGGTCAACGGAATGTTCGAGAGCTCCTATGTCAGCTGGTCCTACCTCTCGACCCGCCTGACCGCACAGGGATACTGCGTCTACGGCACCGACTACGGTCGCGGCACCGGCACACAATTGCCGCTGCTGCAGGTCAATGCGTTGACCGAGTCGGCCGCCGAAATCGGGCGATTCGTCGACATCGTCCGTCGGGAGACCGGCGCGGATACCGTCGACCTGGTCGGCCACTCAGAGGGCGGATTGGTCCCGCTCTACTACATCAATCATCTCGGTGGCGATCGCACGGTGCACGACATGATCGGCATCGCGCCGATCACCAACGGTGTGCGCCTCTACGGCCTGCTCACCGAACTGAGATCCGATCCCGCATTGGCACAACGGGTTGGTGATGCGCTGCCCAGCGTTCGGGACGGGACCGTGGGTTCGGACTTCGTGCGTGCGACCGCACGCGGCGGGATGACCCGACCCGGCGTGCGCTACCTGACCATCAGTTCGCGGCACGACCTGGTCGTGGAGACGCGCGAATCCGCGCTCCCGCCAGGACCATCGGTGACCAACATCGTCATCCAGAACTATTGCCCGAACGACCTGGCCGACCACAACACGGTCGCCTACGACGAGAACATCGCATCGTTGGTCGACGACCGGCTCGCCGGACGACCGTTGAGTGCGCCACGGTGTCGTCCGGTCGAGCCCTTCGTCCATATGGCGTCCTTCTGAACCCGTGGCCCGACGTTGCCCCACCGGGGCTCAGAGGACGACGCGGTCAGCGCTGGGCGATCCACGTCGGGAGGTACTCGTACGAACGGCTGCGAGTGAGGGCGAACTCGAAGATCCCGCTGCCCTGCTGCCCATTCCAGTAGAACCGGCACAGCCGGTCGGTCAGTGCGGAGTCGACGGTGCTGGGATTCACGGTGCCGTCGAACGGATACCGGTCGGATTCGACGTGATCGCGGCCGAGTTGCTTTCCGTGATGCCCGCCGTAGCCGGCACCGGCCATGTAGCCGCCCCGTGCTCGGGCATCGGCGTCGACGGTGAAGACCTGGCCGGACTCGGTGGTCACCTCGACCACGCCCTCGACGAGGTCGCGCTTGTCGTCGAAGGTGAGACGATGACGAACGTCGGTGACGTCATCGACGAGGCCGTTCTCGTGCATCACCGCTCCCTCGAGGAGCAGCCGCTGATGATTTCGGGTCTCGACGAGCAGGAATCCGATGGACAGATCCGGGAACTGCGCCTGGTACCAGATGTGGAGGCCTTGGCCGCCGGACATCGTGCGCACTCCCCGCGAACGGTCGCGTTGTCCGTACCACCCATCGACGGCGTGGGTCGTGCCGTCGATGGTCAGTGTGCCCTCGTAGCGACCGGACTGGAAGAGATGCTCGAAGGAGGTCGACTCGCCACCGGCATTGTCCACCGCAACGGTGCCGAACCACGCAGGTGTGCGGGCGCGCCAGGTGAGATCGAAGGCTACCCCGATGGGGTTGTCCGCCAACGTCAGCCGCCAGACCCGGTTCGGCTCGACAACGGCGAAACGGAACGGCCCCCCACCGTCGCCGTCGGTGTCGGAGAGCTCGGTGGAGAATCGGAGGTTGCGCTGTTCGGTCTCGTCGGACACGACGACGAATCCGTCGACGGTGTTCTTGGCCGGGTACATCCCGAACCCCATGAGTACCGACGGCGCGGTCGCCGATTCGGGGTGCAGGTTGAACACGAAGCGGTCGAAGAACTTGTCCGGCAGGTCGGTTCGTGTCGGGTCCACGAGCGGGTCGTGAAACTCGCGCTGCGTCATGGTGTTCGACTGTTCGGCCATGAGATCTCCTTCTGGTGCGGTCACGTGCGTCGGGTGTCGGTGACGTCAGCGTGCAGACCGGTGGTTCCGCTCAGGCCTGCTGCGCGGCGTGCGTCGGCGAGAAACGCCGTCACCAGTGACGGGTCGGCGTAGTACGGGTCGCCGATGCCGTCGAGTACTCGGCGACGGCTGTACTCGTAGAGCACGGCCAGTTTCCACAGCGCGAGAGTGGTGTACCACGCGAGGGTGCTCAGGTCGCGTCCGCTGCGATCCGCGTAGCGGTCCAGGAGCTCGGCGCGGGCGGGAAATCCGGCTTCGAGCATCGCGGTGCCCAGGGCTGCGGTCGGATTCGGGTCGTGCCCGGGCTCGGGGATGGTCGCGGCGAGGTATCCGACGTCGAGCAGCGGGTCGCCGAGGGTGCACAGTTCCCAGTCGAGCACGGCCGCGATGCGGCCCGGTGGGTCCGGCTCGAGTACCACGTTGCCGATCCGGAAGTCACAGTGCACCAGGGTCGCACCGGATTCGGGCGGCGTGTGAGCCAGGAGCCAGTCGTCGATGTCGGCGAACTCGGCCGGCGCATTTCCCTCGGCGTCGGCGACCAGTCGCCGCATCCGTGAGACGTGGCGTGCGTTGAATCCCTCAGGTCGCCCCAGGTCGCCCAAACCGATTGCGTGCCAATCAACATCGTGGAGTGCTGCCAGGGTGTCGGCCATCGCCAGACCGATCTCCCGCCGTGTCTGCGTGGTGCTCAGCGAGTGCGGTGTCTCGGTGGTCACCACCGGGCCTTTCGCGAAGGTCATCACATAGAGGGGCACATCGATGACCTCCCCCTCGCCGGCGGTGGCCAACACCCGCGGTACCGGGACGTCGGTGGTGCTCAGGGCCGACATGATCCGTGCCTCGCGCAACATGTCGTTGGCGCCCGGCGGAATCGGAGGCGGTGGCGGACGACGGACGACGACGGTGTCGGTACCGTCGGTCACCAGATACGTGAGGTTCGAGTGGCCGTCACCGATCCGCCGAGTGCTGATCGGGCCGGACATCAGCCCTCGCTCGGCCAGGAATGCTTGCAGTTGCGCGAGCTCCTGGCGGCTCCAGTCCCAGTCGGTCACTGCTTTAGTTCCCGTGGAAGACCGGTGCGCGCTTCTCCTTGAAGGCGGCAAGGGCTTCGGGCATGTCGGCGGTGCGGGTGAGCAGTGCTTGGCCACGGTTCTCCAATTCCAGAGCGGCCTCGTACGAACCGATTTCGGCGTTGCGCTGAATGGCGCGTTTGGACATGCGTACCCCGCCCGGCGAGTTCTGCGCGATCTGGCGTGCCATCGCCAAAGCCTCGTCCAGCAAATCCTCGGACGGAACGACGGCGTTGACCAAACCGATGCGCAGAGCTTCCTCTGCCTCGACGACCCGTGCGGTGAAACCGATATCGGCCGCGCGGGCCGGGCCGACCAGCCGGGTCAGGTTGAACGACGTGCCGAGTTCACCGCAGGAGAGTCCAACCTTCACGAACGCGGCGCTCATCTTGACGGTCGGAGCGGCGAGCCGGATATCGGCAGCGAGGGCGAGCGAGAATCCGCCACCCGTCGCCGGCCCGTGAATCGCCGCGATCACCGGGAACGGTAGATGTCGGATGGATTGGATTCCGCCGGTGGCGGTTTCCTGGAACTTGAGGAACTCCCGCACCCCCATCTCGGCGATGACATGGATCTCGTCGAGATCGAAACCCGGGCAGAAGGCCCGGCTCCCGGCTCCGGTGACGATCAATGCCCGCAATCCGCTGTCGCGCAGCGCCCGGCCCGCCGCGAGGAACTCCGAGAACATCTCCACCGTTTGCGAGTTCATCCGCTCGGGACGATTGATGCGGAGTATGCCGATGCCGGGCTCGGCCTCCTCGAACGTCAGGGTTTCGAGGTCGGGGAATGGAATGGACATCCGGTGACACCTTGCCTTGTGAGATGGTCGAGAACGATCAGTGGTCTACTCACTTGCCCTCGAACACGGGGCGACGTTTCTCCTTGAATGCGTTGAGCGCTTCGACCATGTCGGGACTGCGCGTGAGCAACGCCTGTCCACGATTCTCCAATTCGATTGCGGTGGCATAGGACCCGACCTCCAGGTTGGCCTGCAACGCACGCTTGGACAGCTGTACGCCACCGGGCGAATTGGCGACGATCTGCTCGGCGAGATTGAGTGCATCGGCGATCAGGTCGTCGGGGTCGCTGATCGAATTGATCAGTCCGAGTTCCGCGGCTTCCTCGGCGCCGACGATCCGCCCCGTGAAACAGATCTCGCTGGTCTTGGCCGGTCCGATGAGCCGGGTCAGCAACCAGGATGTGCCGAGGTCTCCTGCCGACAGTCCGATGCGAACGAACGCCGCATTGAATTTCGCAGCGGGACTGCCGATTCGGATGTCTGCGGCCAGTGCCAGGGAGAAGCCACCACCGGCCGCCGGGCCGTTGATCGCGCCGATCACCGGCACGCGCAGCGACCTGATCGCCGCGAGCGCCCGGGCGGCGCGCTCCTGCTGGTCGAGCATTCCCAACGCTCCCAGGTTCGGCAGATCGTCGGCGTCGGCGAGGTCGTAGCCGGAGCAGAAGGCCTTACCTGCACCGGTGAGGATGACGACGCGGAGGTCGTCCTCACCATCGAGGCCCCATGCGAGTCGTTCCATCTCGACGAACATGGTGTTGGTCATCGCGTTGTAACGGTCGGGACGGTTCAGCGTCACCTGCACGACGCCCGGTGTGACCTCCTCGGCGAGGAGGGTGTCAAAGTTCTCATCCAAGGTCTTCATGGCACTCCTTGCGGCGGTATGTGGTGGTGTGCGGACTCAGGCGGTGCGGCTGCGCCGGCGTGTCCGTACTCAGCGGAACCGGGGTTTGCGCTTGTCGACGAACGCCGCAATCCCCTCGGCCGCCTCGCCGTCGGTGAACAGCTTCCCGATCTCGTCGACCTCGACGCGCGCTCCCTCCGACAGCGGAAGATCGAAAGCCGCGTCCACGGTCCGGACCACGGCCACCTGCGCGGGCAACGACGGGCCGACGAGCTGATCGGCCAACGACAACGCCTCGGCGACCGCATCTCCGTCGGTGAGACGGTCCACCAATCCGATCCGATACGCCTCGTCGGCGGGTACCTGACGTGCGGTGAGCATGATGTCGAGCGCGCGACCACGCCCGACGAGGCGCGGGAGCCGTTGTGTGCCTCCGGCACCGGGAATCAGACCGAGCTTGACCTCGGGTAGTCCGAATGCGCCGCGCGGACCCGCGACACGCAGAGTGCACGCCATGGCGAGTTCCAGTCCGCCACCGAGAGCGACTCCGTCGACCGCGGCGATCGACAGCAACTCCGACGCGGCGAGACGATCGTTGACCTCACGCATCTTGTCGCCGTAGGCGGTGAAGCTCGCCGCATCGATGGACGACAGGTGTTTGATGTCGGCGCCGGCGGCGAAGAACCCGGGAATGGCCGAGGTGATCACCACGACCTTGACATCCCCGGCTTTCTCGGCCGCGTCCATGGCCAGGTGCAGACCGTCCAATAGCGGAATACCCAGTGCGTTGGCCGGCGGTCGCTCGAGCGTCACCGCGGTGACACCTGGCGACACCGTCTTCCAGGTGACCACGTCCTGAGCTTGATCCGCCATGTCCATCCTCACATTTCGCCCGTACAGGACACCGAGTTCGTCGAACACTCCGACATCTCGACGCTATCGGCAGACCTACTCGTAGTCAACCATTATTTTGGTATGACCAAAATACCTAAACTCGAGGTGAGGGCGAGTTGAAGTCGCCCGCGCTGGGAGAGGCCTGGTAAATTGGGTCCGACCATATGCACAGAAAGCAGGTACCCATGCCCGAGCCGAGCGCGGTCGCACGCCACCCGGTTCAGCTGCAGCCGATGCAGGTGCCCAAGGCCTCCGATGTTCTCGCCAACGACCTGCGGGAACGTATTCTCCGCGGTGAATTCCCGTCCGGCACTGCTCTCCCCCCGGAACGAGAACTCGTCACCCAGACCAAGATGAGCCGCACCACCGTCCGCGAGGCGTTGCGCATTCTCGAAGTCCAGGGATTGGTGGCGATCAGGACCGGGCGGTCCGGCGGCGCGTTCGTTCAGCAGCCGGGCGGCGACTCGGTGGCCACCTCGGTCAATCTGCTGATCCGCGGACAACAGCTGCGTCTGACCGACCTCCTCGAGACCCGCGAGGCGATCGAACCGGCGTGTGCCGGACTCGCCGCAAAGTACCGCAACGACGAGGACATCGCAGCGCTCGAAGCGGCCAACGCCGTCATCGGCGATCTCGACAATCCGCTCGAGAAGTTCTTGCAGGCCAACGTCGATTGGCACATCGGGGTGGCCGTCGCCAGTCACAACGAGCTTCTGACCGGCTTCATGACTGCGCTTTCCAATGCGATCTACAGCTCGACCGAGAACAAGGCGTTCGTCGACGACGAGGTCCGCAAGGTCACCTTCAAGGCGCACAAGACCATCACCGACGCCATCCGCGCGGGAGATTCGGCCGCGGCCACCCGGCGCATGACCAAGCACGTGCACGGTTATGCCGAGGCGGTCGTGCAGGTCGAGGAGCGCACGGAGATCGAGATCCACGACTGAGTGCGCAGCGCCATGACGGGGCCGGGCAACACAACCCGCGACCGGAAGCCGATGTGCTCAGGTCTTCACCGGAGCCGACAGGTGCGTGCGCAGGCCGTCGAGGATGTGACTGTTGACAACTCTCGTCTCCACGTCTGACAGACCCCAGGGGGGCGCGATGAGGTCAAGATGATCGAAGCCCTCGCCGATGCCGGCGATCGCCTCGGCGAAATCCCCGGGAGCACAGGCGATGGTGATGTTGTCGATGATGTCGTCGGTGACGGCATTGATCACGCCCTCGCTGTCGCGGTTGCGTGCGGCGTCGCGGATACGCTCCTGTTCCGCGGTCCAGCCGTGTAGCGCGAACAGTGTGTCGTACACGCGTGAGGCCGCGTACTGACCGATCGCGTAGGCGGCCTGGCGACGGGCCTTGTCGACGTCGTCGTCGATGGCGCACATGCGGATTCCCATGATGGTCACCTCGGACGGGTCACGCTCGGCGAGCTGCGCGCCCGTGGCGATCTCCTCGGCGACCGGCCCGCGCACGTACTCCGTCGTGTACATGGGATGCCCGACCAGTCCATCGGCGTATCGGCCGGCGGTCCGCAGCATCAGCTTGTTCACGCCCGCCACCCAAATCGGGATTTCCGCCCGAACCGGTTCGGGCACATCGGAGGTGGGTGCGACATGCACCTGGTAGAAGCGTCCGTCGTGATGTACCGGCCCCTCGTGCAGGCGCCAGAGTTTCTTGAGCACCACCAGCAACTCGGCCATCCGCTCCGCGGGTGCCTCACCGGTGACCCCGTGCCAGGCTTCCATCATCTTGGGGGTGCCGTTGCCGAGCCCGAGAATGATTCGCCCGCCGGACAATTCGTCGAGATCACGGGCCTCGGCGGCCCACATCAGCGGACTGCGCCCGACTCCGTAGGCGATGTTGGAGCCGATCGCGATCGTCTCGGTTCCGGCCGCCAGCATCGCCATCGGGACGGTGGCCGACCGGCTGTAGAGTTCGCTCGTCCACACCGCCGCACAACCGATCTCCTCGGCGACCCTGGCGAACTCGACCATCGAGTCGAATCGCTCCCGTCCGGTTCCGATGCCGAACGCGTTGACTCCGAAGGTGGTCATGTCGATGGTCCTCTCACGTGTCGTCAGGATCGGCGCGGGAATCGGCCGAAGTCCGGAGTTCGCTTGGCCTTGAACGCCTCACGACCCTCTTGCGCTTCGTCGGTCGAGTAGAACAGCAGATTGGTGTCATGCGCCAGCTGCTGGATTCCGGCGAGTCCGTCCTCGGCGGCGTGAAAGCTCGCTTTCATCAGCCGTAACGCCATCGGCGAGAGCTGGAGCATCTCCCGGCACCATTGCACCGTCTCGGTTTCCAGATCTGCCAGCGGCACCACCGTGTTCACCAGCCCCATGTCCAGCGCCTGCTGCGCGGTGTACTGGCGGCACAGGAACCAGATCTCCTTCGCCTTGCGGGTACCGACGAGATCGGCCAGTAGTCCGGCGCCGAAGCCGCCGTCGAACGACCCGACCCGCGGACCGACCTGACCGAGGCGTGCATTGTCGGCGGCGATGGTCAGGTCGCAGACGATCTGCAACACGTGCCCGCCGCCGATCGCATACCCCGCGACCATGGCCACCACGGGTTTCGGTAGCCGCCGGATCTGTACCTGGAGATCGGTGACGTGGAAGCGCCCGACGGCCGAGGGGTTCTCCGGATCGGTGAGATAGCCGGTGTCGCCGCGCACCCGTTGGTCACCGCCGGAACAGAACGCCTTGTCGCCTTCCCCGGTCAGCACGATGACACCGATACCCGGATCCTCGCGCGCGTGGGTGAGCGCGTCGGAAATCTCGATGAGGGTTTGTGGCCGAAAGGCGTTGTGCACCTCGGGCCGGCAGATGGTGATCTTGGCGATGCCGTCGTCGGTGCGGGAGTAGTCGACGTCGTCGTAGCGACGGACCGTCGACCACTGCACCTGTGTGTCGCCCACCCTCAGGCCATCGTGAGGCCGCCGCTGACCGACAGCGTCTGGCCGGTGATGTAGCCGGTCTCGTCGGAGGCGAAGAAGGCGACCGCCGCTCCGATGTCGGATGGCTGCCCCAGTCGCTTCATCGGCACCGATCGGGTCATGCCGCCGAGCACCTTGTCGGCGTCCTGGCCGGAATTGTTGGCGAACTTCCGCAGGGCCGGGGTGTCAGTGGGTCCGGGGCACACGGTGTTGACGGTGACGCCCTTGGTGGCGACCTCACGCGCAAGCGTCTTGGTGAAAGCGATGATGCCGCCCTTGGCCCCGGAGTACACGGCCTCCAGTGACGAACCGACACGCCCTGCATCGGAACCGATGTTGATCACCCGACCGAAGCCGCGCTCGATCATGCCCGGGACAACGGTGTGGTTGACCCGCAGCGCGCCCTTGAAGTTGATGTCGAGGATCTTGTTCCAGAAGTCCTCGTCGGTATCGAGGAACTTCATGAAGTCGTCCCAGCCGGCGTTGTTGACCGCGACCTCCACCGGACCGAGCTCCGCGGTGATCTTCTCCACGGCAGCTTTCACCGACGCGGTGTCGGTGACGTCGATGGAGACGGCGATGGCCTCTCCCCCGGCGGCGACGATCTCCTTGGCGGTCTGCTGGGCGACGTCGAGGTTGAGGTCGGCGATCGCGACCCGGAAGCCGGCCTCGCCGAGCCTGCGCGAGATGCCTTCGCCGATGCCTTGTGCGCCGCCGGTGACGAGCGCTACGCGGTTGGTCATGGTGATCCTTTCGTAGAGGTGATCGGAGTTGTTGCGGAGGAGGCCAATTCAGGCGGCGAATGCCGCTCTGGAGAGTTCGTCGCGGAATTCGGGCGCTGCGATCTCGATGAGTCGCCTGCGGCGTTCGGCCAGGGGCTGACCACGCAGATGGGCGATTCCGTGTTCGGTGACGACGCAGTCGACATCGGCCCGCGCCGTGGTCACCACACCCTCATCGAGGGCGAACTTGATGGACGAGCGTCCACGCATGGTGGAGCGCAACGCGACGATCGACCGTTTTCCGGTCAGCGCGGCCGCCCGGGCGAAGTCGACCTGGCCGCCGACGGCACCGAGGTAGGTGCCTCGGCTCATCTCCGCGCCGACCTGGCCGGTGAGGTCGACCTCGATCGCGAAGTTCACCGCGACCAACGACGACAACTGCGAAAGGACCTGCGGGGCATGGGTGTAGCTGGTCGGACGGAACAGCATCGGTAGATCCGCCACCCGCGCGTACAGTTCGGCCGACCCGAGTGCGGTACCGGCGACCGCGAGCCCGACGTCGACCTGCTTGCGGGCACCGGTGATCACACCCTTGTCGATCAGACGCATCACACCGTCGGTGAGCATGCCCGAATGCACCCCGAGATCAAGGTGTCCCGACAACGCATCGAAGACCGCCGCTCCGGTGGAGCCGATACCCACCTGAACGGTGTCGCCGTCGTCGACGAGGGTCGCCACATTGGCGGCGATCGCGCGATCGAGGTCGCCGGGTGCGCGCACGCTTTCCTCCTGCAACGGCCGGTCGGTCTCGAGGGTTGCGGCGAAGCGGGACAGCGGGATTCGCGGTGAACCGGACATTGCCGGCATCTGCGTGTTGATCTCGGCGAACAACAGCGAGGTGTGTTCGGCGGCGTCGGCCATGTAATCGACCCCGATGCCGAGCGAACACATACCGTCGACGTCGGGAGGTGAGACCTGCAGCAGGCCCGCATCACACGGGAGCCGGTGTTCGGCGAACATCCGCGGCAGCGCGGAGTAGTGGCACGGGACGACTTCGAGTTGGTCGGTGGCCCCGAGTTCCCGCAGCGAGCCGAGCCCACCGTAGGACACCATCGTGTCGGTCGGTGACATCTGGTGCGCGAGCTGGTCGTTCCAGCTCAAACCGGTGAACAGCCGCAGGGGGCCGAGTTTCGGGGCCTGCGCCAGGAGCTCGTCGACGAGCGGGCGTGGTTCGGCCGCGGCCTGCGACCACCACACACCCATTCCCGGACGCAACACACCACCGAAATCGACCATCAGTCGACCCGCTCGATCAGTGTTCCCGTACCGAGACCGCCACCACAGCACATCGTCACCAGCCCCAGGTGGGTGTCGCGACGTTCCATCTCCGAGAGCAGGGTGGCGATCAGCCGAGAGCCGGTCGCGCCCACCGCATGTCCGAGCGCAATCGCACCACCGTTCACGTTGACCCGGTCCTCGTCCGGCTTGAGTTCACGCTGCCACGCCAGCACCACCGACGAGAACGCCTCGTTGACCTCGAACAGGTCGATGTCGTTGACGGTCAGGTTGTTTCGACTCAAGATCTTGTGCGTGGCCGGGATGGGACCGGTAAGCATGATGATCGGATCGACACCGACGGTGGTCTGATCGGCGATCCGGGCGCGGATGCGCAAACCGTACTTGTCGGCTGCCTCACGAGTGCACAGCAGGACCGCGGCGGCACTGTCACAGATCGGGCTCGACGTCCCGGCGGTGACCCGACCGTTCTCCTCGCGGAACACGGTCTTGAGCTTGGCGAGACTCTCCAGCGAGGTACCCGGACGCACGGCTTGGTCGCCGGTCCGGATTTCGCCGTCGAGTTCCATCTTCACCATCTCGTCGACGAAGCGACCCGCCTCGATGGCATCGGTCGCCAAAGCATGCGAACGCACCGCGAACTCATCCATCTCGGTGCGCGAGATGTCCCACCGCTCGGCGATGAGTTCGGCGCTCTCACCCTGGGTGACGAAGTCGTAGCGTGCGCGCAGTTCGGTGGGCCACGGCTCCCCATAGAGTTCGCTGATCTTGGCCGGGGAGTTCATCGGCACATGGCCCATGTGCTCGACCCCGCCCGCGATGACGACGTCGTGCACGCCGGAAGCCACCAGCGCGGCAGCGAAATTCACCGAGGTCTGCGCCGAACCACACCTGCGGTCCAGGGTGGTGGCCGGCACCTCGGCGGGGTAGCCGGCCTGCAGCCACGCGTTGCGGCCGATGTTGCGGGACTGTTCGCCGAACGGTGCGGTACAGCCGATCACCAGATCCTCCACGGCTGCCGGGTCGAGACCCGAACGCGCGATGAGGTCGGTGTAACACGCGGCGAGCATCGCGTTGGGGTGGGTGGTGCGGAACCATCCCTTCTCCGGGTGTGATTTTCCGATCGGGGTCCGTACCGCCTCGGCGATGACCACCTCGCGGCCGTTGTCGACGAATGGTCCGGACACGGTGGCCATCTCAGATCACCGTCCCGCCGTCGACCGGGAGGATCTGCCCGGTGATGTAGCCGGCGGCGTCGGAGGCGAGGAAGACGAATGTGGGCGCAATCTCGTCCGGATATGCCCAGCGCCCCAATGGAATACGAGCCAGGGTCTTGGCTGCGAGTTTCTCGTTGTTGCGGATGTTCTCGGTCATCGCGGTGGCAGCCAGCGGCGCGACCGCGTTGACCGTCACCGACTGCCTGGCAAGCTCTCGCGCCAGCGACTTCGTGAGGCCGACGATCGCGGCCTTGGCTGCGCCGTAATTGGCCTGTCCGATGGTTCCGGTGAGTCCGGCAGCCGAGGTCACGTTGATGATGCGGCCGGTGCCGTCCTCGGGGAGGGCGTCGAGCGCGGCGTGGCTGCAGTGATAGCTACCCATCAGGTGGGTGTCGAGAACCTTGCGGAAGCGATCCTCGTCCATCTTGGGGAACATCGCCGGCGCGATGACGCCCGCATTGTTCACAAGGATGTTGAGGGTGCCGTTGCCCAGGGCGGCCGCCGCGGCGACCGCATCCCGTGCGTTGTCGCCGTCACACACGTCCAGCGCGAAAGGCTCTGCGGTACCGCCTGCCTCGGTGATACGCCCGGCGACTGACGCCGCGGCGTCCTTGTTGATGTCGGTGACCAGCACCGCCGCACCGGAAGCGGCGAAGGCTTCGGCGACGGCGGCGCCCACGCCGCCGCCGGCACCGGTGACCAGTGCGGTGCGTCCGTCGAGCCGGAACACGGCCGGCCCCTTGGGGCCGTGGGTCTGCTTGCTGGTGTTCTCGCTCATCAGTAGCTCCTGGGCATTCCGAGCACGTGCGATCCCAGATAGTTGAGGATCATTTCCTGGCTGATCGGCGCGATCCGGGTCAGACGTGCCTCCCGGAAGTAGCGCGAGACGTTGTACTCCTCGGAGTAGCCCATGCCGCCGTGGGTTTGCAATGCGCGGTCGGCGGCGTCGAAGCCGGCGTCGGCGCAGAGGTATTTGGCGGTGTTGGCCTCACGGCCACAAGGCTTTCCGTTGTCGTAGAGCCAGGTCGCCTTGCGCAGCATCAGTTCGGCGGCGTCGAGGCGGGCGAGCGAGTCGGCGAGCGGGAACTGGATTCCCTGGTTCTTGCCGATGGGCCGGCCGAAAACCTCGCGGTCGCTGCCGTAACGGACACCCGCGCGCAGTGCCGCCCGGCCGATGCCCAGGGCTTCAGCCGCCACGAGACAGCGTTCGGGGTTGAGTCCGTCGAGGATGTAGGTGAATCCCTTGCCCTCCTCGCCGACCCGATCGGCGACCGGGATCTCGAGGTTGTCGATGAACAATTCGTTGGAGGTCACCGCATTGCGTCCCATCTTCTTGATGGGTCGGATGTCGACCTTGGAACGGTCGAGGTCGGTGAGGAACAGGGTCATACCGTCGGTCTTGCGTGGCGACTCGTCGAATTTCTGGGTGCGGGTCAGCAGCAGGATCTTCTCGGACTCGACCGCCTTGGAGATCCACACCTTGCGGCCGTTCACGATGTACTTGTCGCCGTCGCGCTTGGCGAAGGTGGTGATCCTGGTGGTGTCGAGGCCCGCACCGGGTTCGGTGACGCCGAAGCACACGTGGAGATCGCCGTTGACGATGCGCGGCAGCGTCCGCTGCTTGAGCTCATCACTGCCGTGCACGATCACCGGGTGCATACCGAAGATCGACAAGTGCATCGAACTCGCACCGTTCATCCCGGCGCCTGAGGCCGCAACCTGTTCGAGCAGGATGGATGCCTCGGTGATGCCGTAGCCGTGACCACCGTATTCCTCCGGCGTGGTGATCCCGAGCCAGCCACCGTCGGCGAAGGCATCGTAGAACTCCCGCGGGAATTCATGCTTCTCGTCCTTCTCCTGCCAGTACTGGTCATCGAACTTGGACGCCAGCTCCGCAACCGCGTCACGGATCGTGACCTGGTCCTCTGTCAATTCGAAATCCACGTCGGCCCTCCTTCGCACTTGTTCGTGTAACTATACATATGGACTGACCAAATAACCTAACGCCGGGTCACGACTCGGACGGTGCGGTATCGAGGACCGCGGCAGCAATGCGTTCATTCCATGTCGCCGGCGTCCCGAACAGAACGCGATCGAGCTTCGCGCGCTTGTAGAACAGATGCAGATCGTGCTCCCAGGTGTAGCCGATCGCGCCGTGCACGGTCAGTGCAGAATCGGCCAGGTCGGCCACGGGCGCGGTGACCTGTGCCTTCGCGACGGCCGCGATCGTGTCGGCCTCGGCGAGTTCGGCATCGGCGGCGGCAGCCGCATAGAGAGCGATCGAGTATGCGGACTCTACGGTCACCAGCATCTGCGCCGCCGCATGTTTGACCGCTTGGAACGACCCGATGAACTGCCCGAATTGCTTGCGCTGCTTGCTGTACTCGACGGCAAGCTCGAGCATCCGTTCGGCACTGCCGAGTGCGTCGGCGGCGATGAGCACTGCAGCACGTCGACCGACCTGCTGCAGTGACGATCCGTCTGAGGAGACCGCCGATACCGGCGCCGCATCGAAGTCGACGGTCGCCGCCGAGCGAGAACGATCCAGCAGGTGCTCGGCATGGGTGGTCGCCCCTTCAGCGGGTATGCGGGCGATGGCCAAGCCCTCAGGCCTTTGCACCGGCACGAGGAACACGTCGGCGTCGGATGCTGCGAGAACGTGCGAGACCGATCCGGTCACCGTCGATCCGTCCGCCGACAGGCGCAGCGTCCTGCCCCCGTCACCGGGCGCCCGGTCGGCGCGCACCGCGACGACGAAGAGCTTCTCCCCCGCGACCTGTGCCGCGAGTTCCTCGGCCGAGAGCAACGGCGCGCTGAGCGCCGCGGCCAGCCATCGCGAGTCGGGCACCGCGGCACGGCCGAATTCGCGAGCGCCAAGCGCCAGTTCGAGGATTCCGCCACCCTGGCCGTCGACTTCTTCGGCATAACCCACACCCCACCAGCCCTCGCCGATGAGTGCCTCGGCGAATCCGGCGGTATCGCCGGCATCCACGAGTTCGCGGACGGTGTCGGTGGGGAACTTCGCAGCAAGCCATTCCCGCAGCGACGAGGCGAACAGTTCCTGCTCGTCGGACAATTCCCAGTGCATCTCGACGTCTCCTTAGTTCTCGGCCGCGTCGCGTACGGACTCGCTGTCGGCGCCGGCGGTCACGCCGTGGACCACGAGACGAATGGCGTCGACGGCCTCCGGGTTCTCCGCACTGGACAGATCACCGGGGTCGGCGCCGATCGCCGCGGCACGCACCGCGCGACGCAGGATCTTGGCCGATCGGGTCTTGGGTAGGGCCGAAACGACCCACACCTTGGCCGGCGCGAACGGCTTGCCCACCCCGGTGGCGACCAGGGTGCGTAATTCCTCGGAGACCCCGTCGGTCTCGGCACCGACACGCGGAACCCAGAAGGCCCACACGGTCTCGCCCTTCTTGGGGTCCGGGATTCCAACGGCCGCAGCCTCGGCGACGGCGGGGTGGGTGGTCAGGACGGACTCGACCTCGGCCGGGGCCAGACGCTTTCCGGCGACGTTCATCACGTCGTCGGAACGGCCGAGGATGTACCACTGATCATCGTCGTCGATCAGGGCGAAGTCACCGTGACACCACATTCCGGGAAATGTGGACCAGTAGGACTCGAGATAGCGCTCGCGGTCGCGCCACACGCCGCGGGTCATTGCCGGCCACGGTTGCCGGCACACCAACTCACCGATGCTGCCGCGCAACGGTTTTCCCTCGTCGTCGACCACGTCGACGTCCATCCCGAGGGACGGCCCGCCGAGGGAACAACTCGGGATGCTCTCGACCGGATAGGGCGCGAGGAACGAGCCCCCGACCTCGGTGCCGCCGGAAAAGTTGATCACCGGAACTCGACCGCCGAACACCGTGTCGGCGAGCCAGTCGTAGGAGTCGGGATCCCAGGGTTCACCCGTCGATCCCAGCACGTGCACCCACGACAGGTCGTGTGCGGCGATCTGTTCGAGCGCAGTCGATTTGAGCGCGCGGATGAGCGTCGGCGAGACTCCGAGCATGGAGATCCGGTGGCGGGCCACCAGATCCCAGAGCCGAGTGGTGTCGGGGACGTCGGGTGAGCCCTCGTAAAGCACCAGGGTCGCGCCGTTGGCGTGGGTGCCGAACGCCGCAAGCGGGCCCATCACCCAGCCCATGTCGGTGATCCAGCAGAACCGGTCCCCGGCGTTGATGTCGAACGAGTAGGCCACCTCGGTGGCGACCTTGATGGTGAATCCGGCGTGGGTGTGCACCGCGCCCTTGGGTTTACCGGTCGTTCCGGAGGTGTAGCCGAGCATGAGAGTCTGCATGGCCGGGAAAGGCGTGAACTCGTGAACCGTGCGCGCGTCGTCGACGAGGTCGGTCCATGCGCGCACCTCGACTGTGCCCTCGGCAATCTCGGTGGAGCCACCGATGTTGTCGACGGTGACCACCGTCCGCACAGACGGCGTGAGCTCGAGGGCTTTGGCGAGTTCTCCGGCCATCTCCACCCGCCGACCGCGACGAATCGTGCCGTCGGCGACAACGACCGCCGTGACCTCGGCATCGTTGAGTCGGGAGGCGATGGCCGGGGCAGCGAACCCGGAGAACAGCGGGACGATGATCGCGCCGATCCCGGCGGCCGCATAGCAGGCGACGACGGCCTCGGGGATCATCGGCAGATAGATGGCGACCGAATCGCCCTCGCCGACACCGAGATCGAGCAGACCCGAGGCCACCCGGCCCACCTGCTCGGTGAGTTCGGCGTAGGTCAGGGTCCCTACGTCACCGTTCTCGTCCTCGTGCACGATGGCAGGTCGATCGGCGGCATCATCGAGCCACCGGGTCAGACATGCATCGACGGCGTTGAACGTCCCACCGACGAACCACTCGGGAAACTCGGGGCCCGCCGAGGTGTCGAGGACCTGACGGTAGGGGGTGGTAAAGGGGATGCCGAGGTCGGCAATCGCGGCGTCCCAATACCATTGGACGTCGGCGGTCGAACGCTGCCGGAGTTCGGTGATCGTGTCGATCCCGTGCGCACGCCCCAGCCGGGTGACGTTCGCGTTCTCGATGTAGTCGGATGTGGGAGTCCACACGTATCCGCTCACCAGTGCACCTCTTTCAGCTTCGGGGCATGCCGAGAACCCGCTCGGCGGCGATGTTGCGTTGGATGAAGGTCGATCCGCCGGCGATGGCCGTGCCCCGAGCCTGGTAAGCCAGTCGCAGCCACCGCTGTTGAACGGGGTCGGCTCTGTCGGCGTCGTCGCTGTCGGGAGCAAGGCCGAACTGGCCACCGAACTCGCAGAGTTCGAGCCCGAAGTCGGCGATGTCCTCGACGAGCGGACAGAAGTACAGCTTGCCGATCGAGGTCACCGGGCCGGGGGGTTGGCCGGAGGCCGCCCCGGTGATGACGCGCTGCCCGATCAGGTAGTGGGTGAGCGCGCGGCCGTAGAGGTTGGCGACCTTGTTCCGGATCGTCGGGTCCGCCGACAGCGGCGCACCGTCATCGTCGGTGGTGGCGCGAACCTGCTCAGCAAGATCGGCGACCGCCTTGGTGGTATTGACGCGGCCGGTCGCGATCCCGACCCGCTCGAAAGCGAGGGTGCCCATCGCGACCTTCCATCCACCGTCAACCTCTCCGACAACGGCGCCATCGGGCACGAAGACGTCGTCGAGAAAGACCTCGTTGAACTCGGCCTCGCCGAGCATGTGGCCCAGTGGGCGCACGGTGATGCCCGCCGAGTCCATCGGAAGCAGGAAGTAGGTGATGCCCTTGTGACGGTCACCGCCACCCGTGCGCGCCAACAGGATCGCGTTGTCGGCGATCTGTGCGCGTGACGTCCAGATCTTCTGCCCGGAGATCGTCCAGCCACCGTCGACCTTGGTCGCTTTGGTCCGCAGCGATGCGAGATCCGAGCCCGACTCCGGTTCCGAGAACAACTGACACCAGATCTCGGCGCCGGCCAGGATGGGTTCGAGATAGCGCTGCTTCTGCTCGTCATCACCGAACGCGACGATGGTGGGGCCCGCGAAATCCTCGCCGATGATGTTGAGCCGCTCCGGTGCACCGGCACGGTCCATCTCTTCGTTGAAAATCGCTTTGATCTTAGCGTCGGCTCCCGCGCCGCCGAACTCCGTCGGCCAGGACAGGCCGGCGAACCCGGCGTCGAAAAGGGTGCGCTGCCATACCGACCAGAACGCGCGTTTGTCCTCGAGCCACGCCGGTTCGGGCCACGGCAGTGTGGGCAGGGTGGCGCTCAGCCACTCGCGCACCCGAGTACGAAAATGCGCCTCATCGGGCGAATCGCTCAGATCCATCGGAACCTCCACATCGTTACGGACCAACGCTACAATAGGTCAGACCAAAAAACTAGGAGGTAGTCGATGACGGGTCACGCAGTGCGCGAGATACCGACCGGAACAGTGCTCGACGAGGTGTCGTTCGGGGTCGAAGCCGGAAAAGTACGAGAATTCGCGGTTGCCACCCACGCTGCCGACCCGATCCACACCGATACTGCTGCCGCAACAGCGGCCGGATTCGCAGCCATCCCCGCGACTCCTACGCATGTGGTGGTCGCGGGCCATCACCGCAACCAGCAACAGTTTGTCCGCGACCTCGGCCTGGCCATCGAGCGGATCGTGGTGGGCTCGGTGGAATGGGAGTACCACCGTCCGCTGCTGGTCGGCGACCACGTGACCGGCACCCGACGGGTCGTCGACGACACCACACGCGACGGCAAACGCGGTGGCACGATGCGTCTGGTGACGCTGCAGACCGAGTGGGTCGACCAGCGCGGTGACACCGTGATCACCCAACGCGAGGTTCTGATCGAGAGGAGCGCACGATGACCCGCGCACAGGTGGCGCTCGACGCCGGACAACAACTCGAGACACGCACGATAGGACCGATCACGCAGACCGACATCGTCCGGTTCGCTGGTGCCGGTGGCGATTTCAATCCGCTGCATCATGACGCGGACTATGCGCGCGCTGCGGGATTACCGGGCGTGATCGCGATGGGTCAGATGCAGGCCGGGATGCTGGCCGTCTGGATCGCCGACCTCGTCGGCGTCGAGAATCTCGTGTCGTATTCGGTGCGTTTCGTCTCACCACTGGCCATCGGCGAGACGCTGGAACTCGGCGGCACCGTGGCCTCGACCGACGACAACACCAACGTCGCCGAGGTGATAGTCCAGGCGACGGTCGGCGATCGGGTCGTGATCTCCGGTAAAGCTCGGGTTCGGATATCGGGGTAGCCGGCCTACGGCATCAACACAACCTTGCCGAACTCGCCACCGGCCTCGAGCAGTCGATGCGCCGCGGCGGCGTCGGCGAGCGGTAAGGTGTGCGAGATCGGCGGCGCCTCAACATTTCCGCCCGCCACGAGGTCGAGCAATCCGTGGAAGTCCTGCGGGCTGCCCATCGTCGTTCCGAGCAGGCTGTACTGTCCGAAGAAGTAGGGCCGCACCGAAAGCGTGGCCTGCTCGGCCACATTCGCGCCGAGGACCACCAACCGCCCACCCGGGCGCAACGCGCCGAGCGATTTCTCCCAGAGCCCGACCGGATCAAGGATCACATCGAATCCCTCGCCACCGGGTGACTCACGCTTGGCCAGCTGCGGCCAGTTGTCGTCGGTGTGCAGCACACCGCCGCGGGCACCACCGGCCTGCGCGCGTTCGAGTTTCGCCGTCGAGGACGCTGTCACATATGTGCTCGCCCCAACAGCAGAAGACAAGGACTGCGCCATGGTCGACACGCCACCACCCGCTCCGATGATCAGCAGCGACTCCCCCGCCGTCAGAGCGGCACGGGTGAACAGCGCCCGGTAGGTGGTGACGCCGACCAATCCGAGGGCTGCGGCCTGTTCCCATGAGTAGCCGGGTGGTCTGGGCGCCAGGCATTCCTCAGGAACGCTCACATACTCCGCGTAGGTGCCCGGGGTGGTGTCGCCGAGGATCTCGAAGTCGTTGCCCGGCGCCGCGGCGCGATCGCCCCAGAACAGCGACGGCAGGATGACCACCTCGTCACCGGTGTCCGTGCGAATTCCGGCGCCGTCGGCGCCTGGCGTGTGCGGAAGCGGCGAGCGATACTGTCCACGCCGGACCAACACGTCGTGCCAATTCAGGGCGCTGGCAGCAAGTTTCACCACGACCCACCCATCGCGGCTGACCGGTTCGGCGATCTCGGTGGCGACCAGCTGGTCCGGCTCACCGAACTGTGACATCACGATGGCCTTCATGTACTCCTCCGTTGAACGACGACGGTGGCAATCGAACACGGTTTCCCCGATGAGTTCGATGCCGTCACCGTGACCACCGCCACCGAGCGTCCGCTGTGGTGCACCTCGGCACCGAACGTCGTGGCCTCCCGACCGTTACCGGGTCGCACGTAGGCGATGTCGATACTGGTGGTGCGGAAGTCTCCGGCGGCCTCGACCGCCGACATCGCGGCGAGCTCCGATCCGATGATCAACACACCGCCGTGCAGGTTACCCATCCCGTTGACGGCCAACTGGTTGGGCGGCATCACGACGACGCCGGGCGCGAGATCCCGAAATCCCAGAGCCGCACGGATCGGCACATCGGCGGCGGGGACATCGAACGAGCTATCGGGTGTGGTGGGAGTCGCGTCCACGCCGACCAGATGGGAACGCTGGGTCACCAATGCGAGAACGTTGCCGCCGTCGTCGACGACGCTGCCACGGGTAGTTCCACTCGTGTCGTCGCGCGCGATCAGTTCCCCGGTCACCGAGAGCGGGTCACCGGCGGTCGGAACGTCGGCCAAGAAGTCCGCTCGGATACCGAGACTCACCGGCCAGCGTCCCGCCGGCGCGCCACTCGCGACGACGTAACCAGTGACGTCGTCGAGCGGTACACCCAACGCCGAGCGACAACTTCCGGCGACCGGATCGGCAAAGCGCTGCCCGGCGGGAACCATCAATTCGGCTCGTCGGGCCGACAAACTCACGGCGCTGACCTGCAACAGCGCCTCGGCCCCCGAGACGACGAAGTCAGGGGGCGACTGCGTCACCGCCAACTCAGCGGGCCCCGGCGGCGGCAGGCTGGTTCAATTCCTCGGCCACCTGTTTGCGCAGGACGTGCTTCTGGATCTTTCCGGTGGCGGTCATCGGCAGTTCGTCGATCGCTATCACCCGCTCCGGGGTCTTCTGGATCGCCACTCCACGATCTGTCAGGTAGGTACGCAACGCCTCGACGGTCGGTGCGTCGTGACCCTCCTTGACGACGACGTAGCAGCACACCTTTTCCCCCAGCTTCTCGTCGGGCATGCCGACCACGGCCAACGCCAGGAGGTCGGGATGGTTGGCAAGCTTGTCCTCGATCTCGCGCACGCTGATGTTCATCCCACCGCGGATGACGATGTCCTTGGTGCGTCCGGTGACGCGCACGAATCCGTCGGGATCCATCACGCCGAGGTCACCCGATCGCGAAAAGCCTTCCGGCGTATAGAGATCCTCGGTATCCTGCGGGCGGTTGAGGTACTCGATCATGTGGGACGGACCGCGATAGGCCACGTCGCCCTCTGTGCCGCGGGGTACCTCGAGTCCGTCGGGTCCGACGACTTTCACCTCGGCGCCCGGCAGAGCCGAGCCGTCCGAGGTGATGGCGCGTTCCGGCGAGTCGGTGATGGCACAAGTCGTCGTGGTGAGATTCTCGCTGCGACCGTACAGCGACAGGATCGCAGCGGTGGGCAACTTGGCCTTCGCGTTCTCCACCACCGCGGACGGGATGGGCGAACCGGCGCAGGTCCAGACCCGCAACGACGACAGATCTGCGTGCGGATCGTCCTCCGCTGCCGCGATCAGCGTCTGAAGGAAGGTCGTGGCGGTGACCGCGGCGGTGCAGCCATACTTTTCGATGTCGGCGAGTCCGGCGGCCGGACTCCATTCGGGCATCACGTGCGTGGCCGCCCCGGCGAGCAGCGGGATCAGCACGCTGGTCACCAGACCTGTGGTGTGCGTGATCGGCGATGGACCGAACTGCACGTCGTTCTCGGTGTGGCCGAACGCGACCGTCAGAGCACGGGCGCCTGACGCGTAGGTGTTGAAGGTGTGCAGACAACCCTTCGGGCGCGACGTCGTCCCTGACGTGTAGACGATGACGAACGGGTCGTCGGGATGCACGCGCACGTCGAGTTCGGCGTCGATCGCATCGTTGTCTATGCCCCCGACCAGGAAATCCTCGAAGATCTCGATCTCACACGCGGCGAGGTCGGCACGGGAATCCTGCGCCGCTCGGACGGCGACGATCGTCTGCAACGTTGCCGAGTCACTTCGGATCTCGTCGAACATCGATGCGTAGTCAAAGCCCCTGAATTGGGCAGGCGCGATCGCCAGCTTGATCTCGGCATCGGAAACCACATGAGACACTTCGTCTTTGCGGTAGATCGGCATGATGGGCACCATGACGGCCCCGATCCGCGCCAGCGCCCCGGCAGCAACCACGAAAGCGGCCCAGTTCGGCAGTTGCACAGCGACCCGATCGCCCTGCCGCAACCCCTTTCGATGCAGACCCAGCGCGAGACTCTGCGTGGCGTCGTACAACTCGGTGAACGTGAGAGCGTTGTCGCCGTCGGTGATGAAGACCTTGCTTGCGTGGGACACGGCTCGTTCGCGCAGCAGCTCGGTGAAGTTCTGATCGGACCACTGCCCGGTTGCGTAGTAGTCGTCAATCTGTTCTTGGGTGTAACGACCAAGGTTTCGCCCACTCGCCATTGTCAGCCTCCATGCTCACGCGACCTTCGTTTGTCCAAAGATTAAAATGGTCTGACCGCAAAAGCAAGGGAAACCGCAGGATCCGTACCCGCGATCCGCGACGTCACCCCATCGGATGATGCACCCCTTCCGTCTGGGTGACTTTTTTGGTATGACCAAAGTAACCATTGAAAAACTTGTAGAGTCGACCCATCATTTCAGTGATGCCGTTCACACTGCGGCAACGGCGGCGATACACGCCAGACAGGAGCATCATGACCACCATCGACTACCCGGAGCTCTACATCGGCGGCGGTTGGAGCCGGCCGGCCACCAGCGACCGAATCCAGGTGACCTCACCCACGACGGAGGAGGTCATCGGCTCGGTTCCCGCCGGTTCCACGCAGGACGTCGATCGCGCGGTGGCCGCCGCCCGTGCGGCCTTCGACGACCCCCAGGGGTGGTCGACCTGGGAACCGAAGCAGCGCGCCGAGGTCCTCGAGCGGTTCGCTTCCGAGTTGGAGGCCCGCGCCGGTGAGCTCTCTCGCCGCGTCAGCATGCAGAACGGCATGCCCATCTGGCTGGCCGAGCAGTTCGAGGGCGGGTTCCCGCCGGTCCTGCTCCGCTACTTCAGCGATCTGATGGTCAACGCACCCGATGTCGATTCCCGCCCGGGCATGCTCGGTGGGACCGCACTCGTCCGCCGCCGCCCGATCGGAGTGGTCGGTGCGATCGTGCCGTGGAATGTGCCACAAGCGATTTCGTTCCTCAAGCTGGCGCCGGCATTGGCCGCTGGGTGCACCGTCGTGATCAAACCCGCCGAAGAAACGGTGCTCGACGCGTTCCTCACCGCCGAGGCCGCAGCCGCCGCCGGCCTGCCCGACGGTGTTCTCAACATCGTTCCGGGCGGTCGCGACACCGGCGCATACCTCGTCGAGCATCCCGACATCGACAAGGTGTCGTTCACCGGGTCCACAGCCGCGGGACGCAAGATCGCCGAGACCTGCGGGCGTCTGCTGCGGCCGGTGACATTGGAGCTCGGCGGCAAGTCGGCCGCCATCCTTCTCGACGACGTCGACCTATCCGCGTCGATGGAGTCGCTGTTCGGTGCCACGCTGCTCAACAACGGCCAGATCTGCTGGCTCAACACCCGCGTACTCGCACCGACGTCGCGATACGACGAGGTGGTCGACGCCCTCACCGGGCTCGCCTCGTCACTAACCGTCGGCGACCCGCTCGACCCCGAGACGAAGATCGGTCCGCTCGTCTCGTCCCGGCAACGCGACCGGGTCGAGGGGTATATCGCGAAGGGCAAGGCGGAGGGCGGACGGATGACCACCGGCGGCAAACGCCCGTCGTCGGTCGACGCCGGATGGTTCGTGGAACCCACGATCTTCGCCGACGTCGACAACAACGCAACCATCTCCCGCGAGGAGATCTTCGGCCCGGTGCTCTCGGTGATTCCCTTCCGTGACGAGGCCGAGGCCTTGGCGATCGCCAATGACAGCGAGTACGGACTCGGCGGCACCGTATGGTCGGCCGATGTCGATCACGCCGCCGACATCGCCGCCAAGGTGAAGTCGGGGACCGTTGGTGTGAACCACTACACCAACGAGCCCGTGGCCCCCTTCGGTGGCATCAAGAACAGCGGGATGGGTCGCGAACTCGGCCCGGAGGGTCTGCACGCCTTCCAGCACCTACACACCGTGTACCTGCCACCGGCAGGCTGAGCGCGGGATCGGTCGACGTGACACAACGGAGTAGAGTGTGTGCCGGATCACATCGGACACGAGTGAGGCATCGATGGCGAATTCGCAGGTGAGCGCATCCCGGACCGAAGGGCTCCGCTCGTTCCTTCACAAGCTCCGGGAGTCGTCGCCCGAGGAATTCGCGTCGGCCGCAACCTCGGGAGCCTGTGTCGACCTCGGCTTCACGAAAGCCATGTTCTCCTGGGTGGACGGCACCTCGTGGCGTCCGGAATCGGTGTACATCTCACCCGATCTCGACGATCGATTCGACGCGCTCATCGACGCCGTCGACGGATCGGCGGTACCGCTGCTTCGGGCCCCGCGTGAAGCGGACCTGGTGCGGTACCGCCGACCCTACGTCCTCGGCAAAGAGAGCTACCGTCAGGCGTATCGACCACTCATCGACCTTTCCCGTCCGAGCGCCTACGCCGCTGCACCGATACTCGCCGGCGGACGCACCGTGGCGATCCTCCACGTGGACCGCCATACGCAACAGATCACCGACGACGACCTGGAGTTGCTGTTCCAGGGCGCGCATCTCTGCGGACTCACCTATGCGACCCTCGATGCGCGTCGGCGGCTCCTCGATCAGCGGAGGGCATTCGCTGCGGCCCTTGATCTCTCATCGAGCTCATCGTCCACAGCCGATGCCCGAGACCATTTTTCACCGTTCACCGGCATCCATGACGCACCCGGGTTCGACACAGCCACGGACCGGCTGACCGAGCGTGAGGAGGCGGTGCTCGGTCTCCTCGCGTCCGGTGCGTCCAATCGCATCATCGGGGAGCAGTTGTTCATCTCCGAGGGAACCGTCAAAACCCATGTGCGACACCTTTTTCGCAAACTCGGCGTGCGCACCCGCGCCGAGGCCGCCGCGTACGCTCACAGCCGGCGTCCTGCCCGCGCCGCTTGCGCTGTGTGATCACCGGACGTGAGCGGCAAGAAACTCGACGCAGCGATCGGTGCGATCACCACAGCGTCCACGACGGTCGCTGTGGCACAGGAACTCACGCGGCATGCACTGAGCATGTCGGCAACCGCACAGCAGGCGTGGGTCGTCGAAATTGACAGCGATCCCCCGCAGGTCGTCGCGAGCTGTGTCCGCGGGGAATCGTCGGATTCACCACACGCCGGGGTACCCGTATCCGACTCACTGAGCCTGAGAGCCGTAACCGCCGCCTTGGCAGGCGAGAACCCGGCGTCGGTGGAGATACCACAGACCCCGTCCGCGAACCGCGTTGTCGCCTTGGCCATCCGGCGTAACGATCCAGCACTGGCGCTCGTCATCACCGGACTGGAGAATTCGGCATCACGCGAGCCACTCGCACTTCTCGTCGAGATCGCCTCGGCCGTTCTCGAACGCATGTCGGCCGAACGTGCACTCACCAGGCACGCAGAGCACATCCGCGCGCTCGGCGAAAGACTTCTCACACTCGGGACCAGTTCCCTCGAACGCACTTCGTCGGCTGAGGCGAGGACGATCGATGCCCCACCGGACACCGAGGCACTGACCGCACGTGAACGCGAGATCCTCGAGATCGTGGCATCCGGTGCGTCCAATGCCGAGATCGCCGACCAGCTGACTCTGTCGATCGAAACCGTCAAGACCCATGTCAAGCGGATTCTCCGAAAGATGAATGCGGCCAATCGTTCCCAGCTGATAGCGATGTTCGCCGACAACGCCAGCGACTGAGCTCACACGCTCGAATCCACAACCTCCACGTGGACCTCGTCCTGGTCTTCAATGATCAGCTGACACGAGAGGCGAGAGTTGGGCTGCGCGCCGTCGAGGAACTCGACCAGCTCGGCCTCCTCGTCGCTGGGCTCTGGGAACAGCCCCGCGCTACCGTCGGGCAGCAGCACGTGACATGTTGCGCACGAACAACTCCCGCCGCATTCGGCGACGATCCCGGGCAAGTTGTTGCGTACCGACCCGTCCATCACGCTTTGTCCGGGTGGAACGTCGACCGTGCTGACGGTGCCGTCGGGCAGGTGGTAGACGACCTGGGCCATGGCTGACTCCTCGCATCGGGGTGAGATACCAGTTTTGACACCTCACGGGAATGGGTTCGTGCACAACCGAAGCCGCGCGTGTAGACGATTGTGCGGACCTCGATGCTCATTCGTCATCCCCAAAACGGGGTACAACCCGGCCTCATCGGGGTGATTCATCACCGTTGGGATATACAGCGGCATTCATAAGCGCTGTCATATACCTCTGATGGCCCCGCTCGTTCTACCCTCAGGGTGACGCGCATCACTGTCATTGTCGCGAGACTGGGGCTGTCACAGCCCACGACCGACGGAGAGAGTTCACATGACCTCGACCATTCATCCCGGCACCAACACCACGGTCCCCGACAACATCGCTGCACAGATCGTTCTGCCCGAGGGCCATCGCGACAACAACCACTTGTTCGAGGCCTATCGGTGGTTGCGCGAGAACGCTCCCCTCGGGCTCGCCCGCGTCGATGGCTACACACCGCTGTACCTGGTGAGCAAGCACAGCGACATCATGGAGATCGAGCGGCAGCCAGAAATCTTCACCAGCGCAGGTGGCGAGAACAAGGGCGCGGTGAATCCGATCCTGGCCAACGAGGCGGGTGACGCGTTCACCAGGTCCATTAACAACGGCAGTCTGCGCATTCTGGAGACCCTCACCTACCTCGATCCGCCCGAACACACCATCATCAAGGACATCGCGTCGGATTGGTTCCGTCCCAACAACCTCAAGCAATGGGAGGACTCCATCAGGGTGCTGGCACGCGAATCGGTGGATCGCCTCCTCGCCGGGGACCGGGACATCGACTTCGTGAAGGGCTTCGCCCTGCAGTATCCCCTGCACGTGATCATGAGCCTGTTCGGCGTCCCCGAGTCAGACGAGCCGCGGATGATGGCCTTGACGCAGGAGTTCTTCGGGACCGCCGATCCCGATGCCGCGCGAGCCGACGTCGAGCCGATGACACCCGACGCCGCCGCCAAGCAGTGGGTGGCCACCATTCAAGACTTCTACGCCTATTTCGATGTGCTGCTTCAGGATCGGCGCGCCAACCCGACCTCCGATCTCGCCTCGATCATCGCCACCGCGAAGAACGCCGACGGCGAGTACTTCGCGCCGGAGGTCGCTTACGGCTACTTCATCGCCATCGCCACCGCGGGACACGACACCACCTCGTCGACCCTTGCGGGTGGAATCCATGCGTTGTCGCAGAATCCGGAATTGCTCGCGAGGGTTCGAGCCGACCTCTCGTTGGTTCCGAACCTCGTCAACGAATCCCTTCGCTGGGCGTCGCCGGTCAAGCACTTCATGCGAACCGCCCTGTCGGACTACACCCTTCGCGGAGTCGACCTTCATCCCGGAGATCGGTTCATGTTGCTCTACCAGTCGGGGAATCGCGATGCCGATGTCTTCGACGAGCCAGACGTGTTCAACATCGACCGCCGCCCCAACAAGCACATCGCCTTCGGCTACGGACCGCACATGTGCATCGGCCAGCATCTGGCCAAGTTGGAACTCAAGATCATGTTCGAGACCCTGCTCCCCCACCTCGAGGCCGTTGAAATCGCCGACGATCCCCGCTTCATCCAGACCAACTTCGTCGGCGGCCTCAAGAACATGCCGGTGCGACTCACCCTCACTCCGGACGCACCACGGTGACAACACAGCCACGCTCCGTCGTCATCATCGGCGCCGGGCACGGTGGAGCCGGACTCGCCGCACAGTTGCGGCAGTCCGGCTTCGCCGGTTCGGTCACGATGATCGGCAGCGAACCACATCTGCCCTACCATCGGCCGCCGCTGTCGAAGAAGTTCGACGGCGCAGCCGTCGAACAACTCCTACGGCCGGCAGAGTTCTACGCCGACATGGCAATCGACCTGCGAACCGGTGTGAGCGCGACCGCCATCGACCGGGAACGCACAACGGTTCACCTCGATGACGGCAACGAGATCGGCTACGACATCCTGGTGCTGGCAACCGGCTCGACGCCCCGATCTCTGCCGGGTTCTACTGTCGACAACGACTCGGTCCTGACCTTGCGTACGCTCGACGACGCACGCCGCCTCGGCGCATCACTGTCGCACGGAAATAATCTTGCCATCGTGGGTGGCGGATACGTCGGTATGGAGGTCGCCGCGGTCGCCCGCAGCCGAGGAGTCGGCGTGACCGTCATCGAGCGCGAGGACCGAATACTCGCCCGAGTGGCCAGTGCCGAACTTTCGGCGTTGCTCACCGACTATCACCGCGCTCGTGGGACCGAGGTCCTGAGCCGACGGTCGGTCGCCGGTGTGCGCACCGCCGGCACCATCGTCACCGGCATCCGCCTCACCGACGGTTCGGTGATCGACTGCGGCACAGTCCTCGTCGGCATCGGCGCGGTGCCGGACCAGAGCCTTGCCGTCGACGCCGGACTCGTGTGCGACGACGGGGTGATCACCGACGACGACGGCCGCACGAGTGACCCGTCGATCTTCGCGATCGGCGACGTCGCCCGTCGGCCACTGGACGGGCACGACGAGTCACGACGACTCGAGTCGATCCCGGCCGCGACCGAACAAGCCGCCCGCGCGGCGGCGGTGATCCTGGGCCTCCAGCCTCATCAACACGAGGTCCCGTGGTTCTGGTCGGATCAGTTCGACCTCAAGCTGAAGATCGCGGGACTGTCGACACCCGAAGCGCGGGTGATCACCCGAAGGGTGCCGGGCAAAGACGCGGTGTCGTTCTTTCATCTCGCGCCCGACGATTCGGTGGTCGCGGTCGAAACCATCAGTGCTCCGGCCGATTTCATGGCCGGAAAGAAACTCATCAATCGTCGGACACCGGTGAACCCCACAGCGCTGGCCGATCCGGCGGTGCCGCTGAAGACGATTGTCGCCGAGTCGGGCGCCCCCGCCTGACTCACCACCTGTGTCGCGAGAACTCCGTCGACACATCACCACAAGGAGTACAGATGAAATCCACCGCCGCACTGCTGACCGGTATCGGCAGCGAGTTCACCATCGAGGAGATCGACATCGAAGGCCCACGGGCCGGAGAGGTCATGGTACAGATCGTCGCCGCCGGCCTCTGCCACACCGATCTCGCCGCACGCGACGGCATCCTGCCGATCGAATACCCCGGGGTCGTCGGGCACGAGGGCGCCGGGACAGTCATCGCCATCGGCGAGGGCGTCACCAAGGTGGCGGCCGGCGACAAGGTGAGCATGACCTTCAACAGTTGCGGGCACTGCCGTACCTGCACGACCGGCCGGCAATCATACTGTGAGAACTTCAACGCCCAGAACTACGGCGGCGTCCGCGCGGACGGTTCCAAGCCGTTGAGCAAGGACGGTCAGCCGGTCGGCGGGATGTTCTTCGGGCAGTCCTCATTCGGATCTGTGGCGTTGGGTAACGAGCGCAATGTGGTCAAAATCGACGCCGACATCCCGTTCGAATTCCTCGCCCCGCTCGGTTGCGGAGTGCAGACCGGTGTCGGTGCCGTCACGCGATCACTCAAGGCACAGAAGGGTTCTGCGATCGCCATCGCCGGTGGCGGATCGGTCGGACTTTCGGCGGTCATGGGCGCGGTATTGCAGGAGTGTGCCACGATCATCGTCGTCGAACCCACCGCCGCGCGACGGGAACTGGCCATCGAACTCGGCGCCACCCACGCCATCGATCCCGCCGCGGGCGATGTGACCGAGCAGGTCCGGGCGATCGTCGAGCGGGGCGTCGACTACGTCGTCGATACGACCGGCATCGGCGCCGTGGTCGAGAGCCTCATCGCCGCCAGCGCCGTGCGCGGAACAGTAGGGCTGATCGGGGTCCCGTCCGATCCGGCGGGCGCGGTGAACCTCAACATCATCGCAACACTCACCCTGGGACTCACCGTTACCGGCATCATCGAAGGTGATTCCACGCCCGACGAGTTCATCCCCGAACTCGTCGATCACTACCTCAACGGCCGCCTACCCGTCGACAAGCTGGTGACGACGTTCCCGTTCGCGGAGATCAACTCCGCGGTGAAGGTCCAACACGATGGTGGCGCCGTCAAGCCGGTTCTCATGCTCTGACCGTTGACGCGACGTGACTGCGGTCGGGCCCCAACCCCCGGCGAACGGGGCCCGATCGCTTTCATACGTGCGTCGTTCTACGCGACGGACCGAGACTGCGATGCCCGCAGTGCGTTCAGGCGCAAGCGGTCCCGACAGTGCTCGACGAGAGCCACCGACTCGGCGACGTCGAGTCGTGCATGTCCGGTGGTGAGCAATGCCAGAACTCTTTCGTAGAAGACCGAGGAACTGATGCCGAACGTCACGAAGATCTCGTCGGCAGGATCCTCGAACGGCGCCCAAGCCAACGCGAACCGGACCAGTTCCGTCGGGGTGGCCGCGCCGAACGATGCTGATGCGCGCATGATGCGACTCCTCACTCGAGTAATGGTCTGACCATACCTATCCGATCACGCTTTCGCTAGAGCACATCACGTCCACGTGTCGCGGATCTCGGCGAATCCCGCTTGTCGCCAAGTACATTGGACCTAGATGGGGTGACTCCGATCGAAAGGAACCCTCACGTGTATCCACCGATCCATGCAGCGAGCCACCCGAGCCGGCCGGCGATGGTGATGGCCGGGTCGGGCGATCAGGTCACCTATGCGCAGCTCGATGCGCGATCGCGCCGACTCGTGCACGTCCTGCATCGGGCCGGACTCACCGAAGACTCGACCGTGGCGATGATCGCCGAGAACCGCATCGAATGGTGTGAGGTGATCTGGGCGGTGTTGCGCTCGGGCATGACGATCGCTCCCGTCGCCCGGGGACTGACGGGCGAGTCCCTCCGATCGGTGATCCTCTCCTCGGGCGTGCAAGCCGTCATCACGACTCCGCAACACGCCGAAGCCGTTCGGGCAGCGACGGCGGATGTCGAGAGCATCGTCGTGCGGCTGTGCACCGGCAGCACAGCCGGTTTCGACGAGTACGAGGACGCGTTGTCCTCGGTCGACGATGCCCTGCCGGTGCGGGAGACGCTCGGCACCCGGATGACTTACAGTTCCGGGACCACCGGACGGCCCAAGGGGATCCGGCATGCGCGCACCCCCATCCACCCCGCCGACGCACCGCCGCACCTGGGCCCGTACACGGACCTGTTGAGCCTGGACGCCGACACGGTGTATCTGTCGCCGGCGCCGATGTATCACACCACCCCGCTGCGGTTCGGTATCGCCGTCGTCCAGCAGGGCGGCACGGTGATCTGCCAGGAACGGTTCGACGCCGAGGACGCCCTGGCCGCGATCGAGCGCTACCGGGTCACCCACGCGCAGTTCGTGCCGACGATGCTCACACGGATGCTGGCGCTGCCCCGCACCGTCCGTGAACGCTACGACTTGTCGTCACTTCGGGTGGCGATCACCGGCGCGGCATCGTGCCCGCCGGAGGTGAAGGATCGGATCGAACAGTGGTGGGGGCCGATCCTTCACGAATATTATGGCGCCTCAGAGGGATTGACGGCGCTCATTGAAAGTGCCCAGTCTGGCTAATTGAAACTGCTCACTTGTGT